>JBATTK010000139.1:0-40304 GCA_049670505.1 Saonia sp.
TTCTTTTCCAGCTTTTTTTCTTTAGTTTAATGTTCGTTCCGAATTCATGGTTGAATTTAGAAACGATATCGGATTCATAATGTGAATAGAATTCAGGATCAAAATTGGCATCTATTAAATATTCTATGATGTGGTCTACACTTTGTTCCTCGGTCAGCCAACGATCAAAGATTTCGTGCCGCATACGAATGCCAAAGGTGTTGATACCCAAAAATTGTTTGGTTTCTTTATCAAAGGCAATTGTGATACATACTTTTTCTTGGGGATGTCTCCAGTGAAAATGCTGTTCGTTTTCTTTCATGCCCCGTTCACTGAAAACCCATCCGTAGGTCTGATATTCAATATCCAAAAACTTAGCGGAATTGAACCAATGACCCGGTTTATATTCTATTTTGTTGCCGCAAATGGTCTGTGCCACGGTCTCGCCCATCATGCGTCCCGTATACCAAACCGCCTCAATAGGTCTACGGTTGCCAATGGCCTCATGTTGTTCCGCGCAATCACCAATGGCATAGACATCTTGTATATTGGTCTCCAAATACCGGTTTACCTTAACACCCCTTCCCAATTCAATACCGGAGTCTTTTAGGAAATCCACATTGGGAGTTACCCCTGCGGTAAGTCCTACCAAATTACATGCAATGGTTTCACCTTTATCAGTAGTAACCGCTTTGACCTTCCCGTGTTCATCCGGAATTATTTCGACCAAATTGGTTTCCAATTTTAAATCGATGTGGTGCTCCAAAATATGTTCATTGATCATTTGTGATTCCCCTTGGGGAAGCACACCGTTCCAAAAACTGGTCTCCCGCACCAAAAAGGTTACTGGAATATCCCTGCTCCGTAGCATCTCGGCCAATTCTATCCCAATAAGTCCGCCACCTACGATAACCGCTCGTTTACAAACTTCTTTGTTCGGGGCATATACTTCCAATAGATCCAAATCTTGTTTGGAATACAATCCCTGTGCTCCGTGGAGATCTTGTCCGGGCCAACCAAACTTATTGGGTTTGGACCCCGTGGCAATAATCAGTTTATCGTATATGATGGTTTTATAATTATCTAGCAAGAGCTTTTTTTCGCTATGATCTACCTGTGTTACGTAGCCCCGTACCAGTTCTATTCTATTTTTTTCCCAAAACCAGTTTTCATAGGGCTGAATATGATCGAACTTCATGTGCCCCATATATACATACATAAGCGCTGTACGGGAGAAAAAGTAATCGGTTTCCGCGGAAATAATGATGATTCTTTTGTCGGATAGTTTTCGGATATGCCTGGCTGCAGAGATTCCAGCGATGCCGTTACCGATGATAACGATGTTTTCCATGTATTGTAATTGGGTATTATAATTTTTAGGTCGCCCTTAAATATAAGAACTTAATTTTCCACTTTAATTTAGAAAGATTTTAAATACCGGACATGCTTGTAAGGATACACCACAAAGTTCGTACGTCTAACTCCTTGGTTTTTAAAATCTTAAATAAATCTTAAAATTTTATGTTTTCTGTAGGGTATAGTTGAACCCTTCGACCTAAGCGTCAGTTTACAATTCATAAAACCATTACAATGAAACAAACGACCATTACATATGTAGCCATCTTTTTGTTCTCCCTATCCTTTGGTTACGGACAAGGGACCTCGGAATTTTTTTCAAAAGCGGACACTTTTTTCAAGTCCTATGTGAACAACGGAAGGGTAGCCTACGCAACCATTGAAAAGGATCCGTCATTGCTTAATGAATTGATTGCCCTTGCAGCGGGTATTTCCGTTTCAAAAACTGATGTGGCGGAATATCAGGCTTTTTGGATAAATGGGTACAATCTTTCCGTTATCAAGGGAGTAGTGGATAATTACCCGTTAAAGTCCCCATTGGATAAACCCGGGTTTTTTGATAAAACGGAATATGCGATTGGAGGTCAGCATATTACGCTAAATAATATTGAAAATAAACTGCTCCGTGCAAATTTCCCTAACGAGTCCCGTTTTCACTTTGTACTTGTTTGTGCCGGCCTGGGATGTCCTCCCATAATAAATGAGGCCTATTTGCCATCTACCTTGGAAGCCCAATTGGAAACGCAGACCAAATTAGCGTTGAACGATCCAAAATTTATCAGAGTCGGTAAAAATAAAGTGGGTATCTCCCAAATTTTTGAATGGTACAACGGAGATTTTACAAAAGATGGTAAGAGTTTGGTTGCTTATATAAATCAATACAGAACGGAAAAACTTCCCGAAAAAGCCAAAACTTCCTATTACAGTTACAATTGGACCTTAAATGAAACTAAATAATAAAAAATCTAAATAACTACTACAATGAAACTGATTAGAAACTACGCAATGCTTATCGCTTTGCTTTTTATGGCAACATTAAGTTTTGCACAGGAAGATACGGATACCGATGATGAAGCACAACAACAGAAAAGTAATATTCAACAATATACCCCTTCAAAATTGATAGGTAAGGGACAATGGGATTTAAAATGGTTTAATAATTTATACACACAGACAGAGAGTACGTTTACCGATGGTGAGGAGCCAAGGCAGACATTTTTTACGGCTACCTTGGAGGCATACACAGGGGTGGGGGAGAATAAGCGATGGAACGTGGGAACTATCCTTAGATTTCGTTCCAATGTCATCAATGACCGTGGTGCTTTGGATGTTTTCAGTTTTGATGGGGAGGAAGGTACGGCACGTTCCGGGCTTACTGCCATTGCGCCATCCGTAAAATTTGTGCCTTTTGCTTCGGTAAGTAATTTTTCTATACAAAGTTCTTTATTTATTCCATTGATAGATAATGAGACCGAGAACGGAGTATTTCTGGAACAGAATGGATTTGTTTTTCAGAATCGTTTTTTTTATGATTATACGTTTCCTGGAGACAAATGGCAATTGTTCACGGAGCTTACTACCGAACTTAATTTTGGGGACGAGGAAGAAAGTTTTGCCAATAATAGCCTGAACCTTAATCCTGGGTTGTTCCTAAGTTATTTTCCAAGTTCCAAATTTACTGTTTTAGTACTGGCCCAACACTTACAGCGCATAGACTTGGGCAATGATTTTGAACAGGATTTTACGGCTCTTGGTGGTGGTGTTAAATATCAGCTGACCAAGGCGCTGAACATAGAAGCTTTGTATACTAATTTTGTCAGGGGGAGCAATACCGGTCTTGGGGAGACCTTTAACATAGGTTTACGAGCTATTTTTTAAGAAATAGCCTATAAAAGTTATATTTTAGAAGCCTTATTCTAAATCAATGATGAGAAAAATAGGGCTTTTTTTATTTTGTTTATTGCAATTCTCCTGCAGTAGTCAGGATAAAGAAAAAATTAACGGGGTAAGTTTTGTGGGCGCCAGGGAAAAGGCTACCCAAGAGCATGTGAACTCACTTCTTAATGTTAATGCCAGCTATGCAGCGGTAATGCCCTTTGGTTTTATACGCGACTTAAACTCTCCCCGGATTATTTTTGATACCGATAGGCAATGGTACGGAGAGACTAAAAAAGGCGCCAAACAATATATAGAATTGTTGCAGAAGAACGGTGTAAAGGTGATGTTGAAACCTCAGATTTGGATTTGGAGGGGAGAATTTACCGGAGGTCTAAAAATGAAGTCCGAAGAGGAATGGAAAATATTGGAAAACTCTTATGACAAATTTATATTGACCTATGCTTCCCTGGCCGAAGAGACCAGGACCGATCTCCTTTGCATAGGAACTGAACTGGAACAATTTGTGAAGAACCGACCGAAATATTGGAAAAGCCTGATCAAGAAAATCAGAGGTATTTACAAGGGAAAACTTACCTATGCTGCCAATTGGGACGAGTATCCCCGTACATCGTTCTGGAAAGATCTGGATTATATAGGAATAGACGCTTATTTTCCGTTATCGGAACAAAAGACACCCACAGTTGAGCAGCTAAAGATAGGGTGGCAACCTCATAAGAAAAAAATTTCAGCATTATCCGAAACGATGTCCAAACCCGTTTTGTTTACCGAGTTTGGATACAGAAGTATGGATTACACGGCCAAAAAACCTTGGTTGGTGGATAGAAATGAAATGAACGTGAATTTTGAGGGGCAGGTAAATGCTAAAAAAGCGATTTTCGAGGAATTTTGGAAAGAGGACTGGTTTGCCGGTGGTTTTGTATGGAAATGGTTTATTCATCATGAAAAAGTGGGTGGGGCCAAAGACAATAGATTTACCCCGCAGAACAAACCTGCGGAAGAGGTGCTTCAATATTTTTATACCATGTATCAATGATATGGGAAGTTCTTTGTACACCCCCAAATAAAACAAGACCGTGAACTTTTTTAACAAATGATAGTCTATCTTTAGCGCAAAAATTTGACTTTGTTATGAAGGGATACCTGTCACTTTTTCTATGGTGCTTCTTGGTATTGGGATATGGACAGGAACCTATAGTTGTCGATGTAAAGATACAGGGGAATAAAAAGACAAGATCTTCATTTATAAGGCAAATTGCAGGAGTAAAAAAAGGTGATTTGTTGGATTCCCTTGCCTTGGAAAGGGATATCATAAGATTAAGGCGCTTGCCTTCGGTTTCCCATGCATATTTTCAGGTATTCCCCTCCAATGAGGAAGGTAAATACAATGTATTCTATAACATAGAGGAGAATTTTACCATCATTCCATTTGCCAATCTGTATACCTCTACCAATGATGACTTTGCATTTCGGATTGGAGTCCAGGAATTTAATCTTTTAGGAAGGAACATTACCTTGGGCGGTTTCTACCAGCGAGATATTTTCAATTCATTCGGTGTTAATCTTAGGGCGCCTTATCTGTTCAATAACAAATTGGGACTTGCATTAAGTTTTCAAGACCTTACTACCCAAGAACCAGTTTTTTTTGAGAACGAGACCGCGGATTATAGATACAACAATACGTCTTTTGAAGTTTTGGGACTCTATGAGTTCAATTTTAGGAATAGAATAGAATTGGGCGTTAATTTTTTTACCGAGGATTATCAGTTTTTGTTCGGCGCAACCAATGCGGAAGTGCCCATGGAACTGGTGGTAGATAAATTCCTTATTAAGTTTATTTACGATTATGATGCTATCACATACTACTATCAATATCTTTCCGGCTTTAAAAGTACCCTTAACTTTCAATATGTAAGTAGTTCGGATGCGCGCTTGCCCGATTTTTTAATCGGATTCAATGATTTTGCTTATTTCCATAGAATCGGGGAGCGCGGTAATTGGGCAAGTCGTTTGCGCTTAGGCATCGCCAGTAATGTAGATTCTCCTTTTGCCCCCTTTGCCGTGGACAACAATTTAAATATTCGCGGAGTTGGCAATACCATAGATCGCGGTACTGCGGCTATTGTATTGAACACGGAGTATAGACAGACGCTTATAGACAAGGATTGGTTTGTACTGCAAGGAAATATTTTTATAGATGGTGGTTCTTGGCGTAACCCTGGTGGTGATCTCAGTGATTTTGGTGACGATCAAAATTTAAGGATATATCCGGGGGTGGGTTTCCGCTTTATACACAAGCGTATTTTCAACGCTATTTTCAGGATAGATTATGGACATGGCATTACACAAGATGCGGCCCGAGGAATTGTATTTGGAATTGGCCAGTATTTTTGATAATCTTTGTAGTAAAGAATTTCAACCGTGTCTTTTCAAAAATTCATATTAGCAACATTTCTTCACCTGTTCATTTTTGGGCAAATATATGCGCAGGATTCCCTTAGGACGGTAGTTGCCGAAAAAGGAGATGGTATTTTTTCCCTTTTAAGGAAACAAGGTGTGGACCCAGTGCAGTATTATTCGGATTTCGTTGTATTGAACGAGGAGAATATTTGGCATGGGAGCTATTTATACGAGGGTAGGCCCTATTTAATTCCGGATGCGCCGGATTCGGCACCGCGGATGGGTACGGAGATAGAACTTACCAAGGGTACCGAGTATCCTATTTTTGGTAAGGAGCAATCTTTTGTCGCTCCCAAAAGTGTGCGACTTCAAGGTACTGTTTACTATCTCATTTCCGGCCATGGCGGCCCGGATCCGGGAGCGGTCGAGGAACATAACGGAAAAATCATTGCCGAGGATGAGTATGCTTATGATGTTACCTTAAGATTGGCCAGGGAACTACTTTCCCATGGTGCCAAAGTATACGTAATAGTCAGGGATGAGAATGATGGAATTCGTGATGAAAGAACCTTGGAGCTCGATAGGGACGAGATCGTTTATCCGGATGAGAAGATACCCTTAGGTCAATTGGAAAGATTAGAACAACGCGTAGATGCGGTCAATAAGCTATATCTAAAGCATTCGGGAAAGTATCAAAGATTGATCGTTACCCATGTGGATAGCAGAAGTCGCGGACAAAATATAGATGTGTTCTTCTATCATCATGAAAAGAGTACCAACGGGAAACAATTGGCGGAGAGTATCCATAAGACTTTTATAAAGAAGTATGGAAGGTATCAGCCCAATCGTCCGTACTCCGGCACCTTTTCCGACCGGAGCAATCTGTATCTGGTGAAGAACACACTGCCTGCAATGGCTTATATAGAAATTGGTAATATCCGGAATCCGAAGGATCAAAGACGCATCCTAGATCCCGATAATAGGCAAGCCTTGGCCAAGTGGATTGCAGAAGGGGTATTGTTGGATTTTGAGCAATAGAACGGATTTTTAAGCGACTTCATTTCGTTTTTAAAGCAAAGAGAAAAGAACAAAGACTTAATTTAGGACTAAGTAATCCGGTTTGAAGGTTCTATTTTTCATAACTCATAACTCATAACTCATAACTCATAATTCATCATCCAATGTCCAGCTTCCAGCTTCTGGTCATCCATTTATCCAACGGCAAAGCCCCACTATCCAATGTCACTAGCTACTAGATACTGCCAAACGGTTACGTTTATAAAAGAATTCCGTTCCTTATTTGTAAACACAGGAGTAGTTTATTCCGAAGCTTGTAAATAATGATAAATGGCGGAGAAATCCTGTTCCGCATAACCACTTTGTTTTGCTAGTGCAAAAATCTCCTTGGCGATGTTTAAAGAGGGGGTCGCTACTCCTTGTTCATATGCCGTAGTAGTTGCCAAATGCAAATCTTTTTGGATCCATTGTAACGGAAAGTTAGGTGTATAGTCCCCACTTTCCAGTTTGGGCCGCACCAATGCCAGGAAAGGTGCGGTAACGGGTACGTTCAATAGGACATTGAAAAGGGTTTCTTCTGAAAGCCCTGTTCTTTTGCCCAATACCATGGCTTCACTGAAGGCCAACATGGATTGGGCCAATAATAGGTTAATAAGCATCTTCATGTTGGAACCATGGCCTATAGCACCTAGATGAATCGTTTTTTTGCCCATGATATCCAATAGGGGTTGTACCTCCAATAAATCTTCTTTTCCGCAGCCGACCAGAAAGACCAATTCTCCTTTTTCGGCCGGACCTTTGGTGCCGGCTACCGGGGCATCAATGTATCGGAGCCCCATATCCTGAGTAATAGAGGCCATCTCTTTGGAGAATGAAGGGTTGACTGTGCTACAGTTTAACCAGATACTTCCCTTTTCCATAGCGTTTAAAAACCCATTTTTTCCAAGTGCGGATTTCCGTACCACTTCTGGAGTAGACAGCATGGTGATGATAATAGTGATGTCTTTGGCCACAGCAACAGGGTTATCTGCCCAGACGGCCCCCTTGTTCAATACATCTTGAGATTTATGCTTGGTCCTATTAAATACCGTAAGTTTATTTCCTTTCTTTTGAAGATTGGCCGCCATGCGACTACCCATAATGCCCAATCCGATAAAACCTATTCTTTCCATGTCTTATTATTTTATCGCAAGATGCAGGAAAACAAGAGGCATAAATTTGCCAAAATATCAAAAATGGTGTTTTTCGGTCAAAAAATAATCGACATATTTCAAAACAGTCTCTTAGATAAGGATATCTTTTCGATGTTGAATTTGATATTGTTTGGGAGAAATACCGAATTTCTTATGGAAGACCTTTATAAAATGAGAGGTATTCCCATAACCTACCTGAAGCATAGTGTCGGTAACGGTATTGCCTTTTTCTTTTAGGAGTTCGCCCGCTTTTTCCAAACGTTTTTGAATAAGCCATTTTTTAGGAGGGATAGTAAATTTCCTTTTAAAGTCGCGTTGAAAGGTAGAAACGCTCCTACCCGTTAAATACGCGTAGTCCTCTATATCCAAAGGTTTGTCAAAGTGTTCCTCCATAAAAGCACCAATGCCCTTTTTCTCTCTGTTCTTTACGGATTGTAAGCTATGTACAAATTCATTGCCTTCTGGGGCGAGGGCGATGAGGTGCAAAAATTCGACTAGCTTGGATTTTGTAAACTGATGCAAATGTTTGCCCTGGTATAAAGCTAACAAGGTATCCGTGAACAAACGCAAATCTTCTGTGTACGGTAAGATAAGCATATCCGCAGCGGCATTGGTGCTTAAAGGCTCTAAATTTGCCAAAAAAGTGTCCGTAACTTCTTCGTCAAAAAAGAAAACCATAGCATCAAACGTTTTGTTTTTGGGAATAATATCGGAAATCATATACATTCCCTTGGGTAAAAAAATAAACTGATGTTTATGCACCCTATGTAGTTCCCCTTCTAAGGTCTCTATTTGCAGGACACCATTTAAAACAAGGGTCAATGCATGTGCCGATAAATATCTTTGGTGCTGCGAATCGGCAACGTCAACACTTTTAAGGAGAACACAGGAGCGTCCGCTCCTAAGGACTTTCTCTATTTTGGGATGCTGATAAAAGGCTTGTGGAACTACTTTCATGGTTTTCAAAGATGAACCTTATTGTGGAAAGAGAATGTAGTCTTTTTATAAAAGTAGTGATTTTAGGTCATTTAATCTTCGCTCTTCCTTTCGATTTGGGAATATTCCCGATACGCGGGCTATTTGCCTTGATAAGATCGGCAATATAGTTGGCCTCTTCTTCGAATGTATCGGAAGTTTCATGGAGTATCAACCAAGTTTTAGGCCCATACCCTTTTATGTATCCCAACCCCTTTACCTCATTAAGTAATGATTTGTGATGTTCCCGTTTTGTAGCCACCCAAATACCATTTTCTTGGAGCGTATCGTCTTTTTTGTAGAAGGCGAATACAATTTTTTCGCCAATGTAAAAGGCATCTATTCCAAACATTTTTTTATGCCTTAGCGGCAAAGGATATAGAAGTTCCAAAAAGAAATCGTAGTCCATTTTCTTTGTAATGTTCAAAATGTTGGTATGCGCCTTAAGAGGCTACCTTTCTTTTATAATAATCGTATAAGGCTCCGGGTGGTGCCCCAAAGAGTTTTTTTAGGTGTATGATCCCAAAATGGTATTGCAATCGCAACAATCCGTTTTTCTCATATTTCCGGGCTGAAGTTTGCACACGCTGCGGGAGTACCTTAAAATTGGTCATCTTGTATAAACGACCAATGAATTCGTTATCCTCATAAATAATATATTCCTCATTAAAACCTTTGGTCTTTGTGAACAGTTCTTTGGTGATAAAAAGGGATTGATCTCCTCCCCGACAAATTTTGTGGTTCATTTTAGTAAACCATGCAAATACTTTTAGCATCCAATGATTACTATCGAACTCCATTCTGAAACAACCGGAATTATGCCCATTGGCTGTGGCCTTAAGCACAAAACCATCAAAATTTTTTGGCGGTAAAGTATCCACGTGGAGAAAATACAATATTTCGCCCTTGGCATGCCGTGCACCATAATTCATTTGTTTGGCCCGTCCTTTTTTAGAAAGTAATACAGTTGCCCCTAAGTTGGATGCTATGGTAACGGTATGATCCAAGCTACCTCCATCAACAATTAGAACTTCCCGGATATTTTTTTTGGAACCTACATTTTTTTTCAAATAGGTCAAAAGTTTTCCAACATGTTCTTCCTCGTTTAAAACAGGAACTATGACACTTATGGTCTTCGTATTATTTTGCTTCATTAAGGCTCCAATCGTATTTAAGATAAGTTACTTTGGCAGTGTTGGAAATGGGCGTCTTTGCATAGGCATTGATATAATCGATCAATGAACCCTTTGTGGTAAAATCTTTCTTGTACCACTTAAAGATGTTGGATAATTGTATCCTATCGTTACTTATGACGTTTCGTTTGGTATCCGATATAAAATCTATGGTCATCTCCTGTAACTGTCCTTCCAATTTCGCAGTGGTATACGCTTCGTTCAGTAGTCTGGGGCAGGAGTATGACGCGCAGTTAATCGCAAAATGAATGCGGGGTTCACCCATTTTCCGAAGAATTTTATGCTCTATTTCTCCCAAGTTATACCATTTTGTTCCTAATTTGAAAAATCGTGTTCCCCACGGGTCTTTTATATCCTTTATACTCTTTATGGGGTAGTTATCTATAATCAATTGTATGGTAAAGGCGTTATAAGCATTGATCCAGTAAGTAAGTACATCTGCCCTATCCCACTCATTAGTTGGCATATTGACGGATAAGGCATCCAAATAGGCTTTTAATTCTGCTTTGTTGGCCTTAAAACCGTTGTAATCAACATCTCCATTGGCATTTACATAAGTCTTTAGTAATTTATCGAAGGCACCGTGGTCAAATTTTTCCTTGGGTGTTTCCTTAACTACCACCATTTTCTTTATAATCCCAGTGGCTTCATGTGTAGTTATAGTATCCACCATGATTTCTTCGGTTTCCTGCACCCCTGTTGTCGGAGGGTTTGTTTTAGTTTCCTTGGCATAGGCAGGGGGTTCAATTTTTGGAAGATCTTGGCCCCGTTCAATTGTTGGTTTGGCGTTTCCACAGGAAATATTAGAAATAAATAGCAACATCAAAGCAATAGCCCGCATATGATAAATTTAAAAATTAAGTCTAAGCGGATCAAATTTCCTTACAGGAAAAATCAATATTCTTACTATTAGGACAAGTCCAGGATGACGACGGATAAAACGCCTTGTCCGATACACCCCATACGTTCCCAGGAGATTGGAATCTTATCTATTCCCTCAACAGCAGCCCCCACCATTGTAATGCCAAGTGCTTTCACTGATGTGTATTTGATCATTGGACCCGGCCAAAGCGGCCGCAGTCTTATCACAAACGGCCAAAGGCTGATTCTGTAATAATACATGTCCTTTGTGATCATCAAAATGCGATTGGTCTCCGTAATATATTGCGGTTTTACCGGTAAAGATACAAGGCCCATCCACGGGCATAGGATCTTTGATGGCTGCAATTTCTATGGATTCAATATGTATGAGTTCGTCCGTTGGGTAGTGATTGGGAGACAATATCCTGTACGATTTGCGCGCCCTTATCTCAATAGTACCGAAACCTGCATCGGTGAGTACTTTTATATAATCCTTGATGGGGATACTTCCACTAAGGCATAGGGCCCTTAAACGATCGTCGTTCCTAAGTGTTTCGTTCATAGGTTGTTCGCAAGTGGGATCGCTCATTACCAAACGTCCATGTGGCTTCAATATGCGGTACATTTCGGCAACGGCTTTTTTTAGATCCTCGGCCTTAAAGATGTTAAAAAGACAATTTTGCGCGGCCACATCAATACTTTCATCCGCAACGGGAAGCTGTAGGGCATCGCCTTTGATCAAGTTGACGTATTCACTTTTGAACCAATCGTTTTCTTCTTCCGCAATCTTAAAGTTGTCATATGAGGCCTGTAACATTTCATCTACAACATCAACTCCGATCACTCCTCCTTTTTGTCGTGAGAAATAGGAGAACTGCAATAACTCCATGCCGCCACCGACCCCAACGTACAACACCTTTGGATCGTTGATGAGGTCCTGGGCGGAAACGGTACTGCCACACCCATAATTCATTTCCTGCATTATTTTGGGAACAGAGAGTCCGGGAAATTGCCAAATAGGATTGGTAGTACAACAGAGACCAACATCTGGAGTCAAAGCTGCTTCCTTGTATAAATCGTTCGTGACTTCTAAATAACTCATTTCTTTTTTTTGGATTTTAACTTCACTTCCTCTAACGATCTGTCGGTTTTATAAGGACCGATAAAGGCAACTATTTGCCCATAGGCTATATTTCCGCAATTAGTTCGTTAAATAGTTTGATCATCTTTGGTTCGGCATTCCCCGCTATTTCTATAATCTCTTGAATATTAACTGCTTGCAAATTATCGGGATCACATTCATCGGTTAAAACAGATACGGCTACTACAGGTAGTCGTAAATGATTGGCAACGATTACTTCTGGAACGGTACTCATTCCAACGGCATCCGCTCCAATGATCTTTAACATTCGATATTCGGCTTTGGTCTCTAATTGCGGACCTACAACGGAGACATAAACCCCTTGTTGTAAGGAAATATTTTCCCTTTCTGCAATAGCAATGACCTTTGCTTGCATAGATAGATCGTATGGTTCGCTCATATCTACAAAGCGGTCACCAAATTGGGACACATTCTTAAAGGCCAAAGGTGAACCGCCCTGAAGATTTATATGATCTTTGATCAACATCAAATCTCCTTTTTTGAAGTTGAGGTTTATGGCTCCGGCCGCATTGGAAACAAACAATTTCTGTATTCCCAATTGATGCATAACGCGGATAGGGTAGGTAACGTCCAATAGGTCATAACCTTCATATAGGTGGAATCTGCCTTGCATTACCACCACCTTTTTACCTTTTAAGGTACCATAGATCAGTTTGCCGGTATGGAACTCTACGGTCGCCAAGGGAAAAAAGGGAATATGGTTATAATGTGCTTCTATGGGATTTTCTATTTCATCTACCAATTTGCCCAGCCCCGTACCCAGGACAATTCCTATTTGGGGTGTGTCGAATCCCTTGTTTTTTAAATATGTGGTGGATTCCTCCAATTGTTTACTCGTCATCATCATGCTTTAATGTCTTTTAAAAAAAGTTGGAACGCTTCAATATCCTTTATGTCTTGGTATAGGTCAATGTCATTTTTGGTTTCCAATAGTTTGATATTTTGGTCCTTTATGTCGTTTAAGGTATCCCTGAGCACCGTTTCCTTGCCCCAAGCCTTATTTTTGAAGAGGACCTCGTTGTATAACTTCATTCCCAATAAATAGTAGCCCCCATCTTCTGCCGGTCCTACTACATAATCATGTTGGTCTAAAACAGCGAAGGCGTTTTCTAGATCGGCCGTAGTTAAATCGTACATATCGCTTCCAATAACGATAATTTTTTTAAAGCCAGATGTAAAACCCGACTGGAAGGCATTGGACATGCGCTGACCCAGATCATCTCCTTGCTGTATTTTTTTATCATAAATAGTGGCATCCCAAATATCATCTTCCCAAATAGCTTCGGAATAGTACGTAGTTTTACTCGCCTTAAGACTTCTGGTAATCTTAACTGTATGTTGTAACAAAAACTGATAGATTTTTAGAGCGGCTTCGTCCCCTACGGTAGCTGCCAATCTAGTCTTGCATTTCCCCAGTTCCGGATTTCTAGTGAAGATAAGGAGCAGATTTTCCGACGCTGTACGGTGGTGCCTATCGTCATGTTCGTCCCCACTTTTTCCCTTAGGTAAACTAAAATTCATAGTACTGCCTTATCTATATACTTTATCCCCATTGGTCAGGAACTTTTCCCATTGCTTACCAAAGGCATGTACTTTATTGGTCATATTGCCATGGGTATCAAAAACGGGATACCCTTGGTTTTTCCATTCAAAAATACCTCCGTATAAATTTTGAACATGGGTATAGCCCACTTTCATTAATATCTCGGCAATATCTTCGGAACGCACGCCAATGGAACAATAGACCACAATATGCGCATTTTTGTCCTTTATTTTTGAAATCACCGTTTTAGGCTCAAAGGTTTTAAAACCTACCCAAACCGCTTGTTTCAGATGACTTACATTAAATTCTTCTTTTTCCCGGGCATCTAACAGGACCACACGGTCAATTTTGGCCAAATCGATACATTCCACATAGGGAACGTTTTCTGTATTGAACTGCTTAAGGATTTCTTCAATGGTTTGTTGTCCAAATCCCTGGAAATTACAAAATAGGAGTAAAAAGAAAATCCTTACCAACTTCATTCTTAATGTATTGATCCAAAATGCAGCTGCAAAGATATGGTTTCTACGGAAAGAACCTGCTTACAAAATAGGCATGGAGGTCTTCCCATATTATTTTTAATTCGGTATTTTTAAAGAAAATAATCAGGTCTTATGATAAAACTACGGAAAGTAGTATGCGTATCTTTTGTTTTATTTGTTTTGACTTCCTGCAAAGATAAAACGGATCAAAAACCCGCAATGGAATTGGTAGAAACAGTTGAAACGTACAAAGAGGCATATAGGCCACAATTTCATTTTTCACCACCGGAAAAATGGATGAACGACCCCAATGGGTTGGTGTATAACGATGGGATATACCACCTTTTTTATCAGTTTTATCCAGATGATATTGTGTGGGGCCCCATGCACTGGGGACATGCCGTAAGCAAGGATATGCTTCATTGGGAACACCAACCAATTGCTTTATTTCCTGACGAACACGGTTATATTTTCTCTGGAAGTGCGGTGATGGATCAGCATAATACATCGGGTTTGGGAACAAAGGAAACACCACCTTTGGTGGCTATTTTCACCTATCATGATATGAAAGGGGAAAAAGCAGGCAGAACCGATTACCAGACCCAAGGTATAGCCTTTAGTTTGGACAATGGGGATACCTGGACCAAATACGATGGCAACCCCGTTATAGGAAATAACGGGATGAAGGATTTTAGGGATCCTAAGGTCTTTTGGAACGATAAGGCCAACCAGTGGACCATGCTCTTGGTTGCCGGAGACCATTTGCAGTTATGGAATTCGGATAATTTGATCGCTTGGGAACAACAAAGCGAATTTGGAAGAAATCAAGGCGCCCATGGAGGTGTTTGGGAATGTCCAGATCTTTTTCCCTTGAAGGTAACGGGTACCGATGAAGAAAAATGGGTGCTTTTAATCAGTATAAATCCGGGGGCACCCAATGGAGGTAGTGGTACCCAGTATTTTATCGGGGATTTTGATGGCCATACGTTTACTTCCGACCAAAAGGAATACCGATGGTTAGATTGGGGCACCGATAATTATGCGGGGGTTACCTATAACCATGTACCGAATAACGATCGGATTTTTGTCGGCTGGATGAGCAATTGGGACTATGCCAGGGACACGCCTACGGAAAAATGGCGCAGTGCCATGACCCTCCCAAGAAAACTGTCCTTACGGCCTGTAGGGAATGGTTACGATCTTATTAATTATCCCTTGGACAATTTTGATGTTTTATTGGAAGAGCAATTAAAACAGGATATCATGGTACAAGGCGGATCAACGGAGACCATCTTTTTTGATCATTTTAACCAGACCGAAGTTACATTTATGAGTTCCTCCAAGAACTTTGCACTAAGTTTTGTGAACAAGCTTAAAGAGGAACTTGTCTTAAGTATGAAAGAGGAAACAGAATCGGTAATGCTAGATCGAACAGTTTCCGGGAAGACCGGCTTTCAAGAGGATTTTGGTAGTAAGATACATCAAATGCCCGTAGCAAATTTACCAGATGGCCCTTTTGAGGTCCGAATATTGCTGGATCGGTCTTCCATAGAGGTTTTTATCAATGGCGGACAGTATGTAATGACCGACCAAATTTTCCCCAATGAAAACTATACGGCTCTAGAATTGGAAAACACTTCCACGGAGCCTATGGAATTAAAGAATTTTAAGATTTCAAAGGTAAAAGGCGTTTGGTAATCCATAACTTATCCTCATAGGGCAGAAGTATAAGATGGTCTGTCGTTACCTATTGCCTTAAACAAAATTCGATATAATAAGGAAGGTAATAAAGGTAACATATATACCCCCTAGGATTAAGAACACATCCAAAAAATTAAATTTCCGCTTCATGACCTTAAAATTAGCTGTATCGGCTACTTATGCAAAATAAAACCGACCAAGTGTGGTATCTATAGATAAGATGTTATTGGACTATGGGATTGGGGTTATATGTGTTGGGGTACATGGACAAAAAAAGCTCACTGCCGCAAGAGTGATTGCTGCCGCTCGCCTGCCTGCTCGGCAGACAGGTTTGCAACCAGTGGCGTTCATGGTTATATGATTCACAGTACAGAAACAAAAAACCCCGACCATTGTCGGGATTTCTGTGGTACCTTCAGTCATTCCCTCGACAGGCTCGGGATAAACTTCGATTCTAATGCCTTCGGCATAAAAAAAACACCCGTACAGGGTGTTTTTAATGTAGCTTCCACTCGCTACGCTTGTGGTACCTCCAGGAATCGAACCAGGGACACACGGATTTTCAGTCCGTTGCTCTACCAACTGAGCTAAGGTACCAGCCATTTTTAAAGGGTTTGCCACTAACGAGACATTTATAGCGTCTCAAAGGCGGGTGCAAATATAATTTCAAATTTAGGATATACCAACAAAAAAAGAAAAAAGCTTTTGTTTTTTTAATCAATGGATTTCCTAACTGCCTCTCCCCCTGTATTGTACTATTTGTCAGCTGGCGGGGAGTGAAATGCACTAGTAGTAACTACTTTTAGTGGTTACGGGAAAGGCAAAATAAAAAAAATCTCGAATTTTTTTATTAATCTTTGTAGCATGAACCTTATTATAGATGCAGGAAATACGTGGGTAAAGCTTGCCGTCTTTGAGAAAAATTCCATGGTCTATTGCGAAAAAATAGACCTACACGATTTTTCAAAAAAAGTAAAGGAGTTTTTTGAACGTTATCCGGATATAAAACGCGGTATAATTTCGTCCGTAGGCCATTTGGATAAGAAGGATGTAGCGGTAGTATCCATATTTTGTAATGTGCATGTATTGACACATAGGACAAATACTCCATTTAAAAATTCGTACGCTACGCCACAAACACTTGGTGTAGATAGGATAGCGCTGGCTACTTCCGCATTTTATTTTAATCCCCATGGAAATACTTTGGTCATAGATGCCGGAACCTGTATTACCTATGATATGATAAATGATTACGGTGAATATTTGGGCGGTGCTATTTCGCCGGGCCTGAACATGCGATACAGATCTATGCACGAACAAACTTCAAAATTACCCCTATTAGAGCCACGGGATATTTTAGATTTTATAGGAAACACTACCGAAAATAGTATGCACAGTGGGGTTATTTCCGGTATTTGTCATGAAATTGACGGCGTAATCGATCGATATAATTCCCGTTTTTCAGATTTAACAGTTATTTTAACAGGCGGTGATGCCCAATTTTTGTCAAAACGATTAAAAAATACCATATTTGCGCATTCCAATTTTCTTCTGGAAGGTTTAAATTATTTGCTGGAATACAACAAACGCTAGATGGTTAAAAGATTTGTAATTGCAATAATATGTTGCATCGCCTGTGGTATGCATGCGCAAGATGGCACAGTTTCTCCCTATTCATTTTTTGGTATTGGGGAATTAAGATCTACCACCTCTGTCGAAAACCAGATGATGGGAGGGCTTAGCATGTATGCGGACAGTATCCATATTAACCTAAGGAACCCTGCGGCCTATGGTAAATTAAAACTCACCACCTACTCCATAGGGGTTTCCCATAGGGAAATTCGCTTAAAAAGTTTTACGGAGCAACAGAATACCTCGGTGACCAATTTGGACTATTTATCCATTGGCTTTCCCTTGGGAAAGGGTTTTGGAATGGGATTTGGCCTAATGCCTTTATCTTCGGTAGGTTATAATGTTTTAACCGAGACCGTAGACCAAAACCAGGATTCGGTGAGAAGCGTTTTTGCCGGTGAGGGCGGGCTCAACAGGGTATATCTGTCCATTGGTTATGAACTTTCCAAAAATCTTAGGTTAGGGGCCACCACCAATCTTAACTTTGGTACTTTGGAGAACCGTATTATACAAACAGTGGATAATGTACAATTTGGCACTTCTGATAGAAGGGAATCAAGGGTAAACGGGTTGGATTTTAATTTTGCGGCCAATTATACGCCCACAGTAAAGGATAAATACACCTTGTATACTTCCGTTACCGTAAATACGCAAGCCAATCTAACGTCAAAAAACACACAGCAGATTGGATCTTTTCTTGTAGATACAGGACTTGATGTGGAAGTTATAGACGTAAATTTAGATGCACAGAATCTTCGGAATACGGAATTGAAAATACCCACAACCACCACTTTTGGGCTGGGTTTTGGTGAAGACAAAAAATGGTTCTTGGGTGGGGAATACAGTTTTCAAGGATTGAGTTCTTTTACGAATGATTTTATAAGTATAGATAATTTAACCTATGAAGATGCCAGCAGTTTTGCATTTGGCGGATATTTTATTCCCGATTACTCTACGTTTTCCGGATATTTTAAGAGAATAACATATAGGGCCGGAGTTAGGTATGAGCAGACCGGAATGATGATAAATGACAAAGAGATAAATAATTTTGGCATAACTTTTGGTTTGGGGTTACCGTTAGGGGGAAGTTTCTCTAATATAAACCTCGGTTTTGAATTGGGAAGAAGGGGTACCACGGCCGCCGATTTAATAGAGGAAAGTTACTTCAATGTGAACATTGGCCTATCCTTAAACGATAGATGGTTTCAAAAAAGAAAAATAAATTGATAAAAATTTAGTACATTAACCACTTTAAATACTTAGTAAGATGAAAAAGAGACTTTACATAATGACGATCGCACTTCTGGGGATTGTAGGTGTAAGCAATGCTCAAGCCCAGAACCCGGAATGTATGACCAATCTTTCCATTTTTTCCGAACATGCAAAAGTAAAGAATTATGATGCGGCCTATACGCCGTGGAAAATGGTATATGAAAACTGTCCGGAGTTAAATTGGGCCACTTTCGCCTATGGAGAAAGAATCCTTAAGGATAAGATAAGGAAATCTTCCGGTTCGGAAAAGGAAGCCTTTGTTCAAGACCTTATTGTTTTGGGGGATAACAGTATGAAATACTTCCCCAAGAAAGCTAAAATGGCGGATGTAATGATAGACCATGCCATGATTATGCACGATAATAAAATGGCCCCTGAGGAAGAGGTCTATAAATTATTGGATAAGGCTTTCAAAGAGGATAGGGAGAACTTTAAAAATCCAAAAGCTTTATATCTGTATTTTTCCAATCTTGTAGATTTGCACAAGGCCGGCAGTAAGGATTTACAGGAGGTATTCGATACATATGATGATGTTACCGAAAAAATAGAGGAGGAAAATCAGAAATTGACGACTATAATCACAAAACTTCTTCCGAAAGAGGACGAGGGTACATTGACCTCTAAGGAAAAAAGACGGTTGAAGGTGGCTACTACGAATTCAGAGTCTTTTGGTAAAATTTCAGGGAGTATCGATTCCAAGTTAGGTGCCTTGGCAGATTGTGGTAATTTAATTCCACTGTACCAAAAGAGTTTTGAATCTAAAAAGAGTGATGTAGTTTGGGTAAAAAGAGCCGTGGGAAGAATGTTCAGTAAAGAGTGTACCGACGATCCGATGTTTAAAAAGCTTTTCGAGGCCCAGTTGGCCTTGGATCCATCTGCAAGTGCCTATGTATACGGAGGGACCCTAAAACAAAAGGCGGGTGATTCCAAAGGTGCTATTGCGGACTTTAACAAAGCAGTAGAATTGGAAACGGATTCATTCAAAAAATCCAATCTATTGTACAAAATCGCTACCATCTACAGAAGAGGCAGTAAGTCTACGGCCAGAAGTTATGCCCAAAAGGCTATAGATGCAAATCCTGCCAATGGTAAGGCTTATTTGTTAATAGCTAATTTATATGCCGGTAGTGCCAACGAATGCGGTAGTAGTACCTTTGAAAAGCGTGCGATTTACTGGAAAGCGGCAGATATGGCCAATAAAGCAGGTAGGGTAGATCCCTCCTTGAGCGGTAGGGCTAGGCAAACAGCCGCAAGTTATAATGCCAAGGCACCATCCAAAACGGATATTTTTAATTCTGGAAAAGCAGGCCAGACCATTTCATTCAGTTGCTGGGTAGGAGGTAGCGTAAAAGTACCTTCGTTATAAGGATGATAAAAAACTTTAGAAATAATTTCAAAAGCATTGCCATAGTATGTTCTATGGCAATGCTTTTTTTATCCTGTAAAGACAATTATAAAAGGGTAGGCGATGAGGCGAAAAAAAATGTTTTTCCACAGGGCATTGCCCAAAACTTTACATTGACCTATACGGAAACCAAGGAGGATTTGGGTAGTGAAGATATGGCCGATTCCAAGGTTGTCGCTATATTGACCAGTCCCATAAGCGAGGATTTTGACAATCTGGGATTTCCATACCGTACCTTTCCCAATGGACTTCAAGTGGACTTTTTTGACGAAAATAATAATAAGAGTACCATAAATGCCGATTATGGCATTATCTACTCCGCCACAAATTTGATAGATTTACAGGGGAATGTGGTCATAGAAACCCATGATGGAAAAAAATTGGAATCTCCCCAATTGTATTGGGATAGGGCAAACGAATGGATTTTCACCCAAGAAAAATTTAAATATACCAATCCTGAGGACGGTACCTTAATGGATGGGGAGGGAATGGATTTTAATAAAGAATTTAGTTTTTTTAATGCCCATAAAACCTACGGTCTAATGACCATAAAAGAAGAATAGTATGATCAAGATTTTAAAGTATACCGAATATCTTTATTTGGTTGTGGCCATCGTATCCATATATAAAATATATGACCTGTGGAACGTGGATAGGGAAGGAACATATATTTTTATATTTTTTGCCCTTGTGTCTTCAGGTATGTTCATTTTCCGAAGGAACTACAGAAGAAGGTTTGAGAAACGAAAACGGGATAATCAACAATAATTTTGGACGCCTCTCTTCTCATTATCGGTTTTTCATTGGTATTATCCGCCTTTTTTTCGGGCATGGAGATAGCCTTTATATCCGCCAATAAAATACATATAGAAATAGAGAAAAAGCAAGAAGGATTTTTGGCGAACGTACTTGGTAGACTTACCCAAAAACCATCAAAATTTATTGCTACCATGCTTATTGGCAACAACATAGCTCTGGTAATATATGGCCTTTTCATGGGGGAGCTTTTGATGGATTGGTTCGCAAGCCTATACCCTACATCCAATAGCTTCATCAATTTAATGCTTACGGATTTCAGCCTGTTTACGCAAACGGCCATCTCCACAATTATCATTTTACTTACCGCGGAGTTCCTACCTAAAGTATTGTTTCAAATTTATTCCAATACCTTGTTGAAAATATTGGCTATACCTGCCTATATTTTCTACCTATTATTTTCAATAATTTCGGAGTTTATCATAAAAGTATCCGACTTTATCCTAAAAAAATTCTTTAAGACAGCTGGTGACGAAGTACAGCTTGCCTTCAGCAAAATGGAATTGGGAGATTATATAACCGAACAAATGGAAACCGTGGAAGAAGAGGATGAAATGGATTCCGAGATACAGATTTTTCAGAATGCACTGGAGTTTTCTGCAGTAAAAGCAAGGGAAGTAATGGTTCCCAGAACTGAAATTACCGCTGTAGAACTTCATGAAACTCCAAAAAGTCTGGCAAAACTTTTTACCGAAACGGGATATTCCAAAATATTGGTCTATATAGATACCATAGATAATATTATAGGTTATGTGCATTCCTATGAGCTGTTCAAAAAGCCAAAAACTATAAAAAGTATTCTCTTGCCTGTCGAATTTGTTCCCGAGACTATGCTGATACACGATATTTTGAATATACTCACCAAAAAGCGAAAGAGTATAGCCGTAGTATTGGATGAATATGGAGGCACTTCAGGCATCATTACAGTAGAGGATATTGTAGAGGAACTTTTCGGGGAAATAGAAGATGAGCACGATTCTACCGATCTGCATGAGGAGCAAATTGATGGAAACACCTATAAATTTTCGGCTCGGATGGAAGTAGACTATGTAAATGAAAACTATAAATTGGAACTGCCGGATAGTGAAGAGTATGAAACTCTTGGAGGGCTTATAGTAAATGAAACCGGTGAGATACCGGAGCAGGATTCCAAAATACATATCGAAAATTTTTTATTTACTATTGTAGAAGTTTCCAGTACCAAAATAGATTTGGTGATCGTACAGGTCCTTGAAAAGGATTAAGCTTTATATATAAGGTAGATACACTTCTTTTAGTTTTTATTTTTTCAATTAAAAATGGTAATTTCGCGAACTGATTTTAAACATACCGAGTAATGGCGATTTTAGAGAATATTAGAAAACGAACCACCATATTGATATTGATTATTGGTATGGCGCTTTTTGCATTTGTGATATCGGGTATATTTACCAGTAATGACTTTGGGGGTGGAAAAGTAGGTTCGTCCGTAGGTGAGATCAATGGGGAAGAGATTTCCATAGATAAGTTCAGAGAAAAAATAGAGGCCGCTTCAAGAAGATTTGGACCTAACATGTCTTCCATGCAATTGGTGAACAACGTTTGGGACCAAGAAGTAAGAAATACCATTTTAGGGCAACAATTCGAGGATTTAGGTATTGCTATAGAACAAGACCAGATCATTAATTTCATCAAAACTAATCCTGCATATGCACAAAGTCCGCAGTTTCAAAATGAAAATGGGGTCTTTGATGAATCCAAGTTTAGGGAATTTATAGTAGATCTTAAAGTAAACAGTCCCTCGCAATACCAGTTGTGGTTGCAAGATGAACAGGCAATTATTCAAAGTGCCAAGGAGCAGACGTATTTCAATTTGGTCAAGGCAGGTGTAGGTGCCACCTTAAAAGAAGGTGAGCTAGACTATAAGCTGGCCAATGATAAAGTAGATGTCAAATATGTTAGGGTACCCTATTCTTCAATTCCCGATAGTTCCATTACTATTACCAAAGCGGAAATTGAAGCATACATCAATGCCCACAAAGAGAAGTATAAACAGGAAAAATCCAGGGATATTCAATTTGTATATTTTGAAGAGAAGCCATCCTTGGGAGATGAAACCGCAATTAAAGATCAGATTACTAAATTATTGGAAGATACGGAGGAGTATTCTGAGGAACGGGATACCACGGATATTATTTCTGGATTTAGAAATACGACGGATGTTACCGCTTTCCTGGATAGAAATTCCGATACAAAATTCGATACTATATACAAACCAAAAAAAGATTTGCCGGTTAAGTTCGCCGATACCTTGGCCGCATTAAAAGTAGGGCAAATATATGGACCGTATCGCGATGGAGATGCCTTTAAGGTCTCCAAGATGATCGATAGAAAACCCAATGGAACGGTAAAGGCCAGCCATATCCTAATTACTTATGAAGGGGCGGAAAGGGCGAATCCGGAAATAAAAAGAACCAAGGCCGAGGCCGAGGAAAAGGCCAATGAGCTTTTAAAAGAAGCCAAAAAAGAAGATGCTGTTTTCACGGAACTTGCCAGGGATAACTCTGATGGGCCATCGGCGCCAAGAGGTGGGGATCTGGGCTATTTCCAAGAAGGGGTAATGACAGAGAAATTCAATGATTTCGCCTTCGGAAACGCTGTAGGTACCATAGACTTGGTAGAAACCGAATTTGGATATCATATTGTGAAGGTAGATGATAAACAAGATGTCATGCAGATAGCCACTTTGGTAAGGGCCATAGAGCCTTCTGAAGAAACTATTAATACACTTTTTGCCGATGCCACTAAATTTGAAATGGGGACTACTTCGGATGGAAAATCATTTACGGACTTGGCCAAGGAAAGTGAATATGCCGTTAGGCCGGTGAACAAAATAAAGGAGATGGACGAAAATTTGCCCGGGCTTTCCGCACAGCGTAGTATTGTTCAGTGGGCCTTTAATGAAGACACGGAGGTGGGCGCCATCAAACGTTTTAATATAAACAACGGCTATGCCGTGGTACAACTTACCGCAAAATATAAAGAAGGCTTAAAAACAGTGGAAGAAGCTTCGGGGGCTATACTTCCAATTCTTCGTAAGGAACGAAAAGCCAATCAAATCATTGCCGCTAATAAAGGGAAAAGCATGGAGTCTTTTGCCAGTGACAATAATGTATCAGTTGCTACGGCATCTGCTTTGACCATAAAATCCCCTACTATTCCCGGTGCAGGCAGGGAACCTTTAGTGGTAGGTACCGCATTTGCAATGCAAGAGGGTGACACTTCAGGTTTGCTGGAAGGAGAAAGCGGTGTTTTTAAGGTCTCGTTGACCAAAAAAGAGGAGGCCCCAAAATTGGATAATTATAGTACCTACGCCGCCAATTTACGATCTTCGGGCGCAGCAAGGGTAAATACGGCCGTATATAACGCCTTAAAAGAGGCATCCGAAATAGAAGATCAAAGATCTATTTTTTACTAAGAACTGATTTAAACTTTTTCAATTGGCTAAAAAAATGCCCTTTTTTACCCATTTTTTGTGTTTTTTTCCTTCCGTAGCTCTGCTATGCAACTCAAAAAAACCTTCAACTGAGCAAAAAATTGCTAATTTTCGCTACAATCTAAAAAGTTTAAACCAGTTCTAATAATATATTCCCGGGGTCTCGGAATCGGGAAGTGCTGAAAGGCGTTCAAAATAGGATTTTATAAAACCATTTGCGCATAGGGAATAACGGTTTCAAATCCTTTTTTCTTAAAGTATTCAGGTATTTTTTTGTTACCTGTAGCCAATATGAAATCTCCGCCCCAAGCCCCAAGGCTTTTAATAGCTCCATTGAAATTAGGGAATAATGATTCTTTTACCATTGGAATTCCCAATATGTGGGAAAGTAGTTGTTCGTGTTCCATTAACAATCCCTCAAAAACGGATAAGTCCCTGCAGGAGACTATTTTCAATGTAATTTCGGAGATTTGACGGATGACGGATTCCATATTAAAATTAATATTTTGATATTGGGCTATGGCTTCCCGGCTGTTCTGCTTTTTATTGAGATGTATAAAATAAATACAGTCATTAAAGGGAAGGTCAAGGTCAATTTTCTCAACTATGGGGATACTATTATTCAATTGATATAGAATGGGTTTGTTATACTGCGCACAGGCAATATCATATCCGCTTCCTGAAAATGCCTTCCAGAGTAATTCATAGGCATCCACTTTTGCCCATTGGGCAATATTATTGATTAAAGTGGAAGATGAGCCCAACCCCCAGTCTCTAGGGAAATAGAGCTTGGTCTCTACCTCAAATCCTTTGGGACCACGCAAAAATGAGGGATTTATTTCTTTGGCTTCCTTGAGTATGCTGTAAAGGGTATCCGCTATTTCCTTTCCCTTTTGGAAGGGAGGAGAAGAACTTTGTTTCTTATTGTGGTGTTTAAAGCTGTCCAATTCAAAGGTTTCCTCAAACCAAATAGTATCGCTATCATCTAGACTTTTCCATACAAGTTCTGGCGTATCGATTTCTTTAACGGTCATACTTTGACCATATCTTGTGGGAACTGCAAGGCTTAAAGCACCATCCAATACCACATATTCCCCAGTGAGCAATAATTTTCCATTGCTGTAGAGCCGCTTGCTCATGGATTATTTCTTAGTTTTTGGAATGCTTCTACAACGGCATTATGGGTCGCCGTATGGTCCTTAAAATGGTGCACCAAAGTTTCTTTTTCAATTTCGGTGGCACCCATTTGGTTGAGGATATTCAATAAATGCATTTTCATGTGTCCCTGTTGGATGCCGGTGGTCACTAGAGATCGTAGGGCAGCGAAATTCTGCGCCAATCCGGCTACGGCCACAATCTGCATTAGCTCTTTGGACGATGGCTTTTGTAGAATCTCCAATGCCAAGGCTACTAAGGGATGCAAACCGGTTAAACCTCCAACGGTTCCCAGAGCTAAAGGAATTTCTATCCAAAACCTGAACACGTCATCCACTATTTTGGCCTTGGTAAGGCTGGTATAGGTGCCATCTTTGGAAGCATAGGCATGCACACCGGCCTCTACTGCCCTGAAATCGTTTCCTGTAGCTAATATTACGGCATCCACTCCGTTCATAATCCCTTTGTTATGGGTAACCGCCCTATGGGGTTCTACCTCGGCAATGGCTACCGCCCTTACCATTTTTTTTGCAAATTCAAGGGGAGAAATAGATGGGTCGTCATCCAAGGAGTCTACCTTACAACTCACCTCTGCCCGTACCAGACAATTGGGTACGTAGTTGGATAGGATGCTCATGACAACCTCCATTTTTTTTTCTTCCTCGGTAAACAAGTTAAAATCTTTTGCTTCTTTTTTTAAGGTAGTGGAGAATTCCTCCAGACAGGAGTTGATAAAGTTGGCCCCCATGGCGTCCATAGTCTCAAAAGTGCAATGTAACTGATAATAGTTATCCAGTTTTTTAGTTTGGTCCCTTAGTACGATATCAGTGATGCCTCCACCTCGTTTTTCCATACTCTTCGTAATGGATGCTACACTGGAAATCAGCTTAGGTTTTATGACGTCAAAGAATTTTTGCAATTTTTGAAAATCACCGGTGTATATAAAATGTACTTGGCCAATTTTTTCCGTTCCGATTATGGACGTTTTGAATCCACCACGGTCCAGCCAAAATTTTGCCGCTTTACTGGCCGCTGCTATAACTGAACTTTCCTCTATGGCCATAGGAATGGCGTACAAGGTGTCATTGATCAAAAAATTAGGGGCAATGCCAAAAGGAAGATAATAGTTGGTAATGGTATTTTCTATGAATTCATCATGTAGTTTTTGCAAATCGGCATCCGGATTCCAGTACCGTTGTAGAACACTTTTTGTAGCGTCCGGATTGTGGGTGTAATTGGCCGCGATCCAATCTATTTTTTCGGTCTTGGTCAGCTTGGAAAATCCCTCAATAGGAGTAATCATAAAGTTTTGGTTTCTTATCTCAAAGATAGTCATAAAGCAAATAATCCATAGATGCCCAGAGTTTCCTGTTAAATATTATGGAACTGGCAAGTATTTGGAATTAAAGTTTACTTTTCTGTCAAATTATTAGTAAACTTGGAAGATTTTAAATAATCCTTAATAATCTATGAAGAAAACAATATGTATTGCCCTTTTTGTATTTGCGCATAGTATTGGGATCCATGCCCAGCAAAAACAGATAACACTCGAAGAGATTTGGGGAGGTACTTTTAGAACAGAAGGACTGGATGCGCTCCGGTCTATGAAAAATGGTAAACAGTACACAATTTTAGAGGTTGACAGGGCTACTAGGGTCAGTTCCATCAACACGTATGATTACAAGACTTTAGAAAAAAAAGAAGCCATAATTTCCTCCTCCGATTCAGAGAACATTCCTCTTTTCAGCTCCTATGAATTCAGCGAGGACGAATCCAAAATATTGTTGGCTACCGAGATAACACCTATTTTTAGACGTTCAAGCTCAGGTATCTACTATGTTTATGATATTGAATCGAAAAACAGTGTCAAGCTTTCTGACCGTAAGATTCAGGAACCGACTTTATCCCCGGACAATAAGAAAGTTGCCTATGTGTTTGAAAATAACCTATATGTTTTTGACATCGCTGACAGAAGTTCAAAACAGCTTACTACGGACGGTATCAAAAATAAAATTATCAATGGAGTGACGGATTGGGTCTATGAGGAGGAGTTCGCCTTTGTTAGAGCCTTTGAATGGAACTCGGATGGATCTAAAATAGCTTTCCTTCGTTTTGATGAGACCAATGTTCCCGAATTTTCTATGGATGTATATGGAAAAAATCTCTATCAAAAACCACATGTGTTTAAATACCCCAAAGCAGGGGAGGAGAATGCTGAGGTTTCTTTACATATGTATGATACAAAGTCCGGGGAGACCTCCAAGGTAGATTTGGGAAACCCCTATTATATTCCAAGAATGAAATGGATGAACAATCCTAATTATCTAAGTGTACAGACCACCAATCGTCATCAGAACAATCTAAAATTACATCGGGTAGATGCAAAGGACAATGCTGTTTCCCTTTTGTTGGAGGATACTGATAATGCCTATGTGGATGTTACCGACAATCTAACTTTTTTAGCGGACGATAGTTTTATATGGACCAGTGAAAAAGATGGGAACAACCATATTTATTTGTACGATGAGGATGGGAAACTAATGAACCAGATTACTAAGGGGAATTGGGAGGTAACCAATTATTATGGCTATGATCAGAAAGAAGATTACGTATATTACCAATCTACCGAAAATGGTTCTATTAACAGGGATGTGTACCGTGTGGATAGTAGTGGAAAAGATAAAAAAAGACTGACTTCAAAAGAAGGCCAAAACTCGGCCGCTTTCAGTTCGGATTTCACTTATTTTATAAACACTTTTTCCAGTGCGACGACGCCCCCGGAATATACCTTGCACAAAGCAACAACGGGTAAAAAATTGAAAGATATTACGGACAATGCTTCCTTGTCCAAGAAGTTGGAAGGATATGAAATTAGTCCCAAAGAATTTTCCACCATTTCCATTAATGGAAATGATTTGAATATGTGGATGATAAAGCCAACGGATTTTGACCCCTCCAAGAAATATCCCCTTTTTATGTTTCAATATAGTGGGCCAGGTTCACAAATGGTGTCCAACAGATGGATGGGAGCCAATGATTATTGGTATCAACTATTGGCATCGGAAGGATATATCGTTGCCTGTGTGGACGGACGTGGTACTGGATTCAAGGGGCGCGATTTTAAAAAAGTCACACAAAAAGAACTGGGAAAATACGAGGTCGAAGACCAAATTGCAACGGCCCAAAAGTTAAGTGAATTACCTTATATAGATGAAAGTAGGACAGGGATTTGGGGTTGGAGTTATGGTGGCTTTATGTCTACCAACAGTATTCTAAAAGGAAGCGATGTTTTTGAAATGGCCATTGCCGTAGCACCGGTTACTTCCTGGAGGTTTTATGATACTATTTATACGGAACGCTATATGCAGACCCCACAGGAAAATCCGAGCGGTTATGATGAAAATTCTCCCCTTAACTATCCGGAACTTCTAAAAGGTAAATACCTCTTGGTACACGGCTCCGGCGATGACAATGTACACGTACAAAATACCATGCGTATGATAGAGGCTTTGGTACAGGCCAACAAACCGTTTGAATGGGCCATTTATCCCGATAAAAACCATGGGATTTACGGAGGCAACACCAGATTACATCTCTATACCAAAATGACTGACTTTATCCATAAAAACCTAGGCGATAAACGAGAAGAAAGAAGCATTATGCCTAAAAAGGAACGGATAAAGGGCTAATTCAATTCAATAACTAAACCAATCCACGTTAACTTATGGCAAATTCAATTAAACCAGCACATCAAAAGGAACTTTTTGGGCACCCGGTCGGACTGTATGTTCTGTTTTTTACGGAAATGTGGGAACGTTTCTCCTATTATGGAATGAGAGCGTTACTAACACTTTATATGACAGCAACGACCTTGGAAAATGACCCTCAGAGCGGGTTGGGCTGGACAACTACCGAGGCATTGGCACTATATGGTTGGTACACCATGTTGGTTTATGTAATGAGCATTCCAGGTGGATTTATTGCTGATCGATTAATAGGGCAAAAGAAAGCGGTTACCATTGGTGCTATATTACTTACCTGTGGACATGCAGTTTTGGCAATAGATGCTATTTGGGCATATTATACCGGACTTGGTTTGGTAATTCTTGGTGTAGGCATGTTGAAGCCGAATATTTCTACCATGGTAGGAGGATTATATAAGCAGAACGATATTAGAAGGGATAAGGGATTTAGTATTTTTTATGTTGGTATAAATCTAGGGTCTTTTATAGCATCGCTCTCGGTCGGCTTGGTAGCAGCAGTATATGGATGGCATTATGGATTTGGTCTTGCAGGAATAGGAATGTTCATGGGTCTTATGGTGTATCTCTATGGCCACCGTTTTTTGGTTCATGTGGGCAACGCACCTACAATGGAGGAAAAATCTTCGGATATTAGTTTGGGCACCTTATTTTCCCAACTTTTTAAGTCCCCCTTACAATTGGGAATCGTGGCAGTGCTTTTGGCACTTTCCTTATATGCAGGCTTTACTTTTGAAGGTCCCGATAATTGGGGTTTTGGTGTACTCTTCATAGTTCTTTCTTTGGTAACCGGCATGATGATGATGATATATAAGAATTTAAACGGTCAAGTTGAGAAGGATAGGTACGTGGTGTTGCTTTTATCGTTGTTGATGGTTTTAGTCTTTTGGGGGTGTTTTGAGCAAATGGGTGGATTGATGAATCTCTATGCAGAACAAAAAACCAACAGGATGTTTTTGGGTTGGGAAGTTCCCGCTGCCTGGTTTCAAGGTGCTAATGCAGGATTCATTATATTATTGGCTGTTGGGATAGCTAGCTTTTGGGCCAAAAGAAAATTAAAAGGAAAAGAAGCTTCTTCCCTTTTTAAAATGGGTGTTGGTATTATAATTATGGGTATTGGTTTTGTGTATATGGTTCTTGCTTCTTTACAATATGAGAGTCAGGGAAGCTCTGCAATGTACTGGCTGGTCCTTGCCTATCTTTTCCATACTATTGGCGAGTTGTGTTTATCACCTGTTTCTTTATCCTTTTTTACTAAATTGGCCCCTGCACGTTACATGGCATTGATGATGGGCGTGTATTGGGCCGCGGTAGGATTGGGTAACAAAGCAGCTGGAATCGTAGGAGAAAGTTCCGTACAAGCCGGCGAATTAAATGTTTTTGGCGGGTTATTTATTTTTGCGGTTCTCTTTGGCCTTTTGGTTTTATTGTTGTTAAAACCCCTAAAAAGGCTTACCCATGGTGCAGAGGATAAGGAAACTGTTATTCACGATGATGAAACCGAGGGTTTTGAATTAGCAGATCACTAGTTAATCTTCTATTTTAAATAATAGGCTCCCTTTTCACCGGTATAGTGAAAAGGGAGTTGTTTTTTGGCACAAGTAGCCTTCCACCGATCAATATAACTTTTATAATTACTCCCGTCCGCTATGATCCTTTTTGGAGCTACGGAATCTATAAAACGTTCCAGATGTATTTTTGGGGACTGGGTCAATAGTACATAATCGGGTCTTGTATCCAACGAAGGATAGACCCCAAAACTGTCAACCACAAGTATGTTCTTACCGGCCAGTGCATATACATTTTTAATAGATCGGTATTCCTTGTTATCTACATTTTCCCCTACACCATAGTCGTCCGTTATTTTTTTTGCCAATGGAGCGTTTGAAGTAAATATGTTCAGACGATTCCCCATTTGATGTAGCAATACCGTATTTTTGGTTTGGTGGGCCACAAACAATACGTCTTTCTTATCTGTTTCATACACGGTATACAATGCCCACAACTGAAGACCTATAATACCCATCAAAAAAATAAGGATTCTTTTATAACTTTTTCTAGAACAAAATAGTACTAAGGAAATAATAGTCATATAACTCAAGAGCAGTTTGGGGAGATCAAAGGAAATCCCCTCAAAAATAAATGCTTCTTGTTGTGCGACCCATCCAATAACTGCATTCATACGATATATCAAGAAGTTATATAGGGAAACCAAAAATGTGGGTAATATGTTTAATAGTGTCAAGGCAATAATTAAAATTCCCATTCCCAATAATACCCCTAAAAAGGGAACTATGAGGAGATTGGATACAAAGAACAAGGCGGGAAACTGATGAAAGTAAAATAGACTAATGGGCAAAACACCAAGCTGAGCGGCAACACTGACCGATAGTAATTGCCATCCTTTTTGTAGCAACCAACTTTTGGGTCGCCAGAATTTTTGGAACAAGGGATACATCCAGACAATGGCAAAAACTGCGGCATAACTCATCTGAAAACCTACTTGGAATAGTAATTTGGGACTAAACACCAATAAAATAAAGAACATGGATAGCGCCAAAATATTAAATGTATTGGCCGGTCTGTTCAAATATAGGGCATAGGCCAGAAAAGAAAACATAGTTACCGCACGTACAAGGGATGCCGAAAAACCGGCAAGTAAGGCAAACCCCCAAAGGAGGGTAACGATAAAAACAAGTTTTATGGTTTTTCCATAGGGCAATCGTTCCAAAGGGCTTAAAAGAAATTGAAGTAGTACCAATAGAATCCCAATATGTAATCCGGACAATGCCAAAATATGAACGGCGCCCGCCTTTTTGTAGTTGTCATAAGTGGCGGCGGAAATATCATTGCGCTGTCCCAACACTAACGCTTGTATAATACTCAATTCCTCCTTACCGAAATTTGCTTTTTGTAATTTTGATATGATCTTATCCCTGATGCTTGCGGCAAATCCATATGTAGTTCTCGACGGATTTTTTAAGATAGTATAATGGGTAGGGCCTAGTTTCATTTGATGATATATACCCAAATTCTGTAAATATTTCTTATAGTTGAACTGATGTGGGTTTAAAGGAGGCAGTACGCTGTCTGTAGCGGACAATATGATCAGTTCATTGTCTACTTGCAGTTTTTTTACAGTGGAATCCTTATCAAGGATTAAAAGAAGTTCTCCGGAGGTTTTAAGGTGATCTAAACTAATGATGTTTGCCTCATATCTATCGGAAAATGCATTTGATTTCAGCACCTCCTTTACTTTTACGTGCCAAACATGGTCGCCCAGAAAATCCTTATGTAAATAATGATCGGCATGATTTTTAGGTTGGGCCGAACAGATGATCAAGATACCCACGCCTATTGTAATAAGTCCGGTAAATATTCCAAAACCAAGGGAGTCCGTTCTTTTTTCTTTGACGAATATAATCCCAAGGAGAAGTAGCGAACTAGCTACAAAAACCAAGGGGAACAATGGATTGAAATCTATGTAGTGCCCTATTAGAATTCCGCACACTAGGAAGAGGGTAAGTTTAATAGGAATAAACTTTAAAAGTTCCATATTTCAAAACAGTCTCTTAGAGTATCCGGGTGGCTTTTACAAAAGCATAGTTCCAAAATCCCTCCCGCAACGAGGATACAATAACACCCCTAGAACTCGTGGAATGTATAAATTTGATATCATCCCCGTCCACATCGACCACCAATCCTACATGATTGATACGTTTGCCTTTTTTACTGGTTTTAAAGAATAGCAAATCGCCCTTGGTCACTTGGTTTATTTTAATGCGTTTGCCCTCGTCCGCCATCTGATATGAGGCCCTGGGTAAAGGAATATCATGCTCTTTAAAGGAGACAAAGAGCAATCCGGAGCAATCCATGCCCTTTCTTGTGGTTCCCCCGAATCTATAGCGAACCCCTGAAAATGTCAATGCCGTACTGATGATGACATCTGCTTTGGTCTTTATAGTTTCCGCTTCTTCTTTAGGAGCAATGTCTTTATCGGCTTCCACATCTTTAGAGGAAGCTTCTACAGTGATTTTGCGCTCTTTACTATAGGTAGTTTTCTTTTTTACGCCACAGCTGGCAACAACTAAGAGTAGGGAAATGTAGAACAGTTTATGAGGCATCCAAGGAGTATTAATTTCTCTTGGATATCAAAATTAAGCATTTTCCGTAATAAATGTGGCCACTTTTTCACTTGCACCTTTTCCGCCAAGCTTTTTCTCCAATTCATAATAGGCTTCAAAAAGGATTTTTCGCTTGGGGCCATCAAGAATCTTACGTAGTTCGGAAGTAAGATTTTTGGTGTTCAGATCTCCCTGTATCAGTTCTTTTACAACTTCTTTTTCCATGATTAAATTTACTAGGGAAATATAATTCAATGTAATGATTCGTTTTGCTATCTGGTACGATAACCAATTCCCTTTGTAACAAACAACCTGTGGTATCTTGAGCAGAGCGGTTTCCAAGGTTGCCGTGCCACTGGTCACCAACGCGGCATAGGAGAGGCTCAAAAGATCATAGGTTCTATTTTCAACGAAACCTACATGGTCATTGCCCAAAAAATCAGCATAAAAGCTTTTTTCCAAGCTTGGGGCCCCGGCGATGACAAATTGATATTCCGGAAAGGAATCTTTCACGGATAGCATTATGGATAGCATTTTTTGTACCTCCTGTTTGCGACTACCGGGCAATAATGCGATAATAGGCTTGTTCGGATCTAGGTTATATTCTGTTCTAAAACTTTTTTCACCGGCCTGTGGTCTGTCGGCAATGGCATCTATTAAAGGATGTCCAACAAAATGTACCGGAAAATTATGCTTCTTTTCATAAAAATCCTTTTCAAAGGGAAGGATGACGTACATGGCGTCTATATCTCGCTTTATTTTGTGGATACGATGCTCTCGGGAAGCCCATATCTGTGGAGAAATATAGTAGTTGGTCCTATATTTATTTTCTTTGGCCCACTTTGCAATTCTGAGATTAAACCCGGAATAGTCGATAAAGATAATTACATCGGGCTCAAAATTTGTAATGTCCTCTTTACAGTAAGCGATGTTCTTGAAAATGGCACTTATGTTTCGCACCACTTCCAAAAAGCCCATAAAGGCCATTTCTTTGTAGTGTTTTACCAACGTACCCCCCGCTTGTTGCATCAAATCACCTCCCCAGCACCGTATCTTTGCATCCCCATCTTTCGCTTTTAAAGCTTTGATAAGGTTTGATCCGTGTAAATCTCCGGAAGCCTCTCCTGCAATGATGTAATATTTCATTCGTATAAAGAATCAAGTTCAACTTTTAAGATCAAGTTTAATCGTATTTTGCTTTTTGTTTCTAATGACCGTTATCATTATTTTATTGGCTCCTCCGCTTCATTCAGCAATTCAAAACCTTTTGACGGATTACCATGATTCACTTTCTTTACCATTTATAGTGAATGAACTCAAGATGAATTCAATATTTTTTACGATTCCCCCACATTGAATTTGAGCTTAATTTTGGGAACTTGCACTTAAAAAATCTTATAATACAGAATTAGCATGGCGGTCAATAAAGTAGCCATGAGCACCCCTCTTGCCCTTTGATCCCTTCGGAGTTTTAAGAACCCAAAGAAGGCAATCAGGTTAAGTATGGCCCCTAGGGCCAATAGGCTTCCTATATGGCCCTGTATTACGGCCGCCCTATACGTATCCACGATACTTAAATCCGAAAATAGAACAATGTACAAAAGTGTGCCTATGGTATTTGCAATGATACCGACTATAAAGCCTATTAAAACCTCCTTTTTATTCATTTAAATCCCAATTGTTTATGTGTTGTATAACGTGGTGCGCCGTTAGATCGAACTGTGTGGGCACCACGGAAATATAGTTATTGGCCAATGCCCATTCGTCCGTATCTTCTCCTTTGTCCAGCAGTTCGAACTCGCCCGTAAGCCAGTAGTAATCCTTTCCATTGGGATTGGTGCGTTTATCGAATTTTTCTTTCCAATTAGCTCTTGCCTGTCTGCAAATTTTTATTCCTTTAATCTGCTCCGCAGTTACTTTTGGAATGTTTACATTGAGTACCACACCTCTAGGAATACCATTTTCCAAGGCCTCGGAGACTATTTTCTTAATGGCTTCCCCTGCAGGTTCAAAATTGGCGGACCAAGAATAATCACAAAGTGAAAAACCGATAGCAGGAACCCCTTCTATACCGGCTTCTATAGCGGCGCTCATTGTACCGGAGTAAATTACATTTATGGAAGAATTGGAACCATGGTTTATACCACTTACACAGATATCAGGTTTTCTATACAAAAGCTCCTGAAGTGCCAATTTTACACAATCTGCAGGGGTGCCACTGCAGCTATACTCCTCCGTTTCCCCATTATCTATTTTGATTTTTTTGGAGTATAAGGTATTGTTTAAGGTAATGGCATGCCCCATACCGGATTGGGGACTATCCGGTGCTACAACGACAACCTCCCCTATTTCTTTCATAAAACCTACTAAAGACCTTAATCCAGGTGCCGTAATACCGTCGTCATTCGTTACCAGAATCAAGGGTTTTTCCATGATATATAATTTATGGCGTAAAAATACGTTTTTCAATAAGAAATCATCTCTAAGGTGTTTAACAAAAAATTAATCGCCCAGCTACAGACTGGCATGGTTTTTTCATTATCTTAGGGAATTCATATGTTTTGCAAGGATAGTAGATGACTTATCCTACCGAAAAATTGATATAAAGGATTATAACATGAAAAAGAATTTTGCCCTCGCTTTACTGACGATACTTGTAGCAGTCGCTTCCTGTAGTTTTACCAACAAGTCTTTTGAGAACGATGATAAGGATAAGTTGTTATTGGATTTAATAGCTTATGTATTGGAACGTGGCCATTATGAACCAAAGGATATCAACGATGATTTTTCCGTTAGTGTTTTTGAGGATTTTATAAATGTGATCGATCCGACAAAGCGCTATTTTCTAGAAGATGATATCATGGAGTTTGAAAAGTATAAGTTCCAGATAGACGATCAGATCAAGAATACGGATATCAGCTTCTTTAATCTGGTATATGAAAGGTTAATGAAACGTATGGGTGATGCAAAAGGTATCTATAAAGAAGTGCTGGATCGCCCTTTTGATTATAAAAAAAATGAGTTTATCAATATCGACTATGAAGAACAAACTTTTGCAACCTCCAAGGCCAATTTAAAGGAACGTTGGAGAAAACAACTCAAATATGCCACCTTGGGCACCTATGATTCCAAATTGGATAATGAAAGCAAAAAGAAAGAAGACGGTTCTTCCTCAAAATCACTTTCCCCCAAAGAAATAGAAATCGCTTCCAGGGAGGCCACCAAAAACACTTTGGACGAGTTTTTTGATTTTGTGGATGATTTGGAACGTAAGGACTGGTTTGTGCAGTACATAAACACCATTGTGGATGAGTTTGATCCGCATACGTTCTATTTTGCACCGGAGGACAAGGAAAAATTCGATACCAGTATATCCGGTAAGTTCGAAGGCATCGGTGCGCGTTTGCAAAAAAAACCCGAGGGTGCCAAAATAGTAGAGATCATATCCGGCGGACCAGTATGGCAAGATCAACAGATAGAAGTGGGTGATGAAATCATTAAAGTAGGGCAGGATGGGAATCCCCCTGTTGATATCGTAGGTATGCGTTTAGATGATGCCATTAAGATGATCAAGGGGCCTAAAGGAACCGTTGTGGACCTCACCGTAAGAAAAGTAGATGGTTCAACAGAAGTAATCTCCATTACAAGGGATGTAGTGGAATTGGAGGAATCCTATGCCAAGTCTGCCAACATTATAAAAGGTAACCAGAAGTTTGGATTGATCAATCTCCCTAAGTTCTATGTGGATTTTGATGATTATAGTGAAAGAAATGCCGCTTCGGACGTAGCCAAGGAAGTAGAACGACTTAAACTGGAAGGTATAGAAGGATTAGTATTGGATCTTCGTGATAATGGTGGAGGTTCATTAAAGACGGTTGTAGAAATGGCAGGTCTGTTCATTAAAGACGGTCCTATCGTACAAGTACGCTCATCAGGTAAGGATAAGGAAGTTTATGATGATAAGGATGAACGCGTTCAATGGGACGGACCTTTAGTGATATTGGTCAATGAATTATCCGCATCCGCCTCGGAAATATTGGCCGCCGCAATGCAAGATTATAAAAGGGCTGTGGTTATTGGTAGCAAGCAGACCTTTGGGAAAGGTACCGTGCAAAATGTTATTCCATTGGATAACATTGTGCGAAGCAACGAACACGGAGATTTGGGTGCTATAAAATTGACTACCCAAAAGTTTTATAGGATTAATGGAGGGTCTACCCAATTGGAAGGTGTTAAGAGCGATGTGGTGGTTCCGGACAAATATAGTTATATAGATTTAGGTGAAAGAGATCAACAGAATCCATTGACTTGGGATAAGATTTCACCTGCACAATATGAAGTTTGGGATGGTTATATTGATTACGAACAGACGATTGCCAACAGCGAGAAACGTATGTCCGCAAGCCAACAGATAAAACTGATCGAGGAAAACGCAAAATGGCTAAAAGAGCAACAGGATGAGACGGTGGTTTCCTTAAATTATGATGTTTATAAGAAGGGAGAGGAAAAAATAAAGAAAAAATCCAAATATTTTAAGTCGTTATCGGACTATGATTCCAGACTTACATTTGAATCCTTAAAATATGAGCAACAATTGTTTACAAAGGATTCCGTACTACGGGAAAAAAGAGACCGCTGGCATAAAAATTTGGCCAAGGATGTTTATGTGGAGGAGGCTGTAAATGTTTTACAGGACCTTAAGATCAACAATATCAAACATACCAAGTTGGCAAGTGTAAAAGGATAATTCGAGAATTATGATATTAAAAAACCCGGCTAAAGGCCGGGTTTTTTAATATCGATTTTTATAAGATTTTTTAAATCGACTCAAAATAGATTTCTATTTAACAGTTATATTATGGTATCAAGCATTGGAAGTTCATAAATTTATAAACCACTTCACTAAATAGCTCCGTCATGATATCCAAGAAAGTAAGCTTACTTTTCATCTGCTTTGTTCTTTTTGCTTGCCAGAATGATGAACCTGAAAACCCTGAAGTAGATCCCATCCCGAATGGAAATACCGTTGATGTAATTATTAACGATGAGGTGAGCCTGGACCCAACGGGATATGCTCCGCTTTCCGCTTCTATAACATTAGAAACAAAAGAACCCGTTAGGGTTAGTATAAAGATTGTAGGGCAAAATGGTCCCGATTCGGATATCATACAGGATTTCCCTGAGATAGGAACCAATTTAAGTATTCCGGTACTTGGGTTGTATGCGGATTTCAACAATACGGTCGAACTCACTTTTTTTGATACTTCTGGTAGTAATTTGGGAGTTGAAACGTATAGAATTCTTACAGAACCACTTATTGACGAGATGCCGCAGATTACTATCGAAGAGGCAAAAAGAGACCAAATGGCCGTGGGAATGACGCTAGTGAGTTATTTTGGCCATAGCGGAACACCTTTCCCCCAAAGACCGTTCATGTTCGATTCCTTTGGAGATATTAGATGGTATCTCAATTTTAGTTCGCACCCTCAGCTGGGCAATCTTTTTTATGACAACGGTATGGAACGCCTCACCAACGGAAATTTCTATTTTGGATCAGGAGGAGCAGGTTTTGGAGGCAGTGGCGATAACCTCATTTATGAAATAGATATGTTCGGTAAGGTGGTAAATTCATGGGAAATGGTAGGTTATGGCTTTCATCATGAAGTATTTGAAAAACCTGATGGGAATTTCTTGGTTACCGTTAATAAACTGTCCGCTTCAACTATTGAAGATCATATTATAGAGATAGATCGGATCAGCAAAGAAATTATAAATGTTTGGGATTTAAATCTTTCGTTGGAAAACACAAGGACAACCTTAACGAACGACTCCCAAGACTGGTTTCATGCCAATGCCGTCACGTATGATGAAACCGATGATACTATCCTTGTTTCCGGCCGTACCCAAGCACTTGTAAAGCTGACCGCGAATAATGAAGTGGTATGGATCATGGGGCCTCATAAAGATTGGGGTATATCCGGCAACGGAATAGATCTCAATCAATTTTTGCTGCGGCCTTTGGATAAGGACGGCCAACCAATTTTAGATCAAACGATTCTTGATGGTGATGAAAATCATCCAGATTTTGAATGGAACTGGTATCAACATGCACCTTTAATAATGCCCAATAAAGATATTATGCTTTTTGATAATGGGGATAATCGGAATTTTTCCGGAGATGTGGATTATAGTCGTGCCGTGGTCTATACATTGGATGAAACAAATAGAACTGTACAGCAAACATGGCAATATGGCAAGGAAAGGGGTGAGGAGGTCTATTCCAGGATTGTTTCCGATGTGGATTATTTGGAATCGGTAGATCATGTATTGTTTTCTCCAGGTGCAGTTTTTTTTAACAGCGGACTTTACGGAAAATCTATCGAAACGGATTTTGAAACTGGGGAGGTAATTTTTGAGGCGACCATAATACCTCCTTTAGCCTTTTTTAATATCATCACTTTACATAGGACGGAACGGTTGCCACTTTATTCAGATTAGAATAAAGTCTGTGCCTGTTGCTTTTGGATCAATCAGATGGTGCATGTTCATCTCATTAACAGGATCTTTTTTACTCCAACGCGATAGATATCTTGAAAATTGACCACTTGAAGTTGATGAAGATGAACCAGAGTGAATTGTTTTGTTTAATTTTGATTATTTGCGCAAACAACAAATGAAGAAGAAAACCACGTATACAATTTTACTGATTGTCTGTATTGTCGGTTTTTGGGTCTTCGAAAATTTTTATACCCCGGATACTTACTCAGCTCCACAAGGTGAGGGACTTAAAACATTGATATCTTCTGATTTTTTACCAAGTTCCACTACAGGGGCCATTGTAGCGCATAATCATTTTTCCCTATCCTATCATGAAGCCTATGAACAAGCCGAATGGGTGGCCTATAG
>JBATTK010000140.1:0-27165 GCA_049670505.1 Saonia sp.
GCATTGTTCCTGTCCTGTATGGCAAAAAATCCTTCGGAAGCATTATATATTTCATAGTAATTAAAACTTTTTTTGGGCAATAGCTTTTTATACTGGTCCTGATAAGGGTTAAAATTTACCCCACCATGAAAATATACTTCCAAGTTTTCCCAAATTTGAAAAAGATGGTCTTTGCCGGTTTCTTCCAAAACGTTGTTCAACAGCACCAACATCCAGGAAGGGACCCCGGCCAAGCTGGTAACATTTTCTTCTATGCTCTCTTGGATGATAGCCCCCATTTTGGTTTCCCATTCGCTCATTAAGGATACCCTACTACTTGGTGTACTGCTCAATTCTGCCCAGAAAGGCATATTATCTATCAAAATAGCGGATAGGTCCCCGAAAAATGTTCCATTATCCTCATAAAGTTCCTTGCTACCTCCCAAACGTAGGCTCTTTCCGGTAAACAACTGTGAATTCTCATTGTTGTTCAAATAAAGACAAAGCAGATCTTTTCCTGATTTATAATGGCAATCTTCCAGGGCCTCGGAGCTCACAGGAATAAATTTACTCTTGGCATTGGTAGTGCCACTACTTTTGGCAAACCACTTGATCGTCGTTGGCCAAAAGATATTCTGCTCGCCCTTTCGGGTACGTTCTATCATGGATTCAGCCTCCTCATAACATACGATGGGGACACGATCGGCAAAGGTCTCATAATTGTTGATGGATTCAAATCCGTAGGTTTTTCCTATTTCAGTATCCCTGGCAATTGAAATTAGCTGGTTCAGTACTTCTTCCTGCACCTCGGCAGGGTATTTTAGAAAAAGTTCTATCTGATGATAACGCTTTTTCAACAACCAGGAAGCAATGGAGTTGAATAAAGGTATTGGCATTTTTAGGTATCTTTATCCCGTAAATTTACAGGCCGTAAAATTTAGTTTGTTCTATTCAAAAATCGCTACTAAAGTTAGCATTTTCAAATGGATTCTCTGAACTCGTCTTGAATTTTTGTTTGGAACCGAGGTTTTTGGCTTTTGAGGTCTAATGAAGGCTTTTTTGAGTAGCATAGCCATAGCTACGGTACGAAAAAAAGACAAAATTAGAGCTTAAAATGTGAAAATCACAGGTAAAAGAGAAAGTCAAGACGAGTTCTCTAATAAAAAAACTTTTATGCAATACGAAGGGGTATTAAAAAAAATGCAAAGTGAAATGGGGCGACCCATACAATACTATTTGGTTTTTGAGACCGATTTTCTCAACCTCAACCAGGTACTTGATAAAGAGCTGCAAATCAACTTTATAAAATACCAATGTCTCAATTGTGGCGAGGATAGACCCATTTATCGGCAAGGGTTCTGTAAACGGTGTTTTTTTGAGATTCCCTCCGCAGGGGATTGGATCATGCGCCCTGAACTAAGCACCGCACATCTGGATAAGGAAGATAGGGACTTGGCTTATGAAAAGAGGGTGCAATTGCAGCCACATATCGTGTATTTGGCCAATTCTAGCAATATAAAAGTAGGAGTAACCCGTAAAACCCAAGTTCCTACCCGATGGATCGATCAGGGTGCCCATGAGGCCATTGAAATCGTAGAAGTTCCCAATCGCTATTTGGCCGGTATTACGGAAGTTGCCTTAAAAGATCATATTGGCGATAAGACCAATTGGCGAAAAATGTTGACCAACCAGGTAGTGGACGAAAATTTGGTCGAATGGCGAAACAGACTACAGACCTATATACCTGAGGAAGCGGCCAATTATTTTATTGAAAGTAATGAAGAGACCCATTTGGAGTTTCCCGTGCTACAATACCCGTTAAAGGTAAAAAGTCTTAATCTGGATAAAACCCCCAACTTTAAAGGTGTTTTAAAAGGTATAAAGGGGCAGTACCTCATCTTTGCCGACGATACGGTATTCAATATTCGAGGAAGTGAGGGGTACTATGTTGGCCTCGGCATTAATTAACGGTATCCTTTTTCTTCTTTTTCTTTCTTAAAAGTCCGCCCAGGATATCACTGGCCGCTTCTTTTACAGGGTCTTTTTTAGCTGTGGCAGAATCCGCTTTTACCTTATCCGCATCTTTTTCTTTGGAAGAACCGCCCAATATTCCGTCCAAAGCTTCTTTCACCTTATCACCAGAATTTTCTTGACCGGTAGTATCTTTCGATGAATTTCCCGAAAGGATACCCCCAATAAGATTTTTGGCCTCATCCTTACCTCGATTCACCAATTTCTGTTTTTGGATTTCAACAAGCTGTGTGGTTAGATTCTTAACCCCGGAGGTCATGTCCGTACTTACAGTGGGATTGGTATAGCCACCCCCAATATTTGCGGTTACCGGTATGGTTAAATTTTCCAATTCGGTATCATCAATTTTCGCAATGAGATTATTTATTTCACTGCCCAAATATTTGGCAGGAACCTCCAAGGTAGCTGCATAATTTAGTTTCTTATCAAAGGTATGGCCTCCGGACACATTAACCGCTATATCTTCATAGTTAATGGTAAAAGGTTTTACCTTTACTGCACCATTTTCAAAAGAAAGTGCCGTTTTTAGCCCTTGTAGATTAAGCTTATCCGCTTTTACAAAATCTAGTTTGCTACTTAATGCCGATAGCAGTTTTGAGTTGTCGGTGTCAATATCGGTCGCCAACAATTCTGCCAACGCTTTTCCGGAAATCGTAGCGAGGTCGGGTGTGAAATCATTGTTTAAATTTCCCGAAAGTTCAATATCGGAATTCAACTTGCCCCGCAAAGCACTGGCTATTGGTGCCAAAACATTAAATAGTTCCAATGCTTTAAAGGTCTCCCCTATTTGGAAACTGTCCATTCCCAATTTCATGTTAAACGTTGGGGTTTGTTTTTTCGTGGATACCTCCCCGTTCAGGGCCAATTTACCATCGAAAATAGAAGAAGTCATATTGGTCAAGATCGCTTTTTCATCCTTGATCCGAAGATTGCCCGAAACATTCCTCAAGGTAAGATTATCATAAAGTACGGTATTTGCCGAGGCATTGATCGTACAGTCCAAAAAAGAAGGGATTTTTATACTTTCCGCTGCGGAAGGCACCGTGTTTTTATCGGAGCCATCATTTTTTTCTTCGAAAACTTCTTCGGCTACCATAAAATCGTTCAAGACAAAGGTGTCCGATTTTAAATCAAAGTTGCCCTCCACGTTTTCATCATTGAAGAGAAATCCTAAGAGATTATTTATGGATCCAGTAGCATTAAAATCGGTTTTACCGGTAGCACCATTGAATTCGTTCAGTACAACGGTATTCGGATTAAAGGTCAGGGCGGTGGATTTAATTTTTATAGGATTGGGTATTTCCTCGCTCGTATACTCAAAATTGGTAAGGTTCATGGTACCATTGGTCTTAGTACTCCCATATTGTTTGTTTTCTACGGAAGCCATATCAAAAGCGGTAGTAACATCCGCATTTAAGATTCCCTTAAGGTCCAGATCTGATGGTACCGGATATGCCTTGGAAATATTGGCCAGATTCATTTTAGCATCCATATGAGCATTCACCTTAGGGTTTCCCAGTAAATCTACAATTTTAGAGGTCATATTGAACCGGTCTTCATCTATGCTAAAAGAGAGTTTTCTTATGTCTACATAAGTATCCTCGGTTATTCCGGTGGTATTATGGACCGCTACATCAATAAACACATTTTGAACAGATTTCGGAAGATCTGGATATTTAAAAGAAGCGTTTTCGGAATTTATTGTAATACCGAATTTTGGAATATGCTCATCATCTACCAATCCTTTAAATTCCCCTGCCACTACAAAATTTCCACTGGTCTTTACGTTTTCGATATTCTTGGAGTATTCCTCGGGAATGACCGCCAGAAAATTCTTAAAATCAGAGGACAAGGTCTTAAAGCGAATATCGACTTCCTGATTAGTTTCGTTCACTTTTACGAAACCTTCGAATACCAAGGGCAACTGATTGATCAGGGCCTCATTTTTTAGGAAAGAATACTTGTTTTCTTTTAAATCGATACCTATCAGGGCATCCAGTTGTATTTTATTATTGTTCAGATAGTTGGTGCTATCCATTTGAAAGGAGATCAAAGCCTTGGTTTTGGTATCCAATTCCGAATTTTCTAAAGATAGATCCCCATTACCGGAATGATTCACATCGGTGAGCATCAAATATAAGGCCGTGGAAAGATCATTGTATGCTATTTCAGAATTTGTGATCTCATAGGATTCCAGGGAAAGTGTAAAACTATCTCCCCCTTTATCCGTGCTCGAATCGGATTCGGGAGTGGTTTCCCTTGCTATGTCATAATTGGCATTCTCGGCCTCATCGATTTTCACATTGAGTTTGGCTCCATCTACCTTTAAACTGGTAATAGTAATAGGATCATCGGCATTCTTGAACAACTCCCTTATAGACATTTTCAATGCCACTTGCTTTGAGGAAAACAAGGTATCACCTTCAAAGGGCGCATTGTTGACCAAGGAAATATCGGTAAGTGCAACTTTTGCATTAGGGAAACTACTGAAGAGGCTTAAATCCGCTTCGGCAAAATCAAAAGTGGCATCAATATTGGCATTGACCTTATTCTTCATAATATCCGATATCTTACTTTTCAGAAAAAAAGGTGCAGCGACCAAAGTTGTAATAAAAAGCAACAAAAGAATACCGACTATTTTTAAAATCTTCTTTTTCATATCTATTATCTAAATGAACTTATCTTGAGTTATTGTAATTTGTTGCAAAATCCCATTTTGCATCCAAATTTTGTCTTTTTCTCCCTCCGTAGCCCTGCTATGCAGCTTGAAAAAGCCTTCTTTTGAACACAAAATCTTAATTTTTCGCTTAAATGAAACAACTCAACATGAGTTCTATTCCTTTCTTATGAACTAAAAAAAGACCTGATTATTATGTGTCGAGATCTATTTCCTGTCCAACGGCAAGATGAAACCGCTTTCTAAGGATATATACGAAAAAATACAGCAAAGGGGTGTCCAGAAATGCTATAAAAATCTTAAAAAGAAAACCGCTGATGACCAGACCGTAAAACAGGCTCCAGGGAAGTACTTGAAAAATACATAGGAGCCCTACCACTGTAAAAGTATCTATGAACTGGGAAAGGAAGGTAGAAAAATTGTTGCGAAGCCATAGATATTTACCCTTTGTCATCCTTTTCCAGAAATGATAAATAGCGATATCTACGTATTGTGCTGCCAAGTAGGCCAGCATGGATGCTAAAACGGCAATGGGCGATAACGCAAATACTTTTCCAAAAGTGGTGTCATCTATCGGGGAGGTAGGGATGGCCGGAGCAACGTTTGCCAACAATAAGATTCCCATAGAAAAAAAGGAGGCAAAAATTCCTGCGGTTACAATTTGATTAGCTTTTCGTTTACCAAAAATCTCGGAAATGAGATCGGTAATCAAGAAAGTCAAGGGATATGGCAATATCCCTACCGAAAGTTCAAATATGGGCGCCCCGAATACAGTAATCTCACCAAAAGGGTTCCAATAAAAGAATTTTTGGAAAATAAGATTGGATACGACCAACGAAGTGATAAAAAGAGCTCCTAGATACAAATAAATGGTATAGGCAAGCTTTTTGTCCTTTAGCGTCATCTATTATTCAATATTTAGGAAAAAAGGCATCCTGGCCTGAATTCCTTTTTGCCGTATTGCCGATCTGATCTGTTTTAAAATAGTGTATGCCTCGGTTCCGATTTCCGCTTCTATGAGAGCCTCTTTATTCCTAGCGCTTGTTCCTCCAAAATCTTCCATTAAACGCTCAAAACTGGATTTGTATTTTGGGAATTTTTTGATACCATAAGATTCCAGACCGGCAATGGAAGCAGCTTCGGCTATAGCGTCATCCAGACCACCGAGTTCGTCCACAAGCCCTAACCTAAGCGCATCTATACCGCTCCAAACCCTACCTTGCGCTAAACTATCCGCTTCGGCGACGGTTATCTTTCTTCCTTCCGAAACGCGTTCCAAAAAAGTCTGATAGATGTCTTCAATACCTTCTTGGGCAACATCCCTAAATTCATCGCTCATAGGCTCAAAAAGAGAATAGCCTACCGAATTCTTATTGGTACTCACTTGTTCCGCGTTTATTCCGATATTCCCGGCCAATTCACTGATATTGGGAATGGTGCCAAAAACACCAATAGATCCTGTTATTGTGGTTGGTTCTGCAAAAATCTTATTGGCACCAACGGCAATATAGTACCCTCCGGAAGCGGCCAAATTACCCATAGAAACCACTACTGGTTTTATTTTTTTTGTCAATTCTATTTCCCTCCAAATGATATCGGAGACCAATGCACTTCCTCCAGGGGAGTCTACCCGTAGTACTATCGCCTTGATGTCCTCATCTTCACGAGCCTTTTTTAAAGCTTCATTAATAATCCCCTGCCCAATAAAATCAGGGCTTCCTTCACCGTACATAATCTCTCCCTGCGCATAAACGATAGCAATTTTCTTATCACCGGAATAAATTTTCTCCTTGTTCGCGACCTTTATATAATCCTCAAGTGCAACATAGTTTATTTCATCGGTTGCATCAAGACCTGTGGTGCTTTTTAAGAACTCCTCATACTGGTCATAATGTACGACACCATCGATCAATCCTGAAAAATTGGCATACTTGGGACTTCTTCCACCCAAGGTATCGGCAATCCTATTTAAATTTTCCGGGCTTATTTTTCTTTCCTCGGAAATATCATCGATAATTGTACCCCAGAGCGCTTGGATCAACTCGCCGATCTGTTTTCTGTTGGCCTCGCTCATTTCGTTGGAAAGAAAAGGTTCTACGGCGCTCTTATACTTTCCATGACGGATCACCTCTATCTTTACCCCAGTTTTCTCCTGTAGATCCTTGTAAAATAGTACTTCTGCGGACAAGCCCCTAAAATCCATCCCCCCTAGCGGATTTAGATAAATCTCATCCGCTATGCTGGCCAAATAATAGTCTTTTTGCATATAAAAGTCACCATAGGCATAGATAAACTTACCGCTCTCCTTAAAATCCTTTAGTGCTTTGCGAATTGCCTGCGTCTGCGAAAGACCGGCAAGGACAAAACTATTGTTGATACTGATACCTTTTATGTTATCATCGTCCTTTGCCACTTTAATCGCATGCAAAATTTCATCCAACCCTTGGGATGCTTCCATAAACACAGAGAACGGGTCCGATTCATTGGTTCCTACATAATCCTTTATCGGTTTCTGGATTTGAAGTTCCAATACCGAGTTTTTCTTTACCGCAACGCTATCTTCCGCACTACTTACCAAACCAACAAAGATGAAAAACATTACAAATAGGATTCCAAAGGCCATAAGGCAACCAACAATGGCCGCGAGTAGATTTCTTAAAAATTTCATTAACAGCAATTTAGTTTAAGCCGCAAAGATAACCAATGTTAACATTTTTCCTTAGAGACTGTTTTGAAATATATCGATTATTTTTTTATGCCCCTTTTTAAGCCCTTTTTCGTTAAAATTTTATACCGTAGCTAGGGCTATGTTAGTCCGCCAGCTGGCGGATGCCTATAATGACATTAAAAAGTACCTATATAAATTCCAATCACACATTTCAAAACAGTCTCTTAATCAATTTTATCTATTTAAAGATGATTTCTTTTTATGTAGGTTTGTTTTACCTATTTTGATTACATATTATGCCAAATACCGTAACCTCATATCTTTCCTTGGGAAGTAATTTGGGCGACAAGCCCAACAATTTACAACAGGCAGTGTTCTTGCTTCATAAAAAGGCAGGGGAGGTAGCGCGTATATCCCATGTGTACCGTACCGCATCCTGGGGTTTTACATCCGATGATTTTTTAAATATTTGTGTTGCCCTTAAAACCGATCTATCCCCGGAAGATCTTTTGGAGACCATCTTAAAAATTGAGGAATCCTTGGGAAGGAAACGTTCGGAAGCAGAAGGATATGAAGCCAGAACAATTGATATCGACATCTTGTACTATGACTTTGAAATTCTGCAAACGGAAACGTTAACCTTACCACATCCACAATTGCAGCTGCGACGTTTTGTATTAAAACCCCTGGCGGATATTGCGCCCCAGTTTTACCATCCCATATTGATAAAAGATACGCGTAACCTTTTACAGGAATGCAGGGACAAAAGTGTTCCCGAAAGGACGGCACATCGATTTTTCAAAGATTTAGGAGAGCTTTTTTCAGGTTTGAACTTTATTGCTATTGAAGGTAATATCGGTGCCGGAAAAACTACTTTGGCCCATAAGATTGCAGAAGATTTTAATGCAAAATTAGTATTGGAACGTTTTGCGGACAATCCTTTTTTACCCAAATTCTATGAAGATCAGAGTAGATATGCCTTTCCTTTGGAGATGTCCTTTTTAGCGGACCGCTACCAACAATTTACGGACGATACCTCACAGTTTGATTTGTTTCGCCAGTTTATGGTGAGTGATTATGATATATATAAATCGCTCATTTTTGCAAAGATAACACTACAAGAGGAAGAATTTGGATTGTATAGAAAAGTATTCAATTTCATGTACCAGGAAGTAAAGAAGCCCAAGATTTATGTTTATCTCTACCAAAATACCGCTCGTTTACTAGAGAATATTAAGAAAAGGGGAAGGGACTATGAACAAAATATAGCTTCGGAATATCTAGAAAAAATCAATCGGGGCTATTTTGATTTCATCAAAAGCTATCCGGAACAGAACAATCTTGTCATTGATGTTTCGGACCTGGATTTTGTAGAAAGTGTAAAGGATTATGAATTTATCCTCGATAAAATTCAAAAATTCGCCGCTAATCTGTCTTTTTAAGATAAATTTTGCAAATTTCTTGCATAGCACATCTCAATTTGCTTTATTGCGTACGGAAAAAGCAACTAACTAGCTCAAACTATATATCCATGACCCTGGCGGTAATCGTCGGGGTTTTTTATGGATAGTTTCCAAGGATACTTAAAAACCGGGATGAAAGTCGGAATACTACCGTCCGTTCCGGCATGGTCCGAAACCTTCTCGTTTCATTGCTCAAAAGTTCCAAATAAGATACCCTCTACTCCTATCCATGTCATAATTACGATATCCCTTAGGAAAACCGGGAATTAAACTTAGCCCATAGATCCCATACCACTACACCAACGCTTACGGATATATTCAAAGAATGTTTGGTGCCGTACTGTGGAATTTCGATGACCGCATCACAAGCCGATACTACCGGTTGGGCAACTCCTTTTACCTCATTGCCAAAGACCAGGGCATACTTTTTTGAAGTCTCCAATACAAAATCATGGAGCATAATGGCATCCTCTGCCTGTTCAATTGCCAATGTATAGTAACCACGGGACCTTAAGTCCTCCATAAGTTCTTCAATATCCTTGCGATATTCCCAAGCCACACTTTCCGTGGCACCTAAAGCCGTCTTATGAATATCCTTATGGGGGGGCGTGGCGGTAATACCACATAAATAAATTTTCTCGATCAAAAAAGCATCGGCAGTCCTAAAGACGGAACCGATATTATTAAGACTTCGAACATTGTCCAGTACGATTACTATGGGAGTTTTTACGGCCTCCTTGAATTCCTCGATATTTAACCTACTTAGTTCGCTATTTACAAGTTTACGCATGGTCTTTTCAACTAATTGCTGTCCTTTTGACTATTTTAAGGATTACTTTTTACGAGATTCCTCCCTTGGTAAGGGTTAATTCCACCTTTACATAAGCCGTTCTTAAGAAGCATCTATTTTTGGTCTGCCCCAAAACTTATCCCCAAAATATCAACAAACGTTTGATGCACCTCGGGAAAATGGTACATTCGTTCTTACAATTTTTAAGCAAAAATAAGTTAATATAATCGCTTTTGGCAAACTCGGGAAAAACAAAAAAGGTGACCCCTTTAATGCGGCAATACAATACCATTAAGACTAAATATCCTGATGCGCTATTGTTATTTCGCGTAGGCGATTTTTACGAGACCTTTGGAGAGGATGCCATAAAAGCGGCCAAAATATTGGGAATTGTCCTTACCCATCGTAATAATGGTGGTGATAAGACCGAGTTGGCAGGTTTTCCACATCACTCCTTAAACACTTATCTGCCCAAGCTGGTAAAGGCCGGACAACGCGTTGCCATTTGCGATCAGTTAGAAGATCCAAAACAAACCAAGACTATTGTGAAAAGAGGCGTTACCGAATTGGTGACCCCTGGCGTGGCCTTAAATGATGATATCCTTAATGCCAAGACCAATAACTTTTTATGTGCCGTACATTTTGGCAGAAAATTATTAGGTGTTTCTTTTTTGGACATATCCACCGGGGAATTCTTGACCTCGGAAGGAACCGTAGAGCAGATAGATAAGCTATTACAAAACTTTGCACCTAACGAGATATTGGTTTCCAAAACCCATAAAAAAGAATTTTCGGAGGTTTTTGGAGATCAGCTCCATACCTTCTTCATGGAAGATTGGGTGTTTCAGGAAGACTATGCCCTGGAAACACTTACCCTTCAGTTTAAGACCACCACTCTAAAAGGCTTTGGTGTTGATCATCTTCGTCATGGAATTATCGCTTCCGGGGTCATATTGCATTACCTTTCGGAGACGCAACACCGTAGGTTGCAACATATCAATACCTTACAGCGCATTGCAGAGGAGGAGTATATTTGGATGGATCGGTTTACCATCAAGAACTTGGAACTCTATCATTCCTTCAATCAAAATGCGGTTACCCTTTTGGATATTATCGATAAGACCATATCGCCCATGGGAGGGCGTTTGCTCAAAAGATGGTTGGCTCTGCCCTTGAAGAATATTGAAAAAATACGTGGAAGACATCAGGTCATATCCCACTTATCCAAGGAAACCTCTACTTTGGAAAAACTGCAGCGCTCCATAAAACAGATAGGAGACTTGGAACGACTAATTTCCAAAGTGGCCACAGGTAAAATTAATCCCAAGGAGGTAGTGCAATTGAAAAATTCCCTGGATGCCGTTGTTCCTATTAAACAATTGGCTTCCCTCAGTAAGAACAAGGCCCTAAAACGTATTGGGAACCAATTGGATACCTGTGATATGTTACGCGCAAAAATAAAGGAGATGATCTATGAGGAGGCTCCGGTAAATCTATTAAAAGGTAAAACTATTGCGGATGGTTACTCTACGGAACTGGATGAGCTCAGAAGTTTGGCTTTTTCGGGAAAGGACTATTTGGACAAGATGTTGGAAAGGGAGACCAAAAGTACGGGAATCACCTCATTGAAGATAGCTTCCAACAATGTTTTCGGCTATTATATAGAAGTCCGGAATACCCATAAGGATAAGGTCCCGGAGGAATGGATACGAAAGCAGACCTTGGTAAATGCGGAACGTTATATTACCGAGGAATTAAAGGAATACGAGAGCAAAATATTAGGTGCGGAAGAACGTATCCTAAGTCTGGAACAGCAACTGTTTTCTCAACTTATCGTATGGATGCAGGAATATATTGCACCCGTACAGCACAATGCGCAACAAATTGCACAATTGGATTGCCTCTGCGGATTTACCCAATTGGCCAAGGAGAATAATTATGTAGCACCCATAATAGATGATTCAACGGATATCGAAATTATACATGGACGACATCCCGTCATTGAAAAAAGATTGCCGTTGGGCGATGTTTATATTGCCAACGACTTGCACCTGGACCGGTCGGCACAACAGATCATTATGATTACAGGCCCCAACATGAGTGGTAAATCGGCTATCTTACGGCAAACCGCCTTAATTGTGCTCTTGGCACAAATGGGAAGTTTTGTACCCGCAAAATCAGCTAAAATTGGTTATGTAGACAAAATTTTTACTCGGGTAGGCGCTAGCGATAACATATCTATGGGGGAATCTACTTTTATGGTAGAAATGAACGAAACCGCTTCTATCCTGAACAATTTATCGGAACGCAGTTTAGTTTTGTTGGATGAAATAGGACGTGGTACCAGTACCTACGACGGTATTTCCATTGCTTGGGCCATTTCAGAGTATCTACATGAACATCCTACCAGGGCCAAAACCTTGTTTGCTACACATTACCATGAGCTTAACGAGATGTCCACTACTTTTGAACGCATTAAAAATTACAATGTTTCCGTAAAGGAGCTTAAGGACAATGTACTCTTTTTAAGAAAATTGACCCCTGGGGGCAGTGAGCATAGTTTTGGTATTCACGTGGCCAAGATGGCCGGTATGCCGCAACAGGTGATCCACAAGGCCAATAAAATTCTTAAACGATTGGAAAAATCCCATTCCAGCGAGGAATTAACGGACAAACTGCAGTCGGTTCAAAATGAAATGCAATTAAGTTTCTTTAATCTAGATGATCCGCTGCTAGAACAGATAAAAGAGGAAATTATTCATTTGGATATCAACACCTTGACTCCGGTAGAGGCACTGATGAAATTGAACGAGATCAAGCGCCTACTCGGAAAAGAAAAAAAAGCATCCTCCTAAGAATCCCGGAACCCGCATAATCTGTTGCGCCTAAAAGGTCCGTACCGCATAGTTGGAGCATTAAGTTTACTAATCCCCATTTCTTTTTGAAGAAAATTGCTTTGCTTTTTATAGAATTATATTAAATTTGCATCCGCATCAAGGAGAGGTGAAAAAAGCAACTCGTCAGCAAATTTTTTTAAAATAGATGCGAACGTTCTTTACTTATGCGAAAATAGCTCAGTTGGTAGAGCGCCACCTTGCCAAGGTGGAGGTCGCGGGTTCGAATCCCGTTTTTCGCTCTATATTTTTTGTGGTAGACGCAGATTCTGGGCAACGGATATTATAATGCGACCTCGGTCGCGGGCCTGCCTGAAGGTAGGCAGGTTCGAATCCCGTTTTTCGCTCAACTACCGTCCACGTTCTACCAAGGGTAGAATGGTCTGCTCGAGTGGTGGAATTGGTAGACACGTTGGACTTAAAATCCAATGGACATTAGTCCGTATGGGTTCAAGTCCCATCTCGAGTACTTTAATCCCTGTTAATCTATTGATTTTCAGGGGTTTTTATTTTTATCTAGCCAACCATTAGCCAACGAATCCCAAAAACGTTCTAAATCCGCCTCTTTTTTTACGGGTAGTAAAACACTATCTTTAAACCAGTACTTCACGAATTGCCGTGTAAGACTATTTGAACAAAAAAAGAGGGTTTCCGATTGGTTGCCCTCTTTTTGATTTTCATGGTTCGTCCGTAGTTTCATGTGTATCCCTTTTTTGCCTTTTCCGCATTATGCTCATCCACAACAATCTTCCTAAGTTCATCCAATCTTTTTTCAATATCATCCCTAACCTTATACCCATATTGAACATTCTCGGCCAAATCTTTCATCTTATCTATAAATAGATAGTCATGCCTTCCATCAGTAAAGGCGCAATCCCTGAAATAGTGGAAACGATCCCGCAAAATGGTAAGGGCATCCAAAGTATTCATATCCTTTATATCGGTCATCCAATTAAGGAACTCAAGCCCGTTATAGATCAAATTGATTCCTTGTAGCATCAATAATTTGTTTCCTGTTTCCAATTCATGTTTATTGCTCATAATTTTGGTTTTATATTAATATATCCCGATTAAATTCTCAATCCTAAACATCCGAATCCCATACCCCTCCACATCTAAGTAGGCAAGTGTCCTGTAATTTGGGTATCCTGTTCTTGATACCAAAGTTCCCGGCAAATATCTTCCTCGTCTGTCTCGCAATCTCATTCGCCTTTTTGAATACTGTTAATCTAAATGTTTACACATCCATTGCCATATTATAGCATTACTATAATTATAGGGCTTAAATATAAACAATACTATAATAATATACAAACACAACTATAATTTTAACATTAATTATTATGGCAATACCATAATAACGTATCTTTGAAGAAATTTCTTTGGTATGGATATTTTAAGATTGAAAGAAGTGCTAAATGAAAAAGGCATTTCGGGTAAAGATTTAGCTGAAAAAGTAGGCGTTACTCCAGCAAGCATTTCAAATATTGCTCAAAACAATAGTTTTCCAAAGCCAGATTTATTGTTAAGTATAGCCAAAGAACTCGATATAGATGTAAGACAACTTTTCAGACCCACAAAGGGAGGTGCAATTCTTGACGGATTCGTCGAATACCAAGATGAAGTCTATAGGATTCTTTCAGTGGAGGATTTGGAAAACCTCTTGGAGAAGGTTAAATGAAATATTATCTATTCATGGATGAAAGTAGCGGTTATGGTCTAAAGACTATTGACCCCAATTTTCCAGTATTTGTGCTTTGTGGGATATGGACGGTTTTACCCTTGATGTTACCTTACCGTCACCTTACCGTTTGGGGCCTGATATCCTTGGGGTAACCTTGGGGTCTTTTTAGTTACCCTTTCCGCAAACCTACTGTTGTTAGTTTTAAAACCGTTAATAAGGAATTAGGGTAATGCAAAACGATTTAAACCCAATAAATCGTATGCCTTTTAATGTCTTTGTAATGTAAGCGGATGTTAATTTAGGCTAACAAATTTTATGGGTTTGGTAATTTGCATACCTCATCTACTGAAAACAGTTTAAAAAATGTACCTTGAATATTTCCAAAAAAACATGGTTCATAGCAGTTAAATTCTGTGTTCTCATTTAAATTTTTTAGCAAGTCGTGATTGTCTTTTATAATCTCATTACTAATTCCATGAATAATAGGATAAATAAATATTAAATCCATGTATTCCTTGTCCAATCCTTTACTTTTTTCTTCAAACTTGGTTTTAAGTCTGCGGTGCATAAAGACTTTAAAGGAATCACTTCCTTCATACTTTTCTGCCTTATATTGAATATTGCTAACTTCGACTAACCTTACACCAAATTTGGTTTCAAATTTTAAATCAATGGACTTATTGTTTGGCAGGGAGTATTCATATTTTTCAAATATATTTTCCCTTGCTAGGGACAAACAAGCCCCGACCTCCCCTAGAACTTCCAAAAATGCAGCCTCTTTGTTAAAATTCATTAATGAAGCCATAACGAGGTTTTTAAATTCCTTTTGATTTGAATTTAATTTAATGAACTCCCCAAGCAAATAGTTGAAATATTCAAATTCCTTAATAATAATATCATTCTTGCCTGTCCTACTAGCTTCTATTAACATGAAAAAGGAAGCTATAAAGTTTAAATTTGGCGTGCCGCCCCTGCCATCTATATTAGTATGTTCTATTGATTTTAGAATAAAGTTCTTGAAATCCTTTTCAGTAATTACTTTTAACATATTTGGAATATATTGATAAACAATTCCTAAAGCGGCTTTATAAACGGTCTCGAGATTCATTAATATTGGTATTCATTATGTTATTTAAAAACTATACAAATAGGGTACGATTCTAAAGGAATTATCATAATGCAATTTAGTATTTATAAGTAAATAATCATTTAGCTGATAAAATAAAGTTTGTTATTATGGATTAGAATTTAACACCCTAATATTAATAAACTTTCAATGTCTTTGTGCGATACACTTTCAACTTTCTTTATCTGTCTCATTAGCTTTAAATACTTTTTGGTCGGTTTGCCGTTGTAGAATTTCTTGAAATGCTTTTTGTAAAGTTGGGTATAGCATTTATCACTATCGAAATAACAGCCGTACACCTTTTCCATTTCCCGCCATTTCTTGGTTTGGGTCTGGCATTCGTACATACCGCTAGGCAATGCCGAACGGTGGATAAAATGGCCATCGATAAGATGCAGTTTTCTACAACGCTTTCCGGTATGTGAACAAATGAAATACCAAACTTTCCCTTTACCTAAATTCGATGGCAATGAAGTTAGATCGATAGTGTTTTTTACCGGCTTGCCATCACAGGAATAATTTAATATTATCCGTGGATTATCGTCAATGATACCTTGTAACGATATACTTGCTCTTTTGACACCATTTCTACTCCAAGTAACCGTTCCGCTTTGATTTTTGCCATCTACTAAATATCCGTGTTTGTTCAAAAATCCGATACTCAAATCGAAACACTCATCAAACAAGATCGGAAATGTTGGGAATTTTGGCATAGCTACTTTTCTGTGAAACCTAAATCTCTAGGGAACATTGATTTTTGATTCTATCTTGATCGATCAATTCTAAGACACCTTTCTAATTTCGTTACCATCCTTATCGGTCAATCCAAATCCATCGACCAATAACCATAGGTCGGGGTTCTTGACCGCCATTTTATTGATTTGGCCTTCAATATTGGTCAATATCATTTCAAAGTGGGTTTTAATGTTTTCCTGCAGCTTTTCGGCAGCTTTTGCATGTGATGACGCCTCATTTGATGGCTTTTTGACCTCATCTAAATAAACGTCCGCCAAATCGGTTCCTTTAGGATATTCGGTTTGGCTTTCCATCCAATCGTTTACCGCTATTTTGAATCCAACACTATTCAGTTCGACGGCAACGTTAAGCCATTCGTAATATTCGCTTTTATCGGGAAACGCCACAACGTTATAATCCTTGATCGGTTTTAGCATTTCATATTTAAAACCCTGTTTGCTCCCGGTGGCCATCCAAAGGTATCCAGGTTTAAGGATGCTCATTATGACCGCTGTCTTTTCCCCCTCTACCAAAGCTATGGTACGGGTTTTCTTTTCGTTGATTAGGTGCAATCCAAATAGGCATTGTTTCAGGTTGAAATCCTTTAGCTTTAGAACACTGCGGACACTGCTGATCAATGCCTTTCCCTGACCGTTTCGTGACCGTTTACCAAGAGTTTTATCGTATAACATTACTTTGCCATGCCGTACCCTATTTTGGTCGTCTATCTGCCAAAATATGTTAGCCCCCTGCCAATGTTTCGATGTCCCTATGCAATAGGTCAAGATTGCCCGTTTGACCTCATCGGGATTGAACGCCGTCCTTAGAAATTGCACAAAATTGTTATACCTAAAGTTCCGGCCACATTTTGAAATCAATTCGGGATCGTGGTAACTGGTCAACTTAGGTCGTTCAAAATGTAATTCCCTTTTGTATTCCATCTTATCCAATTCGGGCAAAAAGGTTTCCCCGCATGAATGGCAATGGCCTTTGTTTTCATACCCAACGTAAGGGGCAAATTTCCCGTCCCGGTTCTTTTTTCCGCATGGGCAATATTGTACCCTGCTGCGCCTTCTATCAAACTTCAAATCGTTGGTTTCCATACTAATTTATTTTGAACGGTGGCAAAGTTGGCAAAGTTGACAAACTCCAATGACAACGGGGCTTAACAGGTTTTCTACACTTTGTCAAGGTTTGGCAAAGTTGGCAAAGTCTCGTTTTTTTAGCAAAGTTGAAATCGGTGTAATTGATTGATTTTATGTTGTTTACGATACACTTTGCCAAGATTGTCAACTTTGCCAAGGGGTCAAGAATATTTCTTTTTGTACTGGCCATATTTTAACTCTTTATGGGTGTTGTAGTTATGGAACAAATGACCGTTTTTTAGTAATCTATCCCCTGTCCTTTCCGGCACTCCTTTTTCTCTGAACAGGGGCAATACATCGACCCTTTTAAATTCGTTGGGCAAACTATCGTATAGATCCCTTTGGGATGCCGTGAGGTCTTCCAAAGGATTCTTTACCATGATACGATCATGAACCTTTAGGGCGTTCAATCTGAAATATTCGACCAACTTGATCGCATCGTTCAAACTCTTTTCGCCTAGACCGATATGATACTTGCCGGTGGTGGCTTGGTGCATCATTTCCAATATCAAGGCCAAACGCCATACATAGGTTTCCAGTTTGGACTGTATGGCCGTTTCCAAATGGTCGTTGAACGATTCGGCAGCTTTTTGATGTTGCCATTCTTTGAACAGTCCTATCGTTGGGGCATCCGCTCTAATGGTCTGCATAGGCGCATCCAAAAGATTACCGATCAATCGCTTGTAGTTTTCTTGGTGTACGCCGTCAATTTTCATCCCGGTAAACAAATTAGGTTTCAAATTGTCCGGGTACACGAAAAGAAACCTATCCAAAAAACCGTCATTGCTTCGGTCGCCCTTTGCCATTCCCTTTAATACTTCTGGCTGCATACCTCCCAAGATATTGACATTGGTCTGCTCGATCCGTATCGGTTCTTTGGTGATTCGGTCAACGGTCAATTCACTTCCGTTGAAAAGGTCAAGGTACATTTGTTGATCCCCTCCCTTTTTGTATTGGTCAAAGGAATTTATCCACCGCATCAGCTCATCCTGAAAAATCAAGACCCCTTTATCGTTGTACTGTAAACTATCGGCCAACTTTTCGGGCGTGAAATCCTTTAGGATGAATTTGGAATACATAGGTTTCCTGCCCCTTTTGTCCTTTTCCGATTGTTCGTACTCGTCCCATTTTATTTTGTACTCCTTGAACGCCTTACTATCCTTTTTCTCGATGGGCTTTTTTGCAAACTGCAAAGGGTGCGTTTTGCCCGTACCCGGTCGCCCTATAATGGATAACCATAGTATCGGTTTGGCAATGTAGCTGCCATTATCAAGATTGATAGTATTACCTATGGCCGTAGCTGCTACGGACAATATCCCGGCACTAAAGTAATCGGGGTTATGGCCAACCGTCTTTTTGGCATTATGGATAAGATTTTGAATTGCTTCCGGGAATACTTCTAAAGGAAATCCCGTATTTCCGCTTCGCATTGCGTTGTCTATTGCAACACTTAGATTGATTAGTGCCATGGCCTAGAATAATTTGATTTGGTTGGAGTTATCCAAACCGTCAAATTCATCGGGATTGGTACTTATTAACCTCGCAGGGTGCTTCGTATAGGGACAAATCACGTCATTTGTGGACTGTTTAAGTAGTCCTATACCCTCAAAGTACCGTTTGTACCTACAAGCAGCCTCAACGGGTATTTCGGTGGCCATGCAAAGTACCTTTTTTGTAGTAGTGACATACTTTAGAGAAATATAAAACAACTGTTCTTCTCCGTACTTCTTTTTGATTTCAGAAAAGCGTAAGCCCTCCCCTTTTTCTATCTCCTTTAAGATAGCCTTTAGGATCAATTCCCTATCTTTGCCCTGTTCGCCGTCAAACGAATTAAGGCCGTTGGTTGTATTTTCCATGGCCTTTTATTTTTTTAGTGGTTTAACAGCGTTCAGCACCTCATCTTTCTTGTAGTACACTCGATTTCCGATACCGTAGCTTTGCAGCTTATTTTGCTTCGTGTAGTGCCAAAGGGTCGTTTTATTAATGTTCAACAATTGGCATACCTCATCCCGTGTGAGTAGATCGTTATCGGGTTCAGGTTTTTTCAGGTTTTCGGCCAGTACTTCTTTAATGGCCATCTTGATTTTACCTACAAGGCTTGTTTCAGTAGTACCCTGCAAGATGATTTCATTTGCTTCCATAACTCTTGTTTTAATGTTATGGAACAAATCACGTATTCAATTAGGGTTCAATAAAAGAGGGGGAAAAGGGAATAATTAGGGAATAATTAGGGAATAATTAGGGAATAACTAGGGAAAATGAATTTAATCGAATCTTCAACCATAATTTCGAGTAAGATCTTTCAATTTAGGCACTTCTGTATCATCATATTTGAAACTAGCTTTTTTAAAAGTTTTAAGTTCTATACTATGATTTTTTAAAACGTACGCCTTGTACTTTTCAATAGTAAAGTCGAATCTATACGTTGTCCTATTCGGATTATGCTCCCTCAAAAAGTAAAAAACATTGATGTGCTTTACTTTTTTATTATTATCATAATTTTCAATTAGATATTGGTATAAGTCAAAACCTTTTCGATTGAAGTGGTTTGCATCGTATTCTACTTGGGTTTCGTTTTCAGCTTTTTCTTTTTCGTGAGGATTTAATCTTCTCTTTATTTCATCAAAATTAGTTCTTAATTGTACCAAATGTCCAGAAATTTCAGTTAAAATCCTTAAAAATTCAGCAACTTCTTGGTTTGTTTTTTCCTGTATTCCATCAAAATCCGTAAAAACTACCAATCTATAGTTTTCATAGTCCCATCCCATCTTAACATTTATGTAATCCCCCAAAATGCTCAATCTAGAATCTAGCACTTCGTTTTTCTGGAAAAGAAAAACTTCAATAAAATTGATGTTAGTATCAATTTTATCTTTGCTGTTCAAACCTAGAAAATGTGAATTCAGACAACTATTCAACTTATCAAATTCGCTAGTTATATCAAGTTTAAAATCAAAACTTACATGATATTCTGTCTTATCATAGTTGGATATTAAGACTATCGAATTAAACCATTTGTCAATATTTGACACAATATTTCCCAAATCATTGGCAACAGAAGCTTTGCCAACTTCTTCTTTTTGTTCTAGTGATGATGGTTCATTACTATTTTCAATATCAATTTTCTTGAATACTTCTAACCTGTCTATGTTTTCTTTTGTTGACCGTTGAGGTAGATTTTGATCAATAAACCTTTCTTTTTCAAAATCAATACAGTTTTCGATTTTACTTTTCACTTCCTCAAAATGGATAACAATAGGGTTGCTCCGTGTCACTATACATAATTCTTTTTCAAGTTTCCCTATCAATTCATCTATTCTATCAATACAGTAGCTTTGCATTTTTAAGGCCAATCCTATATTCCCATCACGGTTTAATTTTAAGGATATGACGTACGTATCAAATGAATTTAAGAACCTGAAAAACTTTAGATATTCTCCATCAAATTTTCCTTTGTGTTTAGGGTCATTTGAATAAAAATGAAGATGGGCATATTTTGATATTTGTATAGTGTAATTTAACAAACCTTTACAGTATTTGAGAAACCAAGTTAGCCAATCGACTCTGTCTGTAAATAATGAATTTTTGATTATTTCATATTTCCGAATCTCATACCATCCTATTACTTTATTAGCATAATAAAGGTTGCTAGATTCGTTTTTATCCAAATTAGGCATCATTAATTCCTTAAAGGAGTTATTTCTCATAGCATTACCATAATCGGTAATGTTTGGTATAATCCTTACTATGGTTTGATGTTCTGTATTCATATTTGGGGTGGGTTGTTTTGAGCCTACTCCTTTCTTACGACTTGTTTCTTCTAATTCGGATTGGGGCGGCACGCTACTTAGTAACGGCATAACCTCATCAATAAACTTCTTTTCGTCTGCAAACCATTCTTTTAAGATTTTCCTATATTGTTTTTCTTCATCTTTTGACTTGTTTACATATCCCTGTTTCAACTTTAACTTTCTTTCGTTTAGAACAAGCTCCAGTTTTATTTTTTGAGGTTCTGTGAGTAATCCTTTTTCATAAAGAGAATGACTGTTTATGTCTGTCAACAGTCTATTTGTAAGATTTAGCAAAACGTTGATAAGGCTTTGTCTTGTATGCACCTTTGCTTTGGCCGTACCCAAATATTTGTTTACTTCGGGTTGACCATTTAAAATGGGTAGATGTTTTTCGTAGTGTGGTTTAAGTTTTGCGAAATAGCTTACGTCAAAAGGAAATATTTTAAGCCATTTTTGATAAGTGGCCAATAAGATGTTTAAATCAGTTTTAAGATTATTACTAGGAGTTTGATGGGCATTTAAAAAAGTTAATATGTTATCTTTCTTATCCTTTGAAATATCTTCATTATTGTTAAGCAAATTGACTACATAATTGAAATAGTCACTCAAAAATAAGGGTTCACCACATTTGGCGGGCATCTGCCCAAAACTCTGTACTGTGTAGTCAATGTAATCCGTTATATCCTTATAGTAGTTTTCTGAATTTTGATGATTGATAATGTGTTGATTGGTATAAATAATTTTTTTTGTGACCATTTCAGGAACGGATACAAATGAAGCCCTATCGAACTCACCTAAATTGTTAAGGTTTGCATGATGTTTGCAGCATAAGGGAAATGCTTTTTTCTTCCCATTACCCTCAAATTTTTCGGTTAGTCGCTTCACTAATACTTTTAGCACGTCTTGACAACCTTCACAAGTGTTGTAGTCGTGTTCACCTATCGTTGCCTTTGTTTCAAAAGGCTTTTCATAAGCCCCGTCCAAATCCATTTGCCAAGCAATAGTTTTACCACAAAAATCAACCGGGCTAATATCATTGATATAAAGTGTGGTATGCCTATCTTTCATTGTATCTAAACTTTTATGATGATTTCGGGTAGCCTTGTTTTTAACCAACTCCTTTAATTTTTTGAGTTTGACATTATGGCGTTCAACCATACGTCTGTAAAAAATGATACCTTTATAATTCCACTTACGAAATGGCATTAAGTTTTACTTCGGTAGGCCTTTTGCCTTTTTTTTATTGAAACAAATTTAGATAGATTGTTTCTGAACCGAAGCAATTGCACTTTCAGTATTTAAATTAGAAAACAAGAATTCAAATAATTAAATATCAATTACTTATGACATAAATAGTATTGTTATTTGTTATGCAAAACAATTCTAAATGTGTTGATAATGAGCGATATAGCCAAACCTTTTCTAAACCTTTTTATTGCTATTCTCGTTATCGTAATAATATTTCTTTAAGGTCGCTTTGGAAAGTCCAGTATCTATTCCTTTATCAATAAAATTCAAAAACAAATCATCTGTGGTATCAAGATACTTGTATTTTAAATGCTTCATTTCGGCAAGGAATAACTTAATTTTGGAATCATCTATTAAGGTTGGTTGTGTCTTTCGAGGTTTCAATAAACCCATTGTTAAAACATGATTATAAAGACTGTTTAGAAAATTGTGAAATCCTTTATAGACCTTTTTCCTTTTCCTGTACCGTAGATAAAAATCAAGCAAGTTAAAGTAAAGGCTTAGTGGGTAACTATCATATTTTTTACAGAAGGTAACCGCCTTTCTAACTGACCAATTTGCTTTATCATTTCGGAAATTACGTCTACAAAATTCCATTATATCACATAATTCCTTTACGGCCATTCGTTGAAATGTCTTTTTTGGGTGTCGCCCCTTAAATATCAAAAATTCAATTATTCTTTTCTCCGTCATAATTCTACAAAACATTCTTTACTACCGTAAGTTGAGGTTCTTTCTTGCTCTTGGTCTGTAACTTGGTGAAATACTCTACCATCTGATAGGCATTGTCATAGGTGGTCTTCCCGATGTACTTTAAAAACATCTTTTCCGTACCGTGGCCGGTAATGTTAATCAGAACAGGAGTAGGTATCTTACCGTAGAAATTCGTTGCAAATGATCGTCTGCAAACGTGGGATCCTATCAATTCATGCTTTGGGTAGATACCCTTTACGCTTGCCTTGATTCCTTTGCCTTTTCCACTTTCCCTTTTAAGTCCAAGAGTAGGCGCATCCAATCCGGCCAGCTTACAAATATCCTTTATGTATTCGTTGAAATTCTGCAACGATATGAGGTAAGGGAATCCATCTTCCAAAATCTTTTCAGCCTCCGGCAACAATGGAACGGCCACTAGTTTGCCTGTTTTGCTCTGCTTTATTTCGATTACCCTGATGCCATCCAGTTGTTTGATATTCCTTTCTGACGTACTCAAAAGGTCGCTTCCACGCTGACCGATAAGACAACCCAATAAAAGCCATTTACGAGCATTTAAAAGGGCTTCACGTTGCAAAAATATTTCCCCTATGGTTTTCTGTTCAGGTTCGGAAAGGTAGATGATTGCTTCGGGGGCTTTTTGTTCCGAAAAACTCCGTATGCTCTTCAGGGTCGTTGAGGTTTGTATTCCGTTCCTTTCAGCATCATAACAGACCGCTTTAAGATTATCGATGTTCTTACCTACGTAATTGATGGAATACTTTTGGAAAAATAGCCAGTCTTTGAACACCTCAACGAATTTCAAATCTATTTCCTTGATTAAAACGGACTTGCCTTTTCGGTTTTCCTTTTCGTACCGATCAATCATTCCTTTAAAAGTGATATAACTTTTCACACGTCTCTCCGATAATCCCAAACCGCCTCTTTGATTGGGTCGGGTATTGGCCGTATCAATGATATGCTGGATGTAGTTTGTAAGAATGTCGAGTTTTACGACCGGCTTTTTGTTATTGATAACGTCAATCTCGTTTTCAAGCCATTGGGCGTTGATCGGGAAACCATTTTTAACTGCATCGTTCAACCGTTTTTCAAGTTTGGTACTGAAATCTCCTAGATGGGTCTTTAGGTTCTTTAAATCTTCATCCTTTTGGATGGGTAAACCTTTTGCCATACTCCAATGTTTGGGGTTTACGGTCAAGCCCGTTTTACGTTTCCATTCTTTGCCCCTCCCTAAAGAAAGTCTAACAAAGATGTTGGCCTGTTCGGCCTTACTCTGAATAAGGAATTTTATAGATGCCATGATAAATACTATTTGAACAGTCTAAAATCATCAATTCTAGCCAACCGTTAGCCAACCAAACCATAATTTTATCCAATTTATATCAACACGATTAAATCACATAGTTTGAGAAACCCCATGTTTACTAGCATGTTAGCCATGAATTTGATTTAATGGAATTTACAGGGTAGCGTACCATCTCGAGTACAGATAGATGAAAAAGTCAAAGCATATGCTTTGGCTTTTTTTGTTTCGAGAACCCGGACAAATTTATTTGTGAACAGGTTTTTTTGCTTCAGGCAGAACATTTTCCCTTCTTTTACGCCAAACACGATTTGAAGTCATACGATACCAAATGGCTATTTTCTTTTTATGGATTTTGTCAAATTCTTTGGTAGCCTCAAGATAAACAGGAATAGAACCTATGGAATCTATAACGGCAAAAATGAAGCATATGGTCGTTAAAAGTTCTACCATATTTACTTAATACGTTTTGCTTGTGTCGTAAAAGACAGTCCTTGCTGTCCCATCGTGGAATTCATTACACCTTCAAACAAGGGGTCTGGACAATCTTTTGGTATTTTCCATTCAAATATAAAATTGGAACCTGTTCCTCCTGAAACATCAATTTCATCAATTATTATTTCGGCAGTTTCCAATGGACCTAAATAAATGGGTCGGTCAAAATAAGTTCTAACAGATTTTCCATTAGTATCAAAGTACGTTGCCTTTAGAATATAGATGGTGTCCATATCGCTCATATTTCTCAAACTTACCATCGAAGTCAAATTGTGCGTTTTGTGTTCGGATGTACTATAAATCTGTGAATAGATCGATAGGTATGATTTGCCAAATTCGAGACTATCTTTCTTGCTGATGTCCACAGTCCTTTTCGACCAATTTTCAGGATTGATCGAGCTCATTTCTTTTTGATCGCTACAGCTCGATAATCCCAGCGTGATCAGTATAAGTATAAAATTAAGTTTCATTGTCGTTGTTTCTTTAAATGGTATATACCGGTTAGGCTCGTATGTTCACCTGAAGTTACTTATCTAATTTAACACTAAATTCATTACCAAATTTTCATAGGTATTGGACTCCATTGGGAAATCTACATTACCTATTGAAACATACCCTTGTCTTTCATAAAGAGGTTCGTTTTACGGAACAAATTAATGTGCTTTTTATCGGAAAATAAGTTTATCTAAAGTAAAAATTTAGTTGCCTTTGAAAATGTGATATTCATTTTCTAAAATCCAGTCCTAGCAAAAGAAAGAGTATGGGGTTAATTTTACCTTCCATATTTTTTCGGATTTGTTTGAATGATTTGGTAATCTGGGCTTCAACGGTCTTGATGGAAATATTGAGATATTCGGCGATTTCCAAATTCGTCAGTCCGTCCTGTCTGCTCAATATAAATATTTCCCTGCATTTTGGGGGCAGGTTTTGGATTTCGGACATGATTAATTTTAAAGCTTTTTCCAAAGAATTATCATCGTGCCCCTGTGTTGCCTTTTCCAAGCCCTCAAAATACTTGCTTTCCAAAATCATTGTCGATTGGCGCTTTTTATATTGGTTCACAAATTCGTTGTAGACGGATTTCAATAAATAGTTCTGCAAAGAAGATCGTATGAACAGGCGCTTTCTCTTTTTCCAAGTGGCAAAGAATACATTCTGAATAATATCCTCGGCCATGGCATGATCGTTTGTAAGTGTCAAAGCGTACCCGAACAATCGTTGGTTAAAGTGCTCTACCAAATAAACAAAGGCCTTTTCCTCTCCATTTTTTAAACTTTCCAGAAGTAATTTTTCGTCTTCGTAAGCCATGTTCAAATTGCCATAATCCTAAAAATGATATCTTTTTTGGACAAATATTAAAAAAAAACCATCAAAAAGTTAGGGTATTGTAAAATTACTTTGTCTTATAGTAAAGAATAGAGAATCAATGTCATCCTTGGAAATAGAAAACTGTATCATAAAATTCCTTTGTAACGAAGCCACTACCGAGGAACTGGATTATTTATCAAAATGGATTTCCATTGATGGCAATGAGCATGTTTTTGATGAGTATATAAAGACCTACTACGAAATTACCACGGCTATGAGCAAACCAGATGTTGAAAAAATAAAGAAAACCCTGCTAAAGGATATTGAAAAAGATAAGAAGCGGATAAAAATACGCAGCATCCAAAGTTTTTTAAAATACGCAGCCGTATTTGTATTTCTAATCGGAACAGCTTATCTCTATTGGCAAAATATGCTAGAGCCTAAAGTTGAATCTGTTTTGACCCCCAAGGATGAGCCTATAACGATTACTTTGGATGACGGCACCACAAAAATCATCGAACCGGAAAAAAGTGAACTTTTGAAGGATACCAAGGGAAATGTAATCGGTAGGCAGGATAATTCCCAACTTATATACGCACAAGCTACCAAATCCCAGGAATTGATATACAACACCTTAAAAGTTCCCTATGGAAAACGTTTTGATATCGTCCTTTCCGATAGCACGCACGTTTATTTGAATGCGGGTACTACCTTGCGCTATCCCATAAATTTTATCGAAGGTCAAAACAGGAATGTTTTTTTAACGGGAGAGGCCTACTTTGAAGTAACAAAAGATGATGACCATCCTTTTGTTGTCGCTATTGGTACCATGAATGTGGAGGTATTGGGTACAGTATTCAACGTATCTAGTTACCCCCAAGATTCAAGTATAAATACCGTACTGGTAGAAGGGTCTGTTGCGCTGTATCAAAAGAAAGATACAGATAAGAAAAGTAGTTCAACACTCTTAGAACCGGGGTTCAAAGCGGAATGGAACAAGAATGATGCTAACATATCAATAGAAAATGTGGACACCAGAATTTATACCGCTTGGGTAGGGGGAAAATTGATTTTCCGAAATACTCCTTTTCTGAAAATAAGACAAGCACTGGAACGG
>JBATTK010000141.1:0-8191 GCA_049670505.1 Saonia sp.
CTATAAATCATTCCCAGGTTAAATCCCGCGTGGCAAAATACTGCTCCCAATAATGAGTCTGAAAATTTTTTCATTTTGAAAAATAGTATGCTCACAACAAACATACTTATGACCCATAGAATTGTGGGAACGGAATAAAAAGTCCATTTGCCGATTAGGTACACCAACCCAAAGTGAGCAATGTGTGTAAGGGCAAAAGCCAAACTGTCCACAATGGATGCTTTTTTTTCTCCTATAGATTTTGCAAAACTACCGTGGACAATACCCCTAAAGAATAATTCTTCTCCGATTGGGCTAAATATCATTCCGGTTGCTGCCATTATCATAAACATTATTCGTTTGTCCTTTGGCGATATAACTTCGGGGATATTGTAGGATTTACCAATATATTCATACCAATTCTGATAAGAGTTTCCGTATAATTCCATTCCGATGAAGTAGAGCAAAAGACTAAGGGCAATCCCTAGGGCAAATGGCAGAATTAATTTCCCCCATTTTTTTGATGTTCTGATTCCTATTTGATTTCTTCCGTATTTGCTTAAAAATATAAAAGGTACCAATGCGGAAATAAACATTATTGCACCTATAGGACCGTAATTTCCTGTTTGGTTGGCATTCAGTACCAACAGAAATCGGGGAATACAAACTATTACAAGCAAAAACAGTCCAAATTTCCAATCGAATTTGAAATAGTTGCCCCAAAATGGTCTAAGTTCATTTTTCATTTTTTTACTTTTTCTAGGCGCTGGTTTTACAATTTACGCTAATGGTCCTATATATGATTTCGTTGCGGACGTCATACGCGATTGCAGCGGGCGAGTTGGCGCAGGGAAAAGGACTCTTCCGCCAAAACCTAAGGATAGCTAAAAAGCATTGAATTCCGATTAGGAATTTAACCGCAATGAATTATTTACATGATTATGTGCCGGCGTTCAAGCGTTTCAATCTTTCCAGATCGGTATTTCTACAAAACTGTCATTAAACCATTTTACTATTAAAGGTTCATTCGCGTCGCCAATTGTTTCTTCGCCAACTACTTTTCCTGTCCCATAATTAAGTTCGGAAAATGGATTTTTGTTGACATTTACATAAACAAGCAAGCGACTACCTTTACTCAATTTCTTACTTACCAAATGCGTGTTTGAAAATGGAATTGTTTCTATGGTGTTTGGTTCAAGTAATTTTCTTTCGGTTATATCATTGGCATAACTTGCTCGCCCGATAATATATGATAGATGAAAATATTTACCATTTGGCATTACTTCATAGAGCGTAATTCCATAATCGAAGTCCTTTTTATTGATGCTGACTTTTAATTTGCCAATGAATGAGCCATTTACTAAAATTGATTCTTCCAAAGGTTCGCTAATAAAATTAAATCCGTTGCTCATATCCATTTCGGCACGTATGATTGGGTCTGGATAATAGTCGTTATTTCCTGTTTCTCTGTCCATAAAATCCACTTCTTGGGATAAAAAACTCTTTTTAGAGGGTTTTTTTGAATGTAAAGAATAAACACTTTCATATTTTTTATCGGTCAAATACAATTTCAAATGGTCGTTGCTCATATTTGCTATAGAAGAAGCGCTTCGCCATTGATTTGCTCCCATAACTTGATAGTTTATTTTATCTTTCAATTTTTCGGGCTTATCCCCATTGTTGAAAATATAGTCAAACCATTGGTAAGTTATTTCGTTGGTATTAATTAGAGCATCAGCGTCAACTTTGTAACCGTTTATTTCTTCGGAACCATTTCGTTGAGCTCCAAAATGGCTGTAAGGCCCTATAATTAGATAGTGTTCCGCATTGGGATTATGCTTATAATGTTCCCGTAAATAATATAATCCCGAATTTTGAGAATCGTTGTAGTAACCATCGATTGAAAGAACTGGAATATTAATTTGTAAAAAATCTTCTTTATACGGCGCCATTTTTTGCCAATATACATCAAATGATGGATGGCTTACCCATCGCTGAAACCATTTATTTGGTTTGCCATCAATACTGTCCATTTTATTATAAGCTACTCCAGTTTCCCACCACCTGTTTTGCATTTCCCTAAATCGTTGTCTATCGTTTCCCGAAATTGTATCTAAATATTTGTTATTAGCAACATAAAACGACCATTCGTAATTAGGATTAATGAAAATATTGTTTTCCATGGGTAAACCCATTCCTGGTCTATTGGCAACGTAGGGAACAATAGTTTTAAGTGCAGGATGCAGTTTTTTTGTTGAAGCCCATTGTGTAAATCCGTTATAGCTTCCTCCATACATTCCTATACGCCCATCACACCATTTTTGTTTACTTATCCAATCTATTACATCGTACGTGTCATTACCGTCATTTTCATAAGGCCATATTTCATCCGGACTTAAACGCTTTCCTCTTGCATAAGCTATTATACCAATGTAGCCTTTGTCTACTGATTCTTTTAGTGTAGTTAAGTCTCGTCCTTTATCTCTTACATAAATGGTACTTTGTAAGATTACTGGTAGTGGTTCGGTCATTTTCTTTTTCCTTACTACTATTGCAGAAATTTTTGCTCCGTCTCTTGTCTCGATTAAAACATCTTGAATATCGTAGTCTTTATCTAAGTCTATTGGTAAAGAGGTTTCTTTCTTTTGGTTTGATGAGTTGCATCCTATTAGAAGAAAGATAAATAGATTCAGAATTATTTTCATTTAGTTGTTTTTTGTTAAAGACGAGAGTTTTTTTGGAATGTGACGATTTATTTTCCGCTTGCATATAAGGGCTGATGTATGTAACGTAGCATGTTAAAAGACGCTGACTTTTCGGATTAGCACAGCTCCGAATTTTTATGTTTTTTTTTTAACTTATCAATCTTAAAAGCCAAAAAAGAGCATTTCGTTATCGCGTAATGTTCTATTTGGCGATTTTTGTAAATATGCACAAACCTTTCGGAAAAGCCTTTAATAGCTATGTTTTAGATACGTTGTTGGCAATAGTTATTTTTTCTTTTTGCCATTTACATATTCAATAATTAATTCATTTCCATCATCGTCGTAACAGAATTCTTTTCCGTGCTTTTTTCTTCCATTATACTCGCAGCTATAAGTAACTTTATTATTCTCATACTGTTCAAGCAGTGTTTTTTTTCCATTTTCATCATAGGTTTTCACTTCTAAAGTATCTTGCGAAAGTCTTAATCTAATCTCCTTTTCAACAACCCATAACTTATATTTGTGGTAAACTGTTTTGTCCGATACTAATTTTTCCTTTGTCTTGAAGTAAAGGTTGCTCCATAAAATAACTCCGTCCTTATATTGCTCTTCATAATTCAATTTTCCGTTTTTCCGTTTGTCTTGAGCAAGTCCGGTAAATCTTTGTCCATCCATTTTATAGACTAAATCATTATCAATATACACTTCCTTCATTCTTAAGGTATCTTGAGAAATCATTTCAAAAGAACTTGAAATAAAAACTAAAAAGAGTAAATATTTGATATACTTCATAATTATTGCCAACAATTATATACAATTACTAGCACGTATATTTCTTTTACGAAAGTAATATATAAATATTCTAGTATCTATCGACCATTGAAAAATCAAAACGGAGCAGTAAACGCATAATGGATGGTTACAAATTCAATATCTATTGACCAACATAACCTAAAACCTTTTATTTTCTTCCTCCCCGGAAGATTTTCGCCGATAGTTGGTCTTCTTTAACTTTCCAAAATTATATATTGAAAGTGTCAAGGATTATATAAAAATTATGGCTAAAAGTGATTGCCACCTCATAAAACGGAGCCTGAAATCCTTTGAGGGGATGCTTGACGACAGATTTCTAAGAACACATCGTTCCTATATTGTAAACTGTAATAGGATAACGGCCTACACTAAGAATGATATTGAAATTGGTAGTATAGAGATTCCTATCGGGGATAGCTATGAATTAGCTACTATGACATTTTTGAGCGTCTAAAACATCGGTTATTTCTTTTCTCGATTCTGCTTAAACAAAGACAATAATAAAAGAAGGTAGAATACCAAAAAAAGCTCAGCCTTGAAAACTGAGCCTTTTTCAAGCACAAAGCTCGATAACAATCTATCCCTTACATATTTTAAATGTATCAAAGATGTTCGGGACGACCACGGACATGCTTTGCATTTTCGATCTCAGAGGATTTTCCACTTTGATTTTCAATTGTGGTTAACCAACCAATTTCTAAGTGGTTCCCAAACCATTTGAGAAGCATCATCGGCCATGAATATATCCGCATGGCCATAATCTATTGCCCGCAGCTCATCAGGTTGTTTGCTGGCAATGTGAATACTTACATCATTACTCCTTGTCCGGGTGGTAGAGTAAATACCTTGTTCACCAAAACCTCCCGCAGCACCAAGATATAGTATAGGTACTTTGATCTCACCCAGTTGTTTTTCAATGGTTGCCACTTTTTCTTCACAGAATTTACCAAATCCTTCTACCGCATTGTAAGTGGGTTGATGTGGCGCTAATGAAACCAATAATTTCAACCAACGTTCAGGGTCTGTATATAATAACCCTGTTGGGGTTTGCCCATCAAATTCGCCGCCTAAAAAGTGCCAGTTGGGTGCTTGCGGTAGTGGTCCAGGTACAGCCGCTGCAAATATGGCGAATTGATAATTTGTAAAGCCCGGGGCAAATGGGGAATCTCCTGTTGGATCGGATAGGGCCGCCCGTCCCACCGTTGCAAAAACGGCTCCATTACTGTTTTGATAAACCCCATCTGAATAGCTCGCTTCTGCCGCCTGGCCTGTGCTGCAAATATTTCCGCGGTACTCATCGTCCTCTGGCGCATATAGCATCGCCCAATCTGCGGGAATAATCCCTTTGATATCCCTTAGGATTCTATGCTGCCGGTTTTCCTTATAAGCAGCGCTATAAGCCAGGTTTCCGCCGTAGCTAAACCCTAATAAATTCATTCGCCCAAAACCCTGCCGGCTCAATCCCCTCACCAATCGGGCGATCGCCATCGATTTCAAAACGTGCCTGGTATCTTTGGTCGTGCCCCAGTCTTGAAAAGAAGAAAAGTCCGTGGTTTCTAAAGGTACCAGGGTCCAACCTAGATCTATGCCCCAAACATCAATATTTTGCGAGGCCAAAAAATAGGGCGAGGAGTTTTGTTCATCCGGGGTGTCTACTCCCGGGCGAAGAAAAATGTCATCAAAGTCTTGCGATGATCCGTGTACCATAAAAACATTGCCCGAAGTTCTTACGGGACGATACCTTCTTGTTTCCTTTACCACCCGATGAATTCGTACTATATCGTAGGGGCCCTTGCCCATACGAACCAAAATTTGATAATGTGCGATGTCTCCTGAAAGCACGGACCTTTTGATTTTAAGAATACGGCAACTTCCCATATGTTGACCTCTGCCTTTAAATTCAGTCTGAGACGGTTTTTGTTTAGTACGATTATTGGATAGATCCTTGATGGTAATTTGTCCCTCATCAATTCCTGATACGGTCAGCAACGCCCCATTTGTACTTTGGAGATTTTGGGTTTCACCGGAGCCGTTCTCTTCAAAAAAAATTAAGTCTCCCTTGGACACTTGTTGAAGTGCGTCATTTAGTTCATTTTGATTCTCCACCAAAACAATGGATTCAAAGGATAGGTCTTCCATAAAATTTACCCATTCACCATCATCTGATTCCGCATCTATGGAGATGTACTCCTGCTCATCGTTGTTATCACAGCCTACGGCTGCTAAAAAGATCATACTTAGAAAAGATTTGGCCATAAAATTCCAGGAAAACATATTCAAAGTTTTCATAATTAAAAGATTTTTTGGTCGTTACGACCTGATTAAACACTGAGAATGATTGGCCAATCAAAAAGCGAACGCTTATCCCAAAGGTCTAAAAAAGCGTGTGAGGATAGTTTTGACTATGTAGTAATTTGTTTAAACTTTTAATTCAATTATGTTGAATTCTTTAAACTATGTTGTGGAAGCAGTAGTTGGAGGTAAATTTAAATCGCCAAGAAATTTTTGAAACCTAGGGTCTTTTCTAAAGGAGTCGATGCCCGGAAAAACCCTAAGCCAGGGCACATAAACGTCTGAAGGTTTATGAATCAACCATTTGAAAGCCTCATCATTTTCACCTAGTAAGGCGTAGATCATGGTAAGTCCGAAAGCGTTTCTAGATGACACTTGTCCGTCATTTAGTTGAGCCGCAATTTCAAGCGCTTTCTCACTATTTCCTATACTGGCATAAGCGGTACCTAAAGCCCATAAGGAAGCTGGGTTGATCTCAACGGCCTTTTGGTGGGCTTCTATGCCTTTATTGTGCCATCCTTTTGCAATATAGATATTGCCCAGTGTTTTCCAGGCGGGAGCGAACTCCTTATCGATTTCCAATGCCTCTTCCACTTCCTTGATCGCCTTATCGTTGTTGCCCATCCAGTGATGGAGCATTCCCATATCGGAACTGATCAATGGTGCCAAGGGATCTAACTGCTTCGCCAATTGATGTTCATGAACAGCTTCTTCCCATTTTCCTAAAAGAATCAAATACCAGGCATAGTGGTAACGATTGTAGGGTAGGTTAGGGTTCAATTGATCGGCAGTTGCAAACGAGCGCTCTGCGGCTTTCCAATCCCGTTCGTAATACAATTGGATCATAGCCAAAGCGGAATGGGCCTTTGCGGATTTAGGGTTAAGCTCCAAAGCTCTTAAAGCAGCGGCCTTACCCCTGTGCCATGGGGAATTCATTGGATCTGGTCCATGCCCCAAAAGAGCATAACCTTCGGCCAATCCGGCATAGGCAATGGGGTCTGCGGGGTCAATTTCTACAGCTTGGTGCAAGTATTCAATACCCTTACTAAAATCTTCGGCATTAGATTTGGTGAGGTAGTACATGCCCCTGAGATAGGCCTTATAGGTCTCGGGATTGGTATTTTGCTGTAAAGTTAGGCGCTCTTTGTCATCCTTGGTCAAACTAATTTTAATGGAGTTCGCTATGTCTTGAATAACTGTACTTTGCAAGGAAAGGATTTCATTTATGCTCCTATGATAATCCTCTGCCCATAGATGTTTCTCCTCCGGATAAACATCTATCAACTGCAATTGCAGTCTGAGACTATCGCCCTGGAATACGACCGAACCCTCAATAATGGCGTCTACTGAAAGCTCCTTTGCAATGTCTTTCATTAATCCACCCCGGTTTTGGTATTGCATGGTTGATATTCTCGAAATTACCCTTAACCCTTTGATGGTACCCAACTCACCTATTAACGCATCGTGAATACCAGCTGTTAGATACTCTTGTTCCATATTGTCGGATAAATGATTTAAGGGAAGAATTGCGATCGATTTTAGTTCTTTGGAGGAAGTTTTTGCCTGTTTTGACCAATTTATGGGTAGAAACACCAGTATAAAAACTGCAGCCAGTGCAGAAATCATCAACAATTGCCTTATGGTCGAGAATTTTTTGACGGTGTTGCTTCCCTCTTTTTCTACACGTGCTTTTTTGCTTGATAAAGAAGTATTTTTTTTTGGGAATATGGGCATTTCAACTAAACCATCCTCTTCAAAATGGCTATGGTATTTTACCTTGCCAGGGGAATATCCATAGCGGTTGTGAAAACAAGTATTGAAATAGGAAGTACTGCTAAAACCTACCTTGTATGCAATTTCAGAAACGGAGGCTTCATCATTCCTGAGCATTTTCATGGCTACATTGAGCCTTATTTCCCGAATAAATTGGCTTATGGACTGTCCTTTTATTCTTTTTAGCTTGCGGTGCAAATGTGAACGGCTGATGCCATAGGAGGAGGCCAGGTTTTGGACATTAAAATCTTCGTTGTCCAAATTCTTCAGGACAATTGCTCTAAGTTTTTTAAGTAAAACTTGGTTCTGACCAAGACTTTCATCTCCGAGATTTTCCATTTAAATCAAAAGTTAATCAGGGGACAACCTTCTTAAAGGTACTAAAATTTAGTAACTAAGATTGATAACACCAGCGCATTTTGGGTACTGTTCCAAAAAACTTCATTTTATGGAAATTTAAATCTATTAAGATATTTCACTTGCCTATAGCTATTTGACTATAATCCTGTTAAATTCCCTTGGTTACATAATTTTAGTTTGATAAAGACTTAGGTTTTATTATTTATCTCCAAGTACGTGGTCCAATCCCCATTCCCTCATTGCAATTATTAACGGACGCAGGCTTAAAC
>JBATTK010000142.1:0-26068 GCA_049670505.1 Saonia sp.
GACATAGAACGCTGCTTCCCGTTCCAGAGGATGATTTTTCCAATTTGTCGCCGGTAAAATTGTTGATGGCCAAAAACAGTCTAAAAAGCAATATCTCCAAAATAAACAAACGAATAGACGAGAAATACAATGCCCTGGAAAAGGAAACCGATAAACATAAAAGGTTGATTCTGAAAAGCCGTATCCGGAAGAGCGAGGCCAAGGTACACTTGCACAAACTGAACTTGAAGAAAATTAACTCCATGCTATGACCAATTTAATGACCCAGACCAAGAAGGACACTACTCTGGAGTCCATTATTGCCTACTACATGGACGAAAGGGCCATTAAGCTTACTGAAGTGCAGAACAAACAGCGCCAGCGTTGTGAAGCAGCCTTTACCATGCTCATTGGCAGTGATAGCATCACGCAAGTCGCGGGAAAGCTGATGAAGCTCTACAAAATAAATAAGTCCAGTGCCTACAGGACCATCAATCAGGCAGAGATGATTTTCGGCAGCGTTAAAAAATTCAACAAGGACGCCTGGCGTTTTATTCAGATCGAACGAAAAAGGAGACATATAAAGGATTGTAAAGAGGCCGGGAGATGGGACCTTGTGGTGAAACTGGAAGAACAAATCGATAAACTGATAGGTTTTGACCAGGACGACTTGGCCTTTGATCCCGAAAAACTTAAGGCACAATCTTATGAGCTCACCGTATCGAAAACAATGCAAAAGGCCATTATGGATGCAATTGCCAAGGGACCCGTGGATATGAACAGTCTTGAAGCAGAAGAGATATCCTATGAGGACGTTCCTAACGGTTAAAAAGGCCATACAGCTAAATCCGGCACAGCTGGTGGCCATCATGGCTCCCCAAAAGATCAAAATGTTGATTTGGGGCCGTGGTTCTGGAAAATCTACCATATTGGCCTGGTTCATGATCATGATGGTGAAGTACATGCCCAAAGCCACTTTCATACTGGTTGGAAATACCTACGCCCAAATCCTTAGTAACACGTTAAAGGCAACCAAAGCTGGTCTGGAGCTGCTTGGGTTCTATGAAGGAATAGATTATGTTGTAGGTACGCGAGCAGGAAAGAAAATGGGATTCAAACTGCCCTATGAGACCCCGGACAAGTGGGACAACATAATCCACTGGTCCAATGGCACGGTCTTTCAATTGGTGAGCCTGGATAATGCAAATAGCGGACGTGGGTTGAACTCTTCAGGTTTTCTTTCGGACGAGACTGCCCTGCAGGACGAGAATAAACTGGCGCTATCCGTAAAAAACACCAATAGGTCCATTCCCAGGGAGATTATATATAGAAACAATCCCTACCTTTTTTCCGAGACTTACGTAACCTCTATGCCGATTACCAAAAAAGGCAATTGGGTGCTTAAATACAAGGAATTTTGCCAGAAAGACCCAAAATCCTATTTCTATCAAACCGCCACCGCTAAATGTAATATGGAGAACTTAAGGCCGGACTATTTTGAGTATATGAAACAGTCCTACTCCAGTGAACTGATCTACAATGCGGAGATGTTGAATATTGAGCCAAAGGAGATAACCGACGGCTTCTATCCCCAGCTAAACCCTGATATCCATTACCATGTGGACCGGGACAACGATTACTTGGAACGATTAGATCTAACGGACCTTGATGATAAACATTTTAATTGCAATCAGGATAGGGACTTTGACCCTAAACAGGCCCTCATTCTAAGTATGGATTTCGGTGCCAGTATAAACTGCCTAACGGTATCACAGCTGCAGGACAATACGTATAAGGTGCTCAATGGGTTTTTCGTTAAGAGTCCGAAGATACTTGACCATGTGATAAGCGAGAAGTTTCTACCGTACTATGAACCTTACCCAACAAAGGTCATTAAATTCTATTATGACCGCCAAGGTAATTCCAGGGTGGCAAATAGTAAGCATACCTTTGCCGAGCAAGCCGCTATCCTATTTCGTGCTGCAGGCTGGAAAGTACATATGATGACCACCGGTACCAATCCTGATTATATGGATAAGTTTAGGCTCATTAACGTAATGTTGCGTGACGATGGAAGAAAGCAATTGCCCAAGATTCGTATAAACGAAGACAATTGTAAGGATCTCATCATATCGCTGGAACATGCCGAGATTATGGATACTGCCTCTGGCATGAAAAAGGACAAACGCAGCGAGACCAGGAAGACCGTGGAACAGGAGCATGCCACCCACTTCTCGGACACCTTTGATTATCCCATCTTCTCTTTGTTCTGGGAGAAGTACATCATGTCATCGAGGTCGGATGATGACGTCCCGAACTCAAACTTCTGATATCCAGCATTCAAATTCATATTATCTTAATTTTCACAAAAGGAAACCGTCAAAACATCATAGGCCACGGCGTTGAAAATGACGACAAAATAAAAAAATAGTTTTTGGTTTTGATTATCAACTATTTATGCTTTAAAATAATAACTTAAAAAAAATGAAACTGGGATTTTTCCTATCTTTGAACTGAAAACTATTGGTTCATGAAAAAGCTCACGCTACTTTTTTTGCTACTACCTTTCTTTATCTATTCCCAAAACTATTCTTTATCAGCAATGTTTGCAGAACGTATGTTTATAAAAGGAGACGGATCTGTACATGTAGGTGATAGCCTTTTTGTAATGAAAATGATGCATAAGGGAAAGGAAACCGTTCTGGATTTTGACATAATAAACGAAAGAAACGGAAGGGTATATTTGTCGGATGGAGTCATGAGGCACTATTATACCATCATTGAGAAGAAGGGAAAAAAGAAGGGCAATCCTTATACCCATGAAATGTATTTTACTTTTGATCAAGAACAGGGTGGACAAATCGTTGTTTACTACCTTAAGTTAGAGGAATAATTTTTCTTGTCCTTTTTTCTTCCCTGGCGTTTCGGCAATTTGCCGCATGCATATAAAGCTCTCCATACCACAGACCTGGAACGACCTTACCGAGATGCAACTACAAAACGTGGTCTATCAGTTCCATTGCTATCAGGAAATTATAAAGGACAGTCCGGACGCCGCAGCGGATACCGCCACAAAATTGTACTTTCAGGTCTCCAAAGAATTGTTACGCGGCAATAAATGGAAGGCCATCCGTACCGCGTTAAGGGAAATAAGGCCCAAGGCCTTTGTCCCTTTTACAAAATTTCTGTATGGGACCGTGGCCCGCACAAAATTCATACCTTCAGTAAAAGTTAACGGGACCGTTTTCCATGCCCCGGGGCAAAGAATGCGCAACTGCAACGTGGGTGAGTTCTCCTATGTGGATGCGGTTTTCTACAGGTGGCGAAAATCTAAAGAAGATATATGGCTGGACGTACTCTGCGCGGCCCTCTACAGGGAAGCTGCGGAAAAACCTACGGATATAGACCTGCGCAAACCGTTCGTGAAACAAGCGGTGGATTATAGGGCGGACATCTTCGGCTCCCTTCCATTAAAAACCAAGCTGGCCATTGCCTATACCTATGAAGGCACCAGAAACCATATAGCCGAAACCTTCCCCTTAATATTTCCCAAGCCCATAAAGGTGGAGGGACAGGTGACCCCGAAACAGCAAAAATATATAAGCTTCGGGGAAATAATCCTGGACAAGATAGAGGGAGATCCCTCCAAGTTGGAGCGTTCCAACAATGTTAATATGTACGACTTCCTGAACATCGTTAACACCGACATGAAGAACCTTAGAAAAAAGAAAAAATGAGCATCGTAAGCCACGCCATCATAGTAGGTTATTTTACCGATCTGGCCAATAATTTAATAGCCTTGAACGATTTTTTCCGTATGGACCTTACCGAAATACAAGGGGCGTTCAGAAGCAAGGCGGATTTACCCTGTCTGGTATTGGAATCCCATGAAGGGGACTTTTCGGACAGCAATGTACAATCTTCAGTAAACGCACGCACCTTTGCATTTACCGTTTACGACAAACCGGGCAAAGGGGACTATGATGACCAGAACACAAAACTGAATTCGGCAGAGGAAATCGGGTTAAAGATAATTGCCCGTATGAAACACGATTCATCCCTGCCGGATCACTTTCTATATAATCGTTTTAAAGTAGAGGATATCAACTATTCCAAAGTAGGGCCCGTGTTCAACGAAAGGCTATACGGCTACCGTTTCGTAGGGGAAATCAAGGGGAACGAACCCTTAAGGGTAGACCCTGCGGACTGGTTAGACGGCCCCTCTATCTGCTAATAAGACCAATGTCCTTTTTATAAAAATGTAAGTTTCCTTATTTAGTGGAAACAAAAACATTTAATTATTATGAAAAACATTCTATCAATTCTATTTTGCCTAGTGTTCATTGTGAATGCCAGCGCCGTTGATGTAGAGATCTCGTCCAGCAAGGAAACAAACAAAGAGGTTACTGTCAATAATCAAGATTTGAAAATTGATTACATTTGTCATATGGTATTGACGAATTCGGAAATTAGGGAGAATATCATCACTCTTTGGTCTGAGCTAGAAGCAAGAACAAACAGTCAGCCTACACCATCCTCTTTTATTTTAGAATTCAAGATAAGCCGAGAGTTGTTGACACCCATGCGGGAGTTTTTAAAAGAGAAGGACCTCCATATTGTATGCCTAGATGAAAGAGTTCCAATAGTCACTTGCCAGATCGGAATACGTAAGGAATGGATCCCGCCTTTGCACCGTAGGTTTATAAATTAGATTTCGGATTGCCCAAATTCAAAAAACCCTCAAATCCTTGAGGGTTTTTTCATGTCCTTTTTTCCCTTGCTCTCTTTTCCCAACTTGCTTATATGGCAGGGGATACCATTTACTTACAGGACGTGCTCAGGCAAATGAGAACCTTGGACGGGGACGGTAGGGCCGTTCCTTTTGACATCAAGGTCCGCACGTTTCAAAAATATTCCGGGAAAGGGGGCAAACTCAACCACTACCCTAAGGCCAAGATGGTAATGAAGGAGGAAAATCCTAATGCGGATAGCGTCCGATCGCTCAGAACGGCGCCCAGGAAAAAGGCCGAATTCAAGAAACCCCCCGACCATTTTGAGAATAAAACAAGGAATATAAAGGTGATACCCGGTGGGGATATCGTTAAAATCAAAATCCGTTTCATCATAGAGTTCAACGGCAAAAAAGTAATCTATTAATGTCTAGGATAACCTATTACGGGGATGTGGCCTTTGGTCATGGAAGCAAGGCGGCCTTTGCCTTTGGAAAGGTAAAGGACGGGCACACCATAATAAACCCGGAGGACAAGACTTCCGGCAAGATCGCCAAGTGGGGCGATGACAACCAATATCCACAGAACTTTAAAAAAGCGTTGAACCTAAACGGTGCCGGTGGTGCCGGCCTAAGGGTATTACGCTCCACACACTACGGTCAGGGGCTTCATCTATACAAGGATGAAGTTGTGGAAGGCAAACGGAACAAGAAAATGGTATCCGTAAAGGACTATTCGGAAATGAACACCTTCTTCAGACAGTGCAAGCTCAACCGTTTTTGGACGGAGAGCATTGCCGATCTGGAAACCTATTACCTGGCCTTTCCGGAATTCATCCTGTCAAAGGATTTCAATAAAGTGGTGAGCCTTCGCAGACAGCCCACCGCCAAATGTAGGTACGAAAAAATAAACGAAAGGACCGGACTCATAGAAAACGTCTACTTCTCCCATAATTGGGGGCCGTATACCAACGAAAGCAGCGAATATGTGCAGAAAGTCCCGGCCATAGATAGCTATTGGCACGCGGAGCAGATCAAGGAATACTGTAAGAAGAAGCGTATCCATAAATTCATCATGCCCATCTTCTACCCGCTGATGACGGAAACGTATTATCCCGAGGTGGATTGGCACGCGGTATACCATAACGGATGGATGGAAGTCGCCAACTCAATACCCGAATACAAAAAAAGCCTCTTCAAAAACCAGCTGAACCTTAAGTATATGGTCTACATCTCGGAGGAGTATTTCCTTAGGATGTACAAGAACGAATGGGAGGACTATACCGCCGAAAAGAAAAAGGAGCTTCGGGACCAACTTACCGAAGCCATAGACGATCATCTAAGCGGCAACGAAAATGCGGGCAAGTCCATACAGTCCGTGGTGTACAAGGACATGAACGGTAATTGGGTAAAGGGTATAGAGGTAACGCCCATAGACGATGTGCTGAAAGATGGCAGTTACCTGCCGGAAGCTTCCGCGGCCAACTCGGAGATCATGTTCGCCCAGGGGGTAGATCCCTCCATAGTCGGGGCGGGAATCCCGGGCGGCAAAATGAACACCGGTAGCGGTAGCGATAAACGCGAGGCTTTCAGCATTCTGACATCCCTTTTTAAGAGCAAGAGGGAAATATCCCTGGAACCATGGCAGTTGCTACGCGACTATAATGGCTGGCCCGAAGAACTGGAGGCGGATTTTGCGAACACGGTATTAACCACACTGGATGCCAACCCCACCGGTGTACAAAACGGAATATAATGGCCACCCTGTTAAAAAGCATAGAAGATGTAAAAAAATATGTCTCCGTAAACAAAAACATGGAATGGGAGAGCTTAAGCCCATATGTGATCCAAGCGGATAGGAAGTATATAAAAACTTTGGTCGGGGATGCACTTTATGATACCTATTCGGGCGGGGATCCTGCGGAAGCCAATCCCAAAAAGGTATATGAACTATTGTTGGAGGCATCCGCCAATTTGGCCTGGTTCCTGTATTTGCCCTTGGCCAATGTTCAGGTAACGGACAGTGGGGTTTCCGTTGCCCAAGGCGACAACTATAAGGCTGCCGAATGGTGGCAGATAAGGGATCTGCGCCGGTCTTTTCTGGACGCCGGCTTTACGGCCCTGGACGAGGCGCTTAAGATCATGGAAGCCAATGACGCGGAATTCGCTTCCTGGAAGGGCACGGACGGGTATACCATTTTCAAGGAACTTTTTGTAAAACGTACAGATACCTTTAACCGCTGGTTCAACATCTCCAACAGCCGGCGTACATTTTTGGCATTGCGCCCCTATATGCTAGAGGCCCACCACCAATTTTTTAAGCCGGTCATGAACGAGGCGACCATTGCTACAATCAACTTCACCGCAAAGCCCTTGAATACACTTTCGTTGGAGCTTGCGGGCGGGGTAAAGTACATGGTATTGGACCTGATGCAGGCCGCACAGGTGAACTTCACCGTTTACAAGGCGATCCATAGCGGCACTTTTGAACTTACCTCCAACGGCATCTATGAAAAGCTGGAGGAGTTTCCCGGATATAGGACCAAAACCTTGGAAGAGGCCCAATTGTACCGTATAAAAAATGAAAGGTTGGTGGCCGCGGAAGAGTATTTAAAGAGCGCCCTAAAATTGGTGGCGGCGAACCCGGGGGATTTTCCGGATTATGAGACTAAAACGGGTCCTTCTTTTATAAACCCCAAGAACACAAAGAGTATAGTATCGTTTTAATGTCCTTTTTTAAAAATGGATAAAAAACAAATTTTGATAAAAATAGCAAGATGCCCGCATTAAAGCCAAGCGCGTTATTAAAGAACAAGTCCAATGTACGTCCGGTCGGTGACAGGGCAACGGAGGCTACCGCAGAGGATTTTGTGGAGATGGGGCAGATTTTTGATGATCATGCCGACAGAATAGATGCCCTTACGGGAGGTGGGGATGCCAATCCCAATTATGGGGTTTTCACCTCTTTGTTATTGTTACAGGCCGCCTATCCCGCTGGGGAAGACGGTGCCTATGCGGTCATAGATGCAGGTATCGGTACGGATGCCCGAATAGCGTTGTGGGATACCACAGATAACGATTGGGTACTACAGGAAACCACATCTACAACAACGACGACAAAAATAGTGGTTACAGGGGACGTAACCAATGTAGAAGTAACGGACGTAAATGGAGACCCGCATCTTATAGTCTCCGGAACCTATGAGGGTCCGGACCCCACCAAACTGGAAAGTTATTCCGTAAACTCGATAACTAGGGAATTATGAACGAATTTTTAACGATTGCGATTTTCTTCCTGGCTATATGTATAGCCTATCTATTGTACGATAGATTCAAATCAAGGACAAAAATAAAAACAAAATCCCTGGAAATCGGGGACTTTGAAATTACCATTGAAAACGGGGAGCTCAATATAAAACCAAAGAAATGAAAAAACTGCTAGCATTACTGATTTTACTGGTATCGGTTTCGGCCGTATGCCAGGTAAGGGTAACCAAGGAGGGGTATCCCAATTTTCCCAAAAAACCTCAGGAGACAACAATATCGGCAACGGACACCGTTTTGATATCCAAGGTAGATGGCATAGTTCGTGGAATCTCTTACGCTGATTTTACTTCCGGTCTTGGTGGAGGCACTTCTTCTAATTTAGATTTGACCGGGAACGTCCTTACCCTAACAAACCCCTTGACACCTGGCAACAACGTGAACCTTCAATCCTGGCTGACCGTACTATACCCGAATCTGGATACTGACAGTACAAATGATTTCAGTGGAGATTATAACGACCTGACAAATAAACCGACTATTTCAAACTTTTCATGGGGCACACCCATTGATAGGAATATAGGAACCGATGGCCTTGCACCCTATAATCTTGGTGGAGATGCTGATTTTTTGGCCCGTGTTTATTCCTTTTCTTTTTTTACCAAAGGGGGAAACCCAAGCGATAGGACTTGGATTATGAGTTCGATAGCCAGTGATTATTGGTTATCGGTCAACGATGTAGCAGGGTCTTCTAATTATGACGGTGTATATAAATTCAATCCAGATGGAACGGCTACCGGGAATTTTGATGTTCTCACTAAAGGTGCGGCCGATGCTCTTTATGGAGGTGTTGGAGGTGGAACCGACGACCAGACAGCGGCGGAGGTTCCTACAACTATACAGAACGGGGTAACGGAAGCCAATGCACAAGCGGAACTTGAAAAACTAAATGCGGCCATCGGTTCGGGTACATTAGAAAACTCTAACCAAGGTATAGACGCGGATAGGATTATAGACGTTTCCCCCGGGTTTTCTTTAAAGATCATTTCAGGGCAGTCCGATATGGCGGAGTTTTCCGGAGGTGGCCAGGTAGAGTTTTTCGAGAGCATTACCATTCCCTTGGATCCCTTGGATCCCGGTTGGGACGGAAATCCAACTGCAGCCACCAAGGATGATATCTATGATTATCTGATGGTGCAATCGGAGATTAACGAAAACAACGGTAAAAAACATGTGGTGACCATATCCGCGGATGCTACCTTGAACAATGAAAACTTCGCTCCCACCGTCACCCCAAATCGGGGAAAGACCTCTTTCAATGTTACGACCGGGGACTATACGCTAACGGTCCCTAATACGGTGACCAGTGAAACGACCGGCACTTTCCAGCCTACCGACATAGATGCGACCATGACATTTGTTCCGGGTACCGGAGTCACCTTCGTAGGCAACGGTACCGCCCCTATAACCCAGGGTTTTATCTTGGACAGCCTTAATGCGGCAGGGATAACTAGGATCGGGCCAAATCTTTTCAGCGTGATCGGGGCGGTAAAACCTTTCTCCACATCGTATGCCCCCAACAACCTATATACGGAGGCGTCCGGGGCGAACGCCGATAACTTCTCGGCAATCAGTATCGGAAGCTTCACGGAACAGAACGGCATCGCCGTGGACAATATCAGCAATTCGACCGAACATCCGACCGTAACCGGCGGGGCGACCGGATCATTACGGTTCAACGAAGTGGACGACAAAAGCTACAACGGATTGTATCTCGATTTTGCCAACATCGGCGTGGATTTGACCATAGATGAATTCTATACACTGGAAGTATGGGTACGAAAGGACAGCACTACCGGATCGTTAAGGCTACGTATCGACCAGACCGTGGATGCCGACATCAACCCTACTTTGACAATAGGTGAATGGACGAAAATCAGTATCACCTGGCAGGCCGATATCGTAAATCCCATAGCCAGGATTGTCCCTGGTTGGAACGTCAACACGGGAAGCGACGACATGTATGTCACCAACTATGTAATCTATCAAAACTGATATGAAACCTATAATCCTATTTATATTGTTTTTTTTATCCATGGACATTGTTCCGCCGGCGAAGACCGTTGTAGAGCTGAAGACTTTTTTTGATACCGCATACACTGACGCCACTACAGGGGCAAATGCGACCTCCCCCAACAAAAACCCGATCTTTGGAAGCCTTACCTCCGGTTCCGAACAGGAGTACTACAGATTGGCGGATTGGTTAAAGGCACTTATAGGTGTCTGGCAAGCTACGGGGGATATTACCTAATTCAACAGGGCAAAGGAAATCATAGACAACATGGTTTCCAATGCCGTCACTCTTTCGGGTGGTGCCAATGCAGGTTTTTTGGGATGGCCCTCGGCTGCTTCATATGGGGCCAATAGGGCCGCTAATGGGACGAATCTCTGGGAAATCTACTCATGGCGTCATGTTGCATATCTGCTTACAGTGCTTTATGACTCCCCCAATTTCGTAGCCGCTCAAGGTTTGACTACATGGTACAATAACACTCTGGCCTTTTTGGAGACCAACATAGCCGAAAAGTGGCGGCAGAACAATATCAATGCACATGTGTACCGTAGCAATCTGCACCTAGCGAGCCACAATATGGTGATATATTACTGCCTTGACTATCTCACTTCAAACGCGGATCCTATATACCGTGAAATCTGGCAGAACATTGCATATGCGGGAATGCCGAACTATCCGGCACCGCAAAATAACATACAATACTTGCTTAGGGGCAATTCGGACAGCATGCCGGCCCTGAACCTCACGGATACGAATTCCTGGTACCAGAACTGGACCGGAACGGCCACAAAGGTTCACGATGTCAATCATGCCGGGGATTTCGTGAACAATGTTTACACGATGTACATCCTCGGGGCGCATTTCACCCAGGCCGATATGTCGGCAATTGCCCAAGGGATGATAGACAATGTTTGGGTAAGCTATTCGTCTTGGAATATCAACGAATTCGTGAACGGTACGGGAGCGGTGCAGCAACTTGAAAACGAGGGTGCCCAGGAATACTTTGTAATCGGTCAATTTAACGAAACTCTCCAGGCATCCATGGAGGACAACGTGGAGGCCAATCAGGAGCATTTCTCCTTTGCCGGTTTCCTTTTATACAATAGAAAAGTGCTGGATGATGGCTCGTTGTTCTACCCTGAGCCGCCCAGTGACCTGGTATTTTTCGATACGGGCCTACAAGTCAAAAAGAAATCGGCGGCAGCGGTATTGATCGCCAACTAAAGAAAATGAAATTTAATAGCAAATTTTATGGAAGCAGGTGAAATTTTGATACAAGCAGGTCTAAACCTTCTCCTTGGGTTTACAGGGACCGCACTTTTCATAGGATGGGGCGTAAGGGAGTATTTAAGGAATTTCAGTTGGTCCATATTTTGGGGGCACAACAAACCCTTTGTTATCTGGGTGGCGTTTATGCTGGTCCTTTTGTCCATCATACTGGCGGTAAGCCCGGAGGCGGGAACCGCTATAAAGACCTTGATAGGTCTGGACGTGTCCAATGAACCGGCGGCCAATATTGCGCTTGGATGGGCCTTGGCCCTAGCCGCGAACGCAGCTAGCAAAAAGAAAATAAACAAGAAACATGAACAATGATATGCCATATAGAAACATTCTCCTATCATTTCTTTACTCGTTGATCGACCTGGTACAATGGCTTTGGATCCTGGCATGGGGATATATGGCCGGCATTAGTTTCGATTGGATCTACGAGATAGACTACTTTGCGGATTTCCATAAGGTAGCCGTAACCGTTTCCGCAATGCTTATAGGTACCTATCTGAGCTATAGGTTAAGAAAATATTTGAACCGCAAAAAACGAAAATGATGAGAAAACTATTCAAATGGTTGAGCAAAGGGGAGAACGCCCCGATTAAATGGATATTGTTCGGTTTTGCCGTGGTTAGCTTGCTAGGCTGGACATTGCGAAAATTGTTCTATTTATGGTAACCAGTAGGCAATGTCTGGACAAATGGGGAGACCCTTCTACCACGCATGACGAGGGTTCCTATATGGTCGTTTGGGATGTCCCCAAATACATTTGGGAAAACATTCCGGCCATTCCAAGGCGGATCTACTGCAACAGGGAAATGATAGTTCCATTGGAGGTGGCTTTTCTGAATATTATCGATAGGCGGCTTTCACATCTGGTGAAGACCTGGGACGGATGTTTCAACATTCGTAGGATGAGAGGCTATAGATCGTGGTCGTTGCACTCCTGGGGGATTGCAATTGACATTAACGCCGCTTGGAACGGATTGGGAAAGGAACCTCAAATGCCCATGGAACTGGTGCAATGTTTTTTTGATGCGGATTTTGAATGGGGAGGATTTTGGAAGAGAAAAGATGGCATGCATTTTCAATTAAGCTATTTGAGATGAAGAAAGTAGAAAAAGTCTTCGATCAAAACGGCAAGTTTTGTAGTTGGCAACATTATTGTCCGGGATGCAAAATGCATCACGCTTTTGACAAAAGATGGTCGTTCAACGAATCTCCCGAAATCCCTAGTTTTTCTCCTTCCATGCTTGTAAGATATGCTTGGGGAGAAAGTAACGAAGAACGAAGGTGCCATTATTTTTTAAAGGACGGAAAGATACAATACCTGTCCGATTGTACTCATGAACTAAAAGGGCAAACAATTGAATGCCCAAATATTGAAGCATGAAAAAGCTAATACCATATCTGTTTTTTGCTGCAGCTGTCATATTAATGCTACTGGCTTCATCATGCGGCAGTAAAAAAAAACTTATCGATCGTATTAACGAGAAAAAAGTAGTCCTGGACAATAAGGACATCGCCGTTACTACACGGAACGATATTTCCGTATCGTCAAAAATCCAGGATTTTGAATATGTAGAAACCTATGAACCCATAGACCCGACAAAGCCGGCAATCGTTGAAAAGGAGAACGGCAGGACCAAACTGACCAATGCCAAACTGACCAAAGAAAAAAAGCATAGAGCCGAATCTAAAATAACGAATGACAATTCCCGCACCGATTTTAAGGACGAATCAAAAACATCGGACAGGTCTAGCAAAAGAACCCGTTCGACCGATTCCAATGTGAAAAGGGTTTCACCGTGGCCATTGTTGTTCGGGGGTATTACTTTGTTGGCCGCTTTCTTTTTGTGGCTAAGGTTCGGAAAAAGATCATAACCTATACTTGTCCCATTTGCCACGCCCGAAAAGATAGATATGATCATCTACCGTTATATTCTTGTATAGCATTGTAAGTTCCTGAAAGATGCGAATTAAATTTTCCTCTGTCCGATCGATATCCTTCCCCTTCACTTCAAGGATACCGTTTTTTATCGCTATCCTCCTTTTTTGATCAGGATGCTTTACCATTAAAAAAACTTCCCCTTTCAAAGCCTGTAATACCCATGAACGGACACGGAATTCGGTTACATTGCAATCTTCTTGTTCTGGAAAGTTGGACATTTTCTAAAAATATGGAATAACTACGAAAAAGGCGGATTGTCTATGGCAAATTTATAAATCTTTCATGTCCTTTTTTGCCCCTGTTCCTTTTTCCAACTTGCATGTATGAGCGATCTATATGCACCGGATGTAGTACAACAGGAAAGGAAAGCGGGTCAAAAGGCCGCAAGAACACTCCGAAGGGATTTGCGCACAATTTTGGGTACGTTATCCATAAAATCCGGGTCACAGCTTTTTAAGAATACAAAGATTACGACAATAACCAGTTTCGGGACCTTGGACCACCTTGCCGTTATAACGCCCCATTACATATTTAAGCAGCATTATGGTTTTGAGGGAATCAAGAAAAATGGCGTTGCAATGTCAATGAAACCCTTTCTGCACTTTGACAAGCTTTTTGCTAAGACCAGGGCTTTGGACAAACTTTTAGACGAGATAGGCGCCATTCGCGCAGAGGAAATAACCAGAAACATTAGGTTCTAATGGCGGATACTCCCATTACAAGGCGGTTAAAGATCTTTATAAATGGCCAGGAAGTAGATGCCACAATAACCAATTTGCGCAAAAATCTGTCCAAGTTCCGTGCATTGGCCAACCGCCAAATCGAGGGCACGGACAAATTCAAGGAATATAATGCTGAAGTTGCCAAGCTGGAAACGGAACTTAAGGAGGCAACGGACGCGCAGAAAAAATTCCGCAAGGATACAAAGCTTACCGAGGCCGGCATATCCAAGTCGGAAGAAGCGCTTTCCAATTTTACCGGCAGTTTCAGTACCTTGATCAGGGGATTCAAGAGCGGGGATATCCTTCAGATAAAAGAAGGTTTCAACGGAGTAAGAACTGGAATAAGAGGTGCTACCAAGGCCGCTCTGGCCTTTATCGCCACTCCCATTGGGGCCACGATAGCCCTACTTGTCGGCGTAGGTGCCGCCGCAAAAAAGTGGTTCGACTATAACCAGCAAGTAGTTACCGCCATAAGGCTTACTACACAGCTCACGGGACTAACGGATGCGGCAGCGGACCAGGCAAGAATAAGGACCGAGGCCCTTGTAAAAACATTCGGTGTCGATTTTCAGGAAACACAACTTACCGCCAACTCCCTAGTGCAACAATTTGGAATAACCTTCACCGAAGCCTTTGATTTGTTGGAAAACCAATTGGTGAGGGGGCAGAAGAAAAACGATGAATTTTTCCAGAGCCTAAACGAGTACCCAACATTCTTTAAACAGGCGGGATTTTCTGCAGAAGAATTCGGGCGCATAATTTCCACAGGATTTGACCTAGGCATTTACAGCGATAAGTTTCCGGACGCCATAAAGGAGTTTGATCTTGCCATTAAGGAACAGACCGATACTACCAGGGATGCCCTGATCAACGCTTTTGGAGCCCCCTTTACAGAAAGGATATTGAAACAGGTGCGTACAGGGCAGTTGACATCCAAGGAAGCCTTGGAAGAAATCTCCCTGGAAGCGGAAAAAAGTAACATCAATATTCAGCAGAACGCACAGCTTACGGCCGACCTTTTTAAAGGTGCCGGAGAAGATGCCGGCGGCGCCCTGAAAATTTTCGAGGCTTACAATACGGCAATAGTCCAAAATCAGAGGGAGTTGACCGAGAGCGAAAAAATTATTCAAGATCAAGTAAGGGCCAATAAAGAGTTAAAGCAGATAACATCAGCAATTTTTGCCACAGGTGACAAAGGGTTCGGACTTTTGATAGACAAGGCGAAACTTTTTGGAACGAAAATATTGATCGACATCCTAACGGCAGGAGTGGACGTCTATAACTGGTTTGTAGACCTTAATAATGAAAGCAGGACATTCTCTGCCCTTCTAAGCGGAATAGGTATTGCAGCTACCCTGCAATTCGAGATTATCGGAATTCTGATCAGAAACACGAAAACGGCCTTTAGTGGTTTTGGGGACGTTATAGAAGGGGTTTTTACATTGGATCCCGAGAAAATAAGGGAAGGACTCAGCAAGGGTATTCTTACCACTAAGAACGCGTTCGATGAAATAAAGGAAAAGGCAAGGGCAGATGCCGCCGAGATAAAAAAAGCACTGGAAGGCGGGTTCAAACTGGAACGAAAGTCCCTTGGGGATTTCAATGAAGAGTCTTCCGCAACGGACCAAGAAAACAGGAGTATCACAGAGGACAATCAAACCGGTGGCAGTGGAAAGCTTTCCAAGGAAGATCAGAAAATATTGGATTCCCGTAAAAAATTGCTGGAGTTTTTAAGGCAGTTGGAGGAAGAAGAGGACATCAGAAAGCAGCTTAAAAAATTAGAGGAGGACCAACGCGCGGAAGAAGAGGAAATTCTACGTTTGGAAAACAAGTTTGCAAAACTCGCGGAAGAGGCCGGACTGACCAATGAACTGGAGGCACAACTTTCCGAGGAAGAGCTGGCATTAAAAGCACAATTGGAAGAGGCCAAGGAAACGGAAATACAGGCCATCAGGGATAAGTTTACGCTGATACGTGAAAAAAAGAACCAGGAATCCCTTGATAAAATTGCCAAGCAGGATGCCAAATACAAAAATGCGCAGATAAAGGCGGAATCCGAACTGCAGGCGGCAAAAAGAGAACTATTGGATGTAGGTATTTCCGCCCTGCAAGGATTTTTCGATGAATCCTCTAGCATTTATAGAGCTTTGTTCCTTGGGGAAAAGGCTGTTGCCGCCGCAAGGGTCGTTGTGGACGGCATAGCCGAAAGGGCAAAAATTTCAGCAGCATGGGGAGCGTTTCCTCCTGTGCTTACTCCCTTGCTGGCAGCATCTAAAATTAGAACGGCCACAGGTCTGATAACGATTGCTTCAACCGCCATAAAGGGATTTAGGGACGGCGGTGAAACCTTTGACGGCCCGAGCGCAGGAGGCGTTGATGGGCGTGGTGGGAGGTTGGCCGTATTGCATCCGGAGGAGTATGTGGTACCTAGGTTCGTAAGGAAAGATCCCGAGGTTCCGGCCATCATCCAATACTTGGAGGGTAAGAGAAGACAGGCGCTACCCTCATTGAACAACGGGGGAGAGTTGACGGACACGGGAGAAGCTTCCCTGGGAACGGATTCCTATACGATGGAAGTATTGACCGTTGCCGTAAACCGCCTTAATGATCATTTGGACAGAGGGCTGAGGATAGAATACACGCTTAATTCCGAAATTGAAAGAAGGGAATTAGCGGAAAAATTGGACGATACAATAAAAGAATCTCAAGGAAACTAAAATGCCTATAACACCAGCACCACCGGTAAACTTTACCTATAAGAAATATACTTCTATTCCCGTGCCCGTACAGGTTACAGCGAATATTCTAAGTACTACCAATTATTTCGCCGCTACCAACCTTCCCAATTGGTTGGAGGCGGTAAACCTAAGCTATGATTATCCTAATCTAACGGCCAGCCGGTTTTTAAGGATCAAAAAAAGTGTAGCCGATACGTTACCGCCCGGCAACTATACAGCGATTATCGGTTTTGAATTTGGGAATTTCTCAACATCCCCTCCGGACATAAGCCCCATTACCGGCAACTACACGGTTACGCTGCAGTTGCAGGATACGATTATTTTGGACGTTTCCCCTACGGTGATGACCTTTGATTATAATGAAGGCGATGCCATACCGGCCACTAAGCCATTACAGATAGTCTCGGAGAACAATTGGAACGTCACCAAGAACCAATCTTGGATAAGTCTTTCTGCAATCAACGGCTCCTTGAATTCAACGGTTCAGATAGGCGTTGATCCATCTTCGTTAAGTTTTGGGGTATATGAAGCTACGGTTACCGTAAACGATGGTATTTTTTCAAGGGACATCACCATATTGTTGACCGTTACTACGGCCCAGACAGGCGATAATTTTGTTTTTCTGAACCCTCAGAATTTGGAATTTTTGTCACAGCAAGGTGTTGCCAATCCTGTCCAAAAGTTGTTGAACATAGACTCCGGAAACGATTGGTCAGCGATCAGCTCCGAATCTTGGTTGGTATTGTCCCAAAACAATGGCAATTCAGGAATAACGGATATCAATGTTTCGGTAAATAGTATCGCACTGAGCATAGGAGTATACCAAGCGGACATTACTGTAACCTCCAACGGGGTAATAAAAAAAGCGTACATAATCCTAAGGGTGGTAAGTTATGCGGTAGAAGGACTGCAGAACAACGCACAATATTTTGCCGATGACAGGATTGTGTTTTCGGCGGGTAGCGTTACCCAGAATTCATATCTGGTATTGACCGTAGAAGCCTCCACCGGTCAGGAAACCAATAATTATCCCATAAAGCAGCCTTATTTCAGGGGAATCGCAAAAGCCTTTATAGGTCTGGAAACCCCTTTTCTTTTGCCTTCGATTATACCTACCAACGATTTTGCTTCCAGGATCAAGAACGACATACAACCGGTAAGGTACAATATCACCGCTTTTGAAGAGGGCAGGTTTACAGGTGTTACGGTGAACGTTGCCAATTATACCAATCTTAGGTTTCTAAAAGGAAGGACGCCATCCGTTCCGAACAGGCTTTGCTTTATACCGCAGAAAATAACGGTCTCCAACCAGGCGGTTCTACAGCTAACGATACTCTCACAAAGTGCACCGTCTGCAGCCGAACTTACCGGCGCGGTAACAGCTACGATAAATGTGGGCCTGGCGAACGACTTGTACGTATATTCATTATTGCTTAACCTCTCCCAATATCCATTGTCACAAGGGGATGTCCTGAACGTTGCCTTTGGGGGCCAAAATATAATTGTACAAATAGATAACGATTATGTGGAAGTTAATACCATCGCCTTTGAGAACGAATGGGGTACATATGAATTTTTTGAAACTACCGGTGAACTTATAGAGAACGCAGTTGTAAAACAAAAACTGTCCTCAAAATCCAAAGATGGCAAGAACCAGTCCCGTATTCTGGAAGCGGACGAGGACACCGAGTTTACCTTGAATACCGGATTTATTCAGACCAGGGAAGAAGTGGATTGGCTAAAAAAAGTCCTGTATTCAAAACGCTTTTTTTTCTACGTGGACAATACTCCGGTAGAAGTAGTACTCGTTACTAGAAGATTACAGGTGTACAGGACCAGAAACCACATCGATGCATATCAGTTAAAATTCAAAAAGGCCATAGTATGATCACTTTTCAAACGCTGGACGGTTATGAAATTGACCTTACAAGCTATGGATTAACGTTCAACGAGGAGTCCGATTACTTTAATCAGGGAATAAGCAAGAATTATACATTTCCCATCTCCATCGATTTGGACGATGATGTTGCGGACAAATTGGGATTGGTAAACATTGACAATATAGCGGATCATAAAATCAAAATACCTGGGTACCTCATTGTCGAGAATGATTTTTTCGATGCATACATAGCAATAAACGAAGTTCTGAAAAACAAGGTGGAACTTAAGTTTTTCTATGGAAAGGAAACTTTATCGCTTTTTGATAAAAAGCTGAGCCAATTGCCATGGCCTATTATCGATACGGGAGGTTCATTACTTAATTTTGCCAAGGTCCAGCTCCAAAAATCCTATCCTGAGGCAACGCATAACTTTCCAAAGATATACCGGCCGGAGATCCGGGGGGATACCAATTATGAAAAATTTCAGCTCTTCGTAAACAACTACACGGGATTCAGCTATCCCAGCAATTCTTTGGTAACGGAAAATGGGGAGCAAGTCACCTACAACCGTAATGTAATGGCACCGGCACCGTATCTCTTGGAAATCCTAAGGCTGGGATTTTCGACCGAGGGATTGGAGCTCCGGGGAAAGTTTGCCAACGATGCCCTGATGCAGAAGCTAGTAATTATTCCAAAAACGTTTTTTGAGTTTTATGTGGACCCCTTGCAAAGGAGGTTTTGGCAGTTCGAGTTTCCGGATGCTCAGGAGACAGTGGGCAATAAGACCATTAATGTTTATGAATTTACGGTAACACCGGCAAGCGAAGGTACATATCTCATAAATTATAAACTGGATTTTCCCAAGGGAATCGCCCAGGATTTTAACTTAAAAATAACCTATGGAAGTTCGGTCCTATTTTCGGTCAACGTACAGGACCAGGCATTGAACCTGGACGATGAGCTAGTATTGAACTTGGTAGACACAAGTACCTTCGAGGAAGTGAAGGTTTCGTTAAGAATCTCCGAGCAAACGAATACGATTGCTGCCCTAAACTCCTTTTCCTTTAACCTCAAAGGTGGTACCGTCAACGAATATCCGCAAGAATATTCCCTGTCCAGTTTTGTTCCCAACATGAACTTTAGGACCCTTTTTAATATTGTAAAAACTTGGCTCAACCTGGAAGTCACCTATTATGAAAACTCGGTGTACATCAATTATTTGGACGATGTTATTCAAAATCTAATTTTTGAGGACCATTCGGGACTCGAAGTAGAGGGCAAGCGCAGAAGACTGGACAGTAATAATCTTTTTAGGCTTTCCTATCCTAATGGAAAACAAGTATTGGTGGCCAAAACGGGACAGGTCTATAACGATACGGATTTTACCGACAATGAAATTGAAAAAATCCCTTTTGAAGTACAGCCCATAACCGTATCGGAAAACGAGTCCGTTGTTACCGGTGTTTTCCCTGAAGATTCGGATGCCAAATTGCTAGTAGGCATCTATGATGGACTGGTCAACGATCAGCCTATTTTAAGGGACGCTTTAAACGGCAATGGAATAAGTCTTCAAAATATCTATGATAGGTTCCATAAGGTTTTCCTGTCTTTTCGCGCAAATGCCGAATTGTTCAAGGATACTTTTGAAGCTTCGATACACCAGTCCTTTGACCTCAAGAAGGGGATATTTAAATACAACAAAAAGCACTTGATCAAGAAAATAAGGAAACGTCTTGTGAACGACGAAACTTGGAAGGTGGACCAGGAATCCGAAAGCTTCTAAATTTTTGCGTTCCTGATGCTTTCATTTGCCTTAAGTATTTCTTTTGGTGTATATGCATCTGTTTGAACGCTACTTTGGTGCCTTGCCTGGTCACGGACGGCGATCAAAGGAACACCGGCCCGCAATAGGTTTGTAATCCCGGTGTCCTTTAACGAATACCATTGATAGAATGTTGGAAGTTTCATAGCCGTTCTTATTTTGCGCCACTCATCGCTAATTTTTTTAGGGTTTATCGGATTTGTTCCGGGCAAATAATTTTTTGAAAACAGAAAATCACTGGAATTTGCTTTTCTAATATGTTGTGCCAATGTATGAAGGATGGCATTGGGTATTGTGACCGGAAGGCTCTTTTTGTTCTTGGCGACATTACTGGAAATATAAATGGTCCCATTTTTTAAGAAAACGTCCCTAACTTTCAGTTTTGTAAGCTCAGTTCTCCTGATGAGGCAGTAGTAGCACAGAAGACAGAGCACATAGTAACCGCTTGATTTTGATTTTAGGTATTCAAATATTTCTATTCTGACCTCATGCGGAAAAACAAACCTAATTTTCTTTGTTTTAGGGAATGGCTCTATTCTTTGTGTAGGATTGAGGTTAAGATAACCATGCAAGATCATCCAATCACTAAAGGTTTTTACGAAATTTAGATAGTTGTTGCGTGTGCGGGCAGAGTTGTCACGATCATAATAGATGTAATCTATGAAATCCCTAACTAAATCGGGAGTGAACTTAATGCAAAATATATCTTCTTCGTCAACTTCCTCCAAGTAGATTTTAATGTTATTAATAAATGACTTGTAGGTCCTATAAGTGTCCTGCCTCTTGTCGTTACTATTAACTTGTTTTTGGGTACGCTCTAAAAATATACGGGAAACCACCTTGAATCTTGTAAAGCCTTTATGATTTTTCTCATCTATGAACGGATTCCATCCCCTATCCAAACGCTTGTTTATCTGAAGGACCATATTTTTGGCCAATTTCCTTCGGTCACGGATATTTTTTAACGGCTTGACCCTATTTCGTGCTCTAGTCAGGTTACCGGAACACGGGTCAATAGCATAATACACAATCTCCCAAGTCTTATTTTCCCGAACCTCGGCAGGAATATAGTCTACAAATGGGGTGTACCTTTTAGTTTTTTGGGATATGGACATTTTTTTTTTACATCAGATAGGACATATCAGTTGTAAAAAAAACATCTAATGACGAGAATTTGACACGCTTTCCAGCGTTAAAATCTCGCAACCCCCTGTTTATGGGGGCTACGACTAATCTAGTAGCGGGAACTGGACTCGAACCAGTGACCTTCGGGTTATGAGCCCGACGAGCTACCTACTGCTCTATCCCGCGATATATGTTTACCGTGCCATTACGGAGCACTTAACTTTTATTTTTGGCCCAATCCAAAGTAGGTACTTTATCCTGAGCGGAGTCGAAGGATACTGCTCTATCCCGCGATGTGGAAGGCAAAGATACAACGGTTTCCTGCTTTTATCCAAATGTATACCCTATTTATTTTCCTTTTTCTTCCTGTTGCCTAAATTCCATATCTTCGGGTTTTACTAGTTATATGGACGTCATTAATGATTTTTTATCCAGCTTAATTCCATACGCGGAATGGGCAATGCTCTTTTTAGTTATTGGTGGCGGGCTCTTTTTGGCCTTTTACTCCAAGTTCCTCCCTTACCGTCATTTTCGCCATGCCATTGGAATAACCGCTGGCAAGTATGACGATCCCGATGACCCCGGTGAGGTTAGTCATCTACAGGCCCTATCCTCGGCGGTGGCCGCAACGGTTGGTCTGGGAAATATTTCGGGTGTGGCCATTGCCATATACATGGGAGGACCGGGCGTAGTTTTTTGGATTTGGGTTACGGCTATTATTGGGATGTGCATAAAATTCTACTCGTGTAGCCTCGCTATTATGTACCGGGATACCGATGTGAATGGTAATTTGCAGGGCGGACCTATGTACTATATCACACAGGGAATGGGGGATAAAGCAAAACCTTTGGCACAGTTCTTCTGCATTGCCGGACTCGTCGGTTTTTTAGGGGTGTTTACCGTAAACCAATTTACCCAAACTTTTATGAATGTAGTGGAACCAAACACCACCATAGCCGATCTGGGGGAGTTTAATTGGAAATTGACGGTAGGGATCTTACTTTCGATCATCACTTCATTTGTCATATTCGGGGGTCTTAAAAAAATTGCCAAAGTCGCTACAGCGATAGTCCCTTTTATGGTGTTGCTATATTTTATTGCCGTAGTAATTATTATGGCAATGAACCCGAACGATATATTTTCTTCCTTTCAACTTATCTTTTCGGAAGCCTTTAATTTTGAAACTGCTATTAAAGGCGGATTTTGGGGCCTTATTATTTTAGGGGTACGCAGGGCCGTTTTTTCCAATGAAGCCGGTCTGGGCAGTGCTCCTATGTTTCACGGGCAATCCAAAACCAGTGAGCCTACCCAAGAAGGTCTGGTATCCATGCTAGGGCCATTTATAGACACCATTGTTGTATGTACGCTCACGGCTATTGTTATTATTCTTAGCGGTGCCTATTTGGAAGCGGAAAACAACGGAATTCTAATGACCCTTATCGCATTTGAAAAAATGCTCTTTGGTTATGGGGACGTTTTGCTTATGCTTATCGTTTCGGCATTCGCATTATCTACCCTGTTTACCTATTCTTATTACGGCGTAAAATGTCTGTCGTTTTTGACCAATCCTAGAATTGGTAAATTTTTCAATATATATTACATAGCTACTATTACCTTTGCGGCGGTAGCATCGGTAGATTTGATTATCAACCTTATAGACCTCGCCTATGCCTTAATGTGTATTCCAAACATGATCGCGGTACTGTATTTGGCGCCAAAGGTAAACGAGGAGATGAAAATCTATTTTGAGAAAATAAAGCATGACGAAATATAAGACTTTGAACGATAGTTCTTTCATTATTTTGGATTTTTAAAACGAATGCTTATACTACGTATATTTGTTGATTATGATATACATTCATTCTCCAGAAATATCTATAATAACAGACCAAATATCAAAACCTCCATTGTTTACAATAATGTCTCCGTCAGAGGAAATGGACTCCCCAGTGAGGATTAAACTATTTTCTTCGAATAGTAAGGCATCATATGGAAGATCAGAACCACTGCCGCCAAGTGTAAGCTGGTCAATTATTTCAAGTTTAGGTGATAATCGAACTACCCAATAGTCGGATTGTATATTTGTTTCGGATGCATTGGATGCAACAAAGTTACTGATAAATATAAGGTCGCCGTTGGGTACTTCAACTATTTGATTGCCACTTTCTCCCCTTTCTGCACCAAAATTGGCTTGTCCAATTATATTTAAGGAAGGGTCTATTAAAAGAATCCAAGCATCTGAGCCTCCATTACTAAAAGTAACATCACCATCTAAAATAGGACTGTTCGTTGCCGAAATGGCATAGTTTCCATTCTGCATACTAGTGATTCCGCTAACAAAATCATTTCCACTGGAACCGATAGTATTTTCATTTAGTAATTCACCATTAGAACTAATACGTAAAATCCAAATATCCTCTAACCCTTTATTGTTTTTTACATCCCCGTCATTGGATGCAGTGGATCCTACAATTAAAAAACCTCCATCATTTTCATTAATTAAATCAATTAATATGTCGGTTTGAGAACCTCCATAGGTGTTTGACCAAATAAGATTTCCTTCTGCATCTAGTTTTAATGCAAAAGCATCATTTCCTCCTTTAGGGTCGGAAAAGATTCCATCAGAAGAGTTTGTTGAGCCAATAATAACAAAACCTAAATCATTTGTTTCAACTATTCCACGAGCAAACTCGCCTTGACTCCCACCTAGGGTTTGTTCCCAAATGATATTTCCATTAGTTTGAAATTTTACCACATATACTTCATTATTAATACTGCCTACGGCAATCAGATTCCCATCGTTACTGTTTATAACACTATGAAAAACACCATCATCGCCTAAAAATGATTTTTCCCAGAGCATATTTAAATCATTATCTGCTCCAACCAAATAAGCATTAGAACCCGTCCGACCAGCAAATACAAAGCCATTTTCGTTGGTTCTGGCTATGCTAAAAGCGGTATCACTATCTGTCCCTCCAAAATTCCCTCCTCTTAAAAAAGTAAGGTTGGGTGTGTCAGAATTAGGCGCGTCAGGTTCGTCTGGGGTCCCTGGGTCTTCTCCTTGTGTATTAGGTTCTTCATTGGGAATCATTTCATTGGTGTCCGAGCTGCATCCAATTGTTAGGCTGCTTATGATTAAAAAGGGAAAAACTAGTTTTTTCATAATGATATTTGTATTATTTTAATATGATTAAGAATGAAAAAATATCTATGGTTTGTATGGCTTATGGTATCTTTATCTAAAATATATTCATGCATAAAGCCGGCTTTGTAAATATAATTGGTAATCCCAATGTGGGCAAATCTACTTTAATGAATGCTTTTGTTGGAGAAAAGCTGTCCATTATCACTTCCAAGGCGCAGACTACGAGGCACCGCATTTTGGGAATCGTCAATGGCGATGATTTTCAGGTCATCCTATCGGACACGCCGGGGATTATAAAACCGGCCTACGAATTGCAATCCTCCATGATGGATTTTGTAAAATCGGCCTTCGAAGACGCCGATGTGCTGCTCTATATGGTGGAAATAGGGGAAAAAGCGTTGAAGGACGAAAAGTTCTTCGACAAAATAAAAAATAGTAAAATTCCCGTATTGTTATTACTGAACAAGATAGATACCTCCGAGCAGGAGATTTTGGAGGAACAGATACAGTATTGGCAGCAACAAGTGCCCATGGCGGAACTGCACCCCATATCGGCACTTCAAAACTTTAACGTAAGGGAAGTTTTTGAGCGGATTATCGAATTGTTGCCGGAGGCCCCGCCTTTCTACCCCAAAGATCAATTAACTGACAAGCCCGAGCGTTTTTTTGTAAACGAGACCATTCGGGAGAAAATATTGAAACATTATAAGAAAGAGATTCCCTATTCCGTAGAAATAGAAACGGAGGAATTTTTTGAGGACGAAAAGATTATTCGGATGCGTTCCGTTATTATGGTAGAACGAGATTCGCAGAAAGGGATCATTATAGGACATAGGGGAAGTGCCTTGAAAAGGGTAGGCGTAGAGGCCCGTAAGGATTTGGAAAAATTCTTTGACAAACAAATCCATTTGGAACTCTATGTAAAGGTAAATAAGAATTGGCGCAGCAATCCCAATCAGTTGAAACGTTTTGGTTACAATCGCTGACCATATGTAATCTTTCCTTCTCCTTTAGCTAACCATTAGTTCATATGGGAAATCCATCTTTGGTGACTAAAACCAATCGAAGATGAAAAATTACTTAAAGCCGGTGCTTTATGCACTACCCCTGTTGTTTATATTTTCCTGTGAAAAAATCGATGATTTTATCGGAGGGGATGATGATGGTCCGGATAGCCCTGGACTCGATGTTAACTTTAAATTTCGGACCACCATAAAGATAGGAGGGGAAGCCTCCGCCGAAATATCCGCCTTTGACCCATCAACGAATAAAATTTTTGTGGTCAATAACGATGATGACCTCAACCTTAATGAAATCTCGGTTTTTGATATTACGGATATCGACTCCCCCGTACAGTTGTCTTCTAT
>JBATTK010000143.1:0-16534 GCA_049670505.1 Saonia sp.
AATCTAAACTAAAAACGTACATAATGTCCAAAGAGAAAGAAGGAAAGAAAAAATCAGGAAAAACAGAGGCCTCTAGCACGCCCAAAGAAAAAAAGGCGGCCAAAAGGGCAAAGCGCGATGCAAAAAAAAATACGGCAGAATAGAAGTGGAGAGACCATCAATTTCATTATTCAAGGATGAAGAATGCTTCGGCCGAGGAATCTATCAGGTTTAATGTGGTAAACCTATTAGAATTCAGTTCCAATGCCATAGTTCTAAAAAACATCAAGGTTATAAATGCCTGTACAGTACAGGCATTGACATTTGATTTTTGCAAGATATTGGCACTAAAAAAATTTCCCTGATGCGAGATTTGTCCATATTATCGAAGGAAAAGCCGAAGTAGTGATTTATAATAATTCAACTTTTATGCTTAATGGTGACTCAATCCTTATTCCGGCATTACCACTAGCTCAATTAAAGCAAATCTAAAGTTCAATATGATATATCTGTACGACCATTTAAAGCATATATTTTACTTGAAAAACTTCTAGTGTCCAGAAGTGAAAATAACATTAAAACTGAACCGCCTTAAAAATAGACCAATTTTGGATTCATTTAATAATGTCCTATGACCAGTGCATTGTTAGTATTGGATTTGATTAGCTCATAAAAGTAAATCCGCGAATGGAAACATGTTTCAACTATTTATTTCCATATTGGAGTCTTTCACGATCAAGAGCCATAAAATGGATGGTGGCCATAGTTTTTGTGATAATGTTCTTGGGGTGCAATTATACTGCCTTTGAAGATAAAAATAGCCAGATAAGCGATGTGCTTGCTGAAAGCGAAAATGTGGTCGACATTATTCCCACTGGCATGTCATTACCTAACCTGCATACCATTGAAGACATTATAGAAGGAAATCCTGAATTCAATGCAGTTGAGGACATACTTAAAACATATGGCGCGTTCGGTTATCTAAGAGAGTTGAAAGCAGTCACTCTCCTTTTACCAGTGGGAAATGAGTTCGACTTAAAAACCTGCAAATACCTTGAGGCTGTATATACAACAAACGGGACAAAGGGTATTGTAGATGTTTTTCTTTCACATGCAATAGATGGTAGGTATGACAAGGCAACAATTATTTCAAAAACAGGGGCAGAAGGGTTAAAGGTTACAACGCTTAACAAACACTCAATTATCTTTTTATCGGATGATAATGGGTTACACCTCGTTTCTGATAGTACCGTACATTCTAGAATTAAAATCTTCAATCAATTCGCAACCAATGGTATCATTCATGGAATCGAACATTGGCTGATTCCATGTTACAAATAGGCAAGAAAATTTCAATTTATGATATGTGACCAACTAATAAACTAAATCAGTTATTCTTATTGGTCAATTGAAAAGAGTGTAGGATCAATCAACTAAATATTCAAACCTCTCTTCGATTAACTTCTATATTAAAAAACAAAAAGCGAATCAAAAGGAAAACGATAATATCAGGTATGAAAACAAAAAAGAGGGCTTACGCCCCCTTTGATATTCTTCGTGCTTAAGAAAATTTAATAAGCTTTAAGCCCATGTGCCGACGATGGTTTCTCCAACTTTCGTGACGTGTTAATGGTCTTTCAATACTAATACTTTTCTCTTCTGACACTTTCTTTGCATGCTTCATATAATCCTTTTCATAAATATTATGTTAAGGGCGCAATACGCACTCTTATATACACATCTTATAATACGCAAAGATAGTTGAAACCTTACATCTTTGGGGTAAGTTTAACATACCGCTAAGACCGATAAATTAGGGCATACGAGCTATTTGGAAATTTAAATATTTAACTCCGCTCTTCTGCCGTTAATACCCTTTGAAACCGATTATCCTACTCGTCAATGCCCACTCCTAGAATGCCTCGATTAAGCTTAAAAAGCCCTTTTAGTTTAAAATGGCCCTTATCGGAGGCTAAGGTTGCTTTGTCCTGAAATCTCGTAATTTATGGCTAAAATCATTATGGTTTCCAGTTCTAGAAAACGGCCGTTTTAAGGGCATGTTACCAATTGTGAATTTTCTTTTCCGGAAGTGTCCCATTCTTGGTCTTTTTTAGTAGTTTCCGTTATTAACCTTTTATGGGAAAGTTCTGGACGACTTTTAGGCGACCTAGGTCACCGACCATCCTATGCGTCTTTAAATTTTTAAAGATCAAATAATTAAATTCTTTTGAAATTTTAAATCTGAAGAGTTTGTTGTACCTATGTTATACCCAAGTTAAAAAAGAAAAGCTCCCGGTTTCCCGGAAGCCTTGTTTTCATTGATGTGGGCCCTACTGGATTCGAACCAGTGACCCCCTGCTTGTAAGGCAGGTGCTCTGAACCAACTGAGCTAAGAGCCCCACTATAATTCCTTAAAGTATTCGAACCTCCCAAAAGCTCTTGGGATACGTCAAATCCCTATCACCTGAACAATGTTACTTGCAAAAGCGGATGCAAATATAGCATAGTTTTTAGTTAAGCCAAAAGAAAAATCAGAAAAAATCAAAGCACCTCGGCTACCGTAAAAGTACTTCCCCCTACGAAGACAAAATCAGTATCCGAGGCATTTTTTAAAGCTGCTTTATAGGCAGCACTCACACTGTCATAACCCTTTCCTTCCAAACCATATTCTACAGCTTTTTCTTTGAGAATTTGTATGTCCAGACCTCTTTGTACCGCAGGTTTCGAAAAATAATAAACGGCTTCTTTTGGAAAAAAAGGAAATATACCCTCTAAATTTTTATCAATTGCAAATCCTATGACCATATGCAGTCTATCAAAACGCTGTTGTTGAATCTGTTCCATTACCTGAGATAACCCCTCACTATTGTGCGCCGTGTCGCAGATAACATCAGGGTTATTTTGAAGTACCTGCCATCTACCCATCAATCCCGTATTTTTTACCACGTTTTGCAGTCCGGCCTTAATATGTTCCGTATTTACCTTAAATGTCCCCAGTTCTTGTATTGTCGCTAATACCCCCTTTATATTTTTGGACTGATAATTTCCTAAAAGCGATGTTTCATAAACCGTGTGTATCTCTTTACCGGCAAATGTAATCCTTGATTTTTTTTCTTGGGCAATGAATCTAAAGATATCTGCTGTTTCTTCTTGATATTCACTGATGACAACAGGGATATCCTGTTTTATAATCCCTGCCTTTTCTCTTGTAATTTCTGCTAAAGTAGATCCCAGGACATCCATATGATCATAACCAATATTAGTAATTAGGGAAACTTCAGGGGTAACAATGTTGGTAGAATCCAAGCGTCCTCCCAAGCCAACTTCCACCACCGCAATATCCACTTCCTTCTTTGCAAAATAACTGAACGCCATGCCAACTGTCATTTCAAAAAAAGACAGTTTGTTTTTGTTGAAGAAGGGTTGGTTATCTTCAATAAAACTGACCACAAATTTTTGATTGACGGACTTTCCATTGATTTTAATACGCTCACGAAAGTCTTTTAAATGGGGGGACGTATAAAGGCCTACTTTATATCCTGCTTCCTGTAAAACAGAAGCCAACATATGGCTGCTAGAGCCCTTACCATTGGTCCCCGCTACATGTATACTCTTGAATTTTTCCTCCGGATTGTCCAGAAAATCGGAAAAGGATTTTATCGTATCCAACTTGCCGTTTAATGCGAATTTTCCTTGTTCCTGATACATTGGAAGCTGTTTAAACATCCAATCCAAAGTTTCTGCATAGGTCATGTAATACCAATTAAGCACGCAAAGGTAAAACCTATTCGCCTAATTTAAAATTAACGACCACAAATCCTACCTGCTGGCTAGGGGCATTGGAGTCCAGATTCCATTTATGTTTAAAAGCGGTCTTCTTTGCAGGATCCAATAAACAAGGGTGATTGTTGGTGGTTCCTTTAACGCCGGGCGTTGCACTAATTACTTTTCCATTCCTATCCACAACAATTTTCACCACTACCCTGCCTTCTTCATTACAATCGTGTGGTACTTTCCCCTTGCTTACAAGCGATCTGCCGTTTAATCCGAAACCTCCAGTTCCATCCCCGGAACCAGGACTGCCATAATAACTGGTAGCATAGGGATTACCATCAGGACTACCTTTATCCCCCGCTTTGGTATCGTTGCCTTCCGATCCGGAGGCGGTTCCATCGGGCTTGTTCAACCCCCCCATTAAGTCGTCCAACTTATTCTTTTTTGCTTCTTGTTCCTTTCTCGCTCTTTCTTCGGCATCCCGTTTCTCCCGGGCTTCCTTTTCCGCTTTGGCCTTTGCCTTCTTTGCTGCGTTATCTGCTTTTCGCTTTGCTTCCCGTTGTTGCCTTATTTTAATGGATTCCTCTCGCTCTTGGGTCATAACCTTTTCCGTTGGAGCTGCCTCTTCGGCTACCTCCTCGGGCATCTCTTCCTTGACCTCTTCCACCAGCTGCTCCTTAACAGTTGGCTCCGCAGGTATATCATTAGGCTTCGACCGTATTTTTTCTTTGGGCTGCTCTTTACCGCTACCAAAATCCGTGGTCCCGAAATTCACTGAAATACCCCTCTCAATGGGGGGATCCAGATAGGTTAGACCTATATAAAAGAGCAAAAGCAGTAGTACACTTAACAGTAGTGTTGTAAGTGTAAAGGATTTTTTCTTGTGTCTCGTATCTAATAGCGACATTATACCAATTTAATTTAAAAAAATGGTATTCAAAATCTGAATCATTTTTTTCTTCAGACCATATAAAAATCTAGGCATAACCTAGACCCTGGTTCTATTTATGGAGAAATATGTCCGTCCCTGTCAAATGGATAAAAAAGGAAACGAATTATAGGTGATATAATGAGGCTAACAGCATTAGTTGGGTCTTACCGCAAGGATAACTTTATAATTATTCCTATTGGCAATGTCCATAACATTTACGGCCTCTTTAATAGCTACACTTTCTTCTGCCCTAAGAATAATAGTGGGTTTCTCTTGGCCTTCCAGTGCCTTTTTTAGTTCAATTTCTATGTATTCTCCATTAATTTTTTCACTGTTCACAAAATACTCCAAATCCTTGTTGATGCTGACGGATACATTTTGCGTATTGGTCGATTTTCCTTTGGCCTTGGGTAATAACAAGTCCAGCGCATTTGGGGAGTTGGACGTTAACATAAAGAAGACCAGCAATAAGAAAACAATATCCGTCATTGACGACATACTGAAATCCGGGCTCACCTTATTTCTACCTTTCAATTTCATATTTCAGTGCTAAATAGGTTCGTTCAACAAATCTAGGAACTCAACAGCATTGGCTTCCATTTTATGAACCACTTTGTCTGTTCTATTCACCAAGTGATTGTACCCTATATAGGCTATAATACCGACTATAAGACCCGCTACGGTAGTGGTCATGGCCGTATATATTCCCGATGCCAGGGAACCCATTTCTGCCTGTCCCCCACTAGACGCCATTTCATGGAAAGCTAAAATCATACCTATAACGGTTCCTAAGAAACCGATCATTGGCGCAGCACCGGCAACAGTTGCCAGAACACTTACGTTTCGTTCCAATTTATATACTTCCAAAGTACCGGCATTTTCAATTGCGGTATTAATATCATCCAAGGGTTTTCCTATTCGGGAAACCCCTTTTTCGGTCAACCTTGCTACAGGTGAATCGGTCTGGGCACAAAGTATCTTTGCAGCTTCCAATTTTCCGTTCATCACATGGTCGCGAATTTGGTTCATAAAGTTTTTATCAATTTTTGAAGCTGCTTTAATCGCGAATATCCGTTCAAAATAAATATACATGGCTACGAACAACAGCACAAACAACACTGCAATGATGACGATACTGCCTGCACCCCCATTAACTATTAAATCTATTACGGAAAGTGTTTTTTCCTCCGATATGGCTTCTCCAATTTCGGCCTCCCCTGCGAGGTCTTGAAACATTAACATATATTTTCTTTTATTAAGGTTGCCTTAATAACGGTATTTTATCGATAAAATTATCCTTAAAGCACAAAATCTCGCATTAAAACAAAGGCGATAGCACCGGCCACAAAACCTATTAGGGCCAACCATGCAATTTTCTTGAGATACCAGAAGAAATCTATTTTTTCCATGCCCATGGCAACAACGCCCGCAGCGGAGCCAATGATAAGCATACTGCCCCCTGTACCGGCCGAATAGGCTATAAAATGCCATAGAGGGTCATCCATAGTTTCCGAGAACATTCCCATACTGGCAGCCACCAAAGGAACATTGTCTATAACGGCAGAGCCTACACCAAATAACATGACCACAATATCCGTATTTGGTATTGCGGCATTTAGGCTTCCCGCATAATTAAATAAGTAGCCCAAGGATTCCAATGCGGCAACGGCCAATAATATCCCTAAGAAAAACAATATACTGGGCAGCTCGATCTTGGATAGGGAATAATGTACCGGACTGTGATGTCCCGTAGTATCATGATCATCCCCTTCCGCAGTGGATATACTAAACTTGGTACCACTATAAATTTCTGCAAAAGTAGCTACCACCGCCAACGAGAGCATCATGCCCACATAAGGAGGCAAATGGGTAATGGTCTTAAAGAAAGGAACAAAAACAATGGCCCCCAAACCTAAATACAGCATAGTAGCACCAAATCTGGATTTGGAATTACCAACCTCCAAGGATCCATCAATTTTTCCACTAAAGGCTTTGAACCTACTGGCGACTACAGTGGGTACTACCATACAGATAATAGAGGGTATCAGGACATGGATAATCAATTGCCCCGCTGAAACCTTATCGGCGATCCAGAGCATAGTAGTTGTAACATCTCCAATAGGAGACCATGCACCACCGGCATTCGCTGAAATAATTATCATACCGGCAAACCACAATCTTGTATTCCTATCCTGTATCACCTTTTGTAGAATAGTAATCAGTACGATAGTAGCCGTTAAATTGTCTATAATCGCGGACAGGATAAAGGCTAAAATGGAAAAGAGCCACAATAATTTGCGTTTACTGTTTGTTCGTATATACCCTTTGATCGTAGCAAAACCATCAAAATAATCTATGATTTCCACAATAGTCATGGCCCCCAATAAAAACACTAGTATTTCAGCTGTTTTACCCAAATGATGCAAGAGTATTTCATCAATATGACTGGGCTCCAACTCCCGTATTTCGGCATTTACCTCAAAAACCGGCATATGGGCCAATGCAATAATGGCCCATAAAATGGCCATCATGGCCAAAGCAGGTATCAACTTATCTATTTTAAGGTTATGTTCCAGGGTGATTGCTAAATAGCCTGCTAGAAATACAATAATGATTATGGTCTCCATACTCGGTCGGTTTTGTTTATAATAATTGTTTTAATGCGATCTCAAATCCTGTTTTACTTAAATTCTGTTTTGATGGATTTTGCTTAAAGATATTCAAAATTGCCTTTCTAATGGTATCGGATGTATCATTAAAAATCAATTCGTCGTCCATTCCTACTCTTCTTTCCATAAAATAGGCAAAAACCCTAGCCATTCCGCAGTTGGAAATAAAATCGGGGATCAAGCTAACCCGCTCATCGGTGTATTCCATGATAGGTCCAAAGAAAATTTCGGTATCTGCAAAAGGAACATTTGCGCCACAAGTAATAACCTCAAGGCCCGCATCGATCATTTTGCCGATTTGTTCCTTGGTAACCAATCTCGAAGCGGCACAAGGTGCAAATATTTCGGTCTTTAAATTCCAAATGCGGTCATTGATCTCATCAAATGGAATCATATGATCCGCATCAGCAATTAAAGTATTTCCCTTTTTATTCAAAAAAAAGCTGTTTATTTCCTCAAAAGAAAATCCTTCTTCATTAATAACACCACCTACCCTGTCAATAATACCGACTACTTTGGCACCCATACGCGCAAGATAAAAAGCCGCTGCCGAACCTACATTTCCAAAACCTTGTACTACAGCTCTTTTTCCCACTACGGTTCCCCCATAAATATCATAGTAGTGCCTTATAGCCTCTGCTACTCCAAAACCGGTAATCATATCCGCTACGGTATACTTTTTTGAAATGTTCGGGGAGTAAGTGCCGCTTTCCAATACTTTGATCACACCTAGCCTCAATTGTCCTATCCGGTTTATTTTATCCGCTTCAGTAGGTCTAAAATGTCCATTGAACACTCCTTCCTGAGGATGCCATACTCCAGCATCCTCGGTAATGGGAATAACTTCATGGATTTCATCCACATTTAAATCGCCTCCCGTACCGTAATAACTTTTCAAAAGCGGCGCAACTGCATTGTACCAACGCTCCAACACTCCTTTTTTTCGAGGGTCATTTGGATTAAAATTAATTCCTGATTTGGCTCCTCCTATAGGTGGACCGGATACCGTGAACTTTACTTCCATGGTTTTGGCCAAGGACAGCACCTCGTTCATATCCAACCCCTCGCGCATGCGCGTACCCCCACCGGCAGCGCCCCCTCTAAGCGAATTTATGACCGTCCAGCCTTCCGCTTCCGTTTCGGGATCTTTCCAATTAAAGACGATTTCAGGTGGTTTATTTTCGTATATACTAAGTAATTCCTTCATTATTGATGCGATAAAATTATGTGACAATGATTTCCATATTTCCTTTACTGTAAAAATTTTAAACTAATTGCCCGTTAGGGCTAGTGTTGTCTCATAATTTTATAATGGTATCAATTAAAATGTACACAGCCTGACAAATATAAAAATATTGGTCAGGTTTTTATATTTTTCTCACCAAGGACATAAAAATACTTTGTTTCTTGAATTATTGCCTACTATTAAAACATTCATAAATCATAAATCCAATCATTAAATATTTCCTAATATACATGTATATTTGCAGTAATTTTTTAGCAATATCACGGAAAAATGGACTTTACACTATCAGAAGAGCAATTAATGATCCAGCAGGCGGCAAGGGATTTTGCCCAAAATGAACTACTTCCCGAAGTAATAGAACGAGACGATGCCCAAAGATTTCCTGCCGAACAGGTCAAAAAAATGGGGGAACTTGGCTTTATGGGAATGATGGTAGATCCAAAATATGGGGGAAGTGGATTGGATACCATGTCATACGTTATTGCTATGGAGGAACTCTCAAAGGTAGACGCCTCGGCCTCCGTCATTGTCTCCGTAAATAACTCGTTGGTGTGTTGGGGGCTGGAAACTTTTGGTACCGAAGCTCAAAAAGAAAAATACCTTACCCGTTTGGCATCAGGTGAAATAATAGGTGCATTCTGTCTTTCGGAACCCGAAGCGGGTAGTGATGCTACCTCACAAAAAACTACTGCCATAGATAAAGACGACCACTATATCATTAACGGAACAAAAAACTGGATTACGAGTGGAAATTCTGCGGAAGTATATCTGGTTATAGCCCAAACCGATGTAGACAAAGGTCATAAAGGAATCAACGCGATTATTGTAGAGAAAGGAACTCCCGGTTTTGAAATAGGTCCCAAGGAAAATAAATTGGGAATTCGCGGAAGTGACACCCATTCCTTAATGTTCAACGATGTAAAGGTCCCCAAAGAAAATAGGATAGGCGATGACGGTTTTGGTTTTAAATTTGCCATGAAAACTCTTGCTGGAGGTAGAATAGGTATAGCGGCCCAAGCATTGGGCATAGCTGCCGGCGCATATGAACTGGCCAAAAAATATAGCAAAGAAAGAAAAGCCTTCGGAACTGAAATTAAGAACCATCAAGCTATTGCTTTTAAATTGGCCGATATGCATACCCAAATTGAAGCGGCCAGACATTTGGTCTATAAAGCGGCATGGGACAAGGACAATGGCCTTAACTATGATCTCTCCGGAGCCATGGCAAAACTATATGCATCACAAGTTGCTATGGAATCTTCTGTAGAAGCAGTGCAAATACATGGTGGAAACGGCTTTGTTAAGGATTATCATGTAGAACGCATGATGAGAGATGCCAAAATCACCCAAATTTATGAAGGCACATCGGAGATCCAGAAAATAGTAATTTCCCGTAGTATTTTAAAGGATTGATCGGAATACATATTGGGTTTATTTTTTGAACCCTGTTTAAAATAGGGTATTTATCTTAAATCCATATATTTTTTGCATTAATACCCCTAAATATAAGGGTAATTTCATTAAATTTTACATTAAATATCTAGTCACCCCTACATTTGAGACCCTTACCTAGATTTCAGTATCTTAATTTATGATTATCACAAATTAAGCCAGATTAAAGTCGTGATATGTATTTTTTTTAACGTTTAATTATAAACGTTGAATATTTTTCCAACCTTAGGTTAAATCATTGAACATAATTCAAATAAAATGATATTTTTGAATAAATATCATAATTGATGAAGTTGAAAAAGCAGGGGTTATACCTACCAGAATTTGAACATGATAATTGCGGTGCCGGGTTTATTTGCAGCCTTAAAGGAAAAAAGTCCAATGACATTATTCACAAGGCATTGGAGATATTGGATAAACTGGAACATAGAGGAGCAGTAAGTGCCGACGGAAAAACCGGTGACGGAGCAGGAATACTTATCGATATTCCCCACGATTTCTTTTTAGATGTATGTAGTTTTAAGCTGCCGAAACCCGGAAATTATGCCGTGGGCAACGTTTTCCTTCCCCAAAAGGAAAACCAGAGGGCGTATTGTATTTCTATTTTAGAGGAAAATATAAAAAAGCAGGGACTCCAATTACTTGGATGGAGAGACGCACCTGTCAACAAGGGCATTCCTGGTAGAATCGCCTCTGAAACAGAGCCTTTTGTCAAACAACTATTTGTTGCCAAAGAAAAAGAGGAACAGTCTTATTTCGATTTTAATTTAAAACTGTTCGTTGCAAGAAAGGTCACCGAACATACTATCATCAATTCCAAATTATCGGAAAGTCATTTTTTTTACGTTCCTAGCCTTTCTACTAAAATCATCATTTTTAAAGGTCTTTTGATGCCGCAGGATATTAAACTCTACTACAAGGATCTTATGGACCCAAGGGTAGTAACAAGATTGGCATTGGTACACCAACGATTTTCAACGAATACCTTCCCTACTTGGGATTTGGCCCAGCCTTTTAGATATATGTGCCATAACGGGGAAATAAACACCTTGAGGGGCAATGTAACAAGAATGCGTTCTAGGGAAGAACTTTTAAAAAGTGAATGGTTCGGTGATGAAATCAAAAACGTACTGCCCATAATCTTACCGGGGAAATCGGATTCCGCGACTATGGATATGGTGGTAGAGCTATTGTTAATGACCGGTCGTTCCCTACCGGAGGTAATGATGATGTTGGTCCCTGAAGCCTGGGAGAAAAATACCGAAATGCCCGAAGCGAAAAGAGCTTTCTACGAATTTAATTCATGCTTAATGGAACCTTGGGATGGTCCGGCATCCATACCATTTACGGATGGCAATTATATTGGAGCAGTGCTGGACAGGAACGGATTACGACCATCCAGATACTCCGTCACCAAGGACGGCTATGTAATAATGTCCTCGGAAACCGGTGTTGTAGAGTTGGCTCCGGAGAACATAGCCTTTCATGGAAGGCTAGAACCTGGAAAAATGTTCTTGGTAAATATGGAAGAGGGTCGTATAGTTAACGATGAAGAAATAAAAGAAGAAATAGCCCAACGATACCCTTATAAAAAATGGTTGGACAAGAATTTGGTTTATCTAAAGGACATTCCCTATAATGATTGTCCACTTTTCCTGAATGAGGCTTCCATAGAGAAGAGAAAGGCAGTTTTTGGATATACCTTGGAGGATATCAATACCATTATTCTTCCTATGGGCAAAACTGCGAAAGAACCTATTGGTTCAATGGGATCGGACACTCCGATAGCTGTATTGTCAGAGCGGCCACAATTACTATACAACTATTTTAAACAATTGTTCGCTCAAGTCACCAATCCACCCTTGGATGGCATTAGGGAGGAACTGATTACAGATATTAGTCTCACCTTGGGTAGTGACCATAACATATTTGATTTTACCGAACTACATTGCAGAAAGTTGAAAATACAAAACCCGGTGATATCCAAAGAAGATTTGGATAAGATAAAGAATTACGATTCCAGTCCGGATTACAAAGTAATCTCCATCCCTATACTCTATGCAATTGAAAAAGGGCATAACGGATTGGAAGAAGCGTTGGACGACATCCTAAACCAAGCTTCAAAAGCCATTGATGAGGGAACAAATATCATTATTCTTTCGGATAGGAACATGAACAAGGACATGGCCCCAATACCTGCCTTATTGGCATGCTCCTATGTAAACAGTGGTTTGCAGCATATGGGAAAACGCTCTAAACTCAGTGTAATCATAGAATCGGCAGAACCAAGGGAGGTGCATCATTTTGCCTTGTTGTTCGGATTTGGGGCAAGTGCCATAAATCCATATCTGGTCAACGAGATTATCGGGGAACAGATCAAAGCGAACGATATTACCGAATATTCGTTTGACGAAGCGATAAAAAATTACAACAAGGCCATAGGAAAAGGAATTTTAAAGGTGATGAACAAAATCGGTATCTCTACCTTAAACTCCTACAGAGGTTCACAGTTGTTCGAATGTATCGGCATCAATACCAAGGCGGTAGAAAAATACTTTCCGAATACACCCACCCGAATCCAAGGAATCGGTCTCTATGAAATTGAGAAAGAAGTTACCAAACGGCATCAAAAAGCATATAAAAAACAGGAGATAGCGGCAAATCTTGATTTGGAAATCGGAGGAGAATATCGGTGGAGAAGAGATGGTGAAAAGCATATGTTCAATCCATTGTCCATAGCGAAGCTTCAAAAATCAGTTCGGAAAAACGAGCCGGATACCTATCGGGAGTTTTCCGAAATGGTAAACGAGCAGTCAAAGCATTTAATGACTATTCGTGGGTTATTCGAGTTTTCCAATTACGATCCAATTCCTTTGGAAGAGGTAGAGCCGTGGACAGAAATTGTAAAACGCTTTAAGACAGGTGCTATGTCATACGGATCCATAAGTAAGGAAGCCCATGAAAATTTAGCCATAGCCATGAACCGGATAGGAGGTAAAAGCAATTCTGGTGAAGGGGGAGAGGATGCCGAACGTTTTTATAAGAGTCAAAACGGGGATTGGAGAAATAGTGCGATCAAACAAGTAGCCTCGGGAAGATTCGGGGTAACTTCCAATTATTTGACCAATGCACGGGAAATCCAGATAAAAATGGCGCAGGGGGCCAAACCAGGGGAAGGGGGCCAGTTGCCCGGGCCAAAAGTAAACCCGGCCATAGCCAAAACGAGAAATTCCACTCCATATGTAGGACTGATCTCTCCTCCGCCGCACCATGATATATATTCTATTGAGGATTTGTCCCAGTTAATTTTCGATCTGAAATCGGCCAACCGCGAAGCTAGAATCAATGTAAAGCTGGTTTCAGAAGTAGGTGTGGGAACGGTGGCCGCGGGGGTATCCAAAGCAAAGGCAGATGTAATTTTGATTTCCGGATTCGACGGAGGTACCGGTGCTTCCCCATTGACCTCTTTAAAGCATGCAGGTCTGCCCTGGGAATTGGGAATTGCGGAAGCCCAGCAAACATTGGTCCTTAACGATTTAAGAAATCGGGTAGTTGTAGAATGTGATGGTCAATTAAAAACAGGTAGGGATGTAGCCGTTGCTTGTCTCCTAGGTGCGGAAGAATTTGGTTTTGCGACCGCTCCCCTTGTTGCTTCAGGATGCATTATGATGCGTGTCTGCCATTTAAATACCTGCCCCGTAGGAATAGCCACCCAAAATCCGGAACTGCGAAAAAAATTCAATGGAAAGCCGGAACATGTAGTCAATTACATGTATTTCGTAGCGGAAGAGCTCCGTGAAATTATGGCGCAATTAGGTTTCAGAACCGTGAATGAAATGGTAGGGCAGGTGCATAAGTTAGATCGAAAAAAAGCTTTGGAACACTATAAGGCCGCGGGCATAGATCTCTCCCCTATATTGTATGAAGTAGCTGTTCCTAAGGGAACCAAATTTTACAACACCCAAAAGCAGCAACATCATATTGAAGAATCTATAGAGTTCGATATTATTGAAAAGGCGCATCCCGCTCTATTTAGAAAGGAAAAAATAAGTCTGGATTTCCCTATAAATAATACAGATAGGACAGTAGGTGCTATCATAAGTAACGAAATCTCAAAAATATATGGTGCCGAGGGTCTTCCAGAAAACACGTTAAGATTAAATTTCACGGGTTCGGCGGGGCAGAGTTTTGGTGCATTTGCCACTAAAGGCCTTACCATGATCGTCAATGGAAATACCAATGACTATCTCGGAAAAGGGCTTTCCGGTGCCAAATTAATCATTAAGATACCGGACAAGGCAACTATTATTCCGGAAGAGAATGTCATTACGGGCAATGTTACCCTGTATGGGGCCACTTCCGGAGAGGCCTATATTAATGGAAAAGCAGGGGAACGTTTCTGCGTTAGGAATTCAGGGGCCAAAGCTGTTGTAGAGGGTATAGGCGACCATGGTTGTGAATATATGACTGGCGGAATTGTCGTAATCCTTGGCGAAGTAGGCAGAAACTTTGGTGCGGGAATGAGTGGTGGAATCGCCTATGTATTGGATGAGAAATCAACCTTTGAGAAAAAATGCAATAAAGAAACATTGAATCTTTTGCCTGTAGAGGAAGATAATGATGTTGTCCAATTAAGGTCCCTTGTGGAAAACCACTATAATGCAACACTTAGCCCCCTTGCACAACGCATATTGGAAAAATGGGAGACAAGCTTACCCCAATTCATAAAGGTATTTCCGGAAGAATACAAGCAAGCATTGATGCGTTTGGAAAAAGAAAAATTAGAAATCATATAAATATCGGAAAATGGGAAAGATAACCGGATTTTTGGAATTCGATAGAAAAGTAGAAAAGTACGCGCCCGTTGAGGAACGGGTAAAACATTATAAGGAATTTACACTTCCCATGAAAGAGAACGAACTCAAGGATCAAGGGGCTCGTTGTATGGATTGTGGTATTCCATTTTGTCATAGCGGATGCCCTCTTGGGAACATGATCCCCGACTTTAACGACTCGGTCTATCGTGGAAAATGGGAGAAAGCTGCCGAAATTTTACATTCTACTAATAATTTTCCCGAGTTTACCGGCAGATTATGTCCGGCCCCATGTGAAGAAGCATGTGTGCTCGGTATTAATGAAGACCCGGTATCTATAGAAAACATAGAGAAAAACATTGTGGAAACGGCCTTCAAAAAAGGATGGATTACTCCAATACTACCTGAAAAAAGAACAGGAAAGACCGTGGCCGTTATTGGTTCCGGTCCTGCAGGATTGGCTACCGCACAACAACTGAACCGAGCAGGACATTTGGTTACCGTCTTCGAACGAGATGAAAAAATCGGAGGATTATTACGTTATGGAATCCCGGATTTTAAGATGGAAAAACATATTATTGACAGGAGGTTGAAAATCTTGGAAGAAGAGGGTATCCTGTTCAAAACAGGAATTCATGTGGGAGTGGATATCAAGGCCGACCAACTTAGAAATGACTTTGACGCCTTGGTTTTATGCGGTGGTGCTACGGTACGAAGAAATCTACCTATAGAAGGTGCCGATTTGAAAGGTGTTGTACAGGCGATGGATTTTCTTTCCCAAAACAACAAGCGCGTGGACGGTATAAAGGACTTGGGAAAAGAAATAAAAGCAACCGATAAAAATGTAATTGTCATCGGTGGTGGTGATACCGGTTCGGATTGTATTGGTACGGCATTTAGACATGGGGCCAAGTCCGTTTCTAATTTTGAAATCATGGGCAAGGCTACATTGGAACGTCCGGTAGATCAGCCCTGGCCTTTTTGGCCCATGCGCTTGCGAACAAGTTCCTCCCATAAAGAAGGAGCGGAACGATTTTTTAGTATTACCACAAAAAAATTTATTGGTGATGGGGAAGGCAATCTAACAGGGTTGATTACTGCCGAGGTAACATGGGTAAAACAAGCAGGCAAGCGTCCTATATTAAAGGAAACAAAAGGCACTGAAAAAGAATGGAAATGTGATTTGGCATTATTGGCATTAGGTTTTACGGGATCTGAAATGACCCTTGCCCAACAATTGGGACTAGAGGCGGATTCCAGGACAAACATTAAAGCTACGGCCAAAAACTATATGAGCAATGTTCCCGGAGTATTTGTTGCCGGTGATCAACGCAGAGGTCAATCGTTAATTGTATGGGCCATTTCGGAAGGTCGGCAAGCGGCATACCATATAGACAGTTATTTGATGGGACAATCCAACTTACCGCTAAAAGGAGAAGGGGATTTACCGATGATTTAGGTTTTATTTGAATTAGTCCATAAAGACTGCTCTTTTTTATAAGGAGCGGTTTTTATTTTTTATCCCAAAAATGAAATACCCTATTGTTGTGATGTACGCATAAAAAAAGGCCCCGACGTCCTTGCGGATGTCGGGGCCCGAGAAAGGCGGCGGCCTACTCTCCCACCTGGTGTGGCAGTACCATCGGCGCAGACGGGCTTAACTTCCCTG
>JBATTK010000144.1:0-49642 GCA_049670505.1 Saonia sp.
GAAAAGGTCAAGGCCTTGAAGTCGTTGCGAATTATGAAGGACGAAGAGACATTATTTAAAAATACGATACGTGCACAATACGTATCCTCTACCGTTAATGGTGAACAAGTAAAAGGATATCGGGAAGAAGAGGGGGTAAGTCCAGAGTCCACTACGGAAACCTATGCGGCCATTAAGTTTTTTGTGGATAATTGGCGCTGGAAGGATGTACCGTTTTATGTGCGTACGGCCAAAAGAATGCCTACCAAGGTTACCGAAGTCGTCATTCATTTTAAATCCCCACATCATCACATATTTCAAGACTCGGGTGTAAATAACAAGGATAATAAATTAATTATCCGTATTCAGCCCGATGAAGGGATTTTGGTGAAGTTTGGTGTAAAAGTTCCTGGACAAGGGTTTAAAGTGGAACGGGCCAATTTAGATTTTTACTATTCCAGTTTGGTAGAGAGCTATGTCATGGAAGCTTATGAGCGATTATTGTTAGATGCCATGCAGGGAGATGCCACACTATATGCAAGGGCCGATGAGGTAGAAGCGGCATGGGAATTTGTAGATCCCATATTGAACTATTGGGAAAACGGAAAAGAGGTAAAGGTATATGGTTATTCGGCCGGCGTTTGGGGACCGACCAATGCGGATAATCTGATCGACGGACTTTATGGGTGGAGGAATCCTGGAGAGAATTTGGCTGATGACCCCGGTTTCTGCGTCATTTGTTAGTCTTCAAAAGATCTTTTATTCGGAATATTGACCTATGTAGACGAAGAATCGATGCTTATTTGCTAAAAGATTCCACGCTCCTTGGAGTGACAGCACATAATGAACTCAAGATGAGTTCAATAACAGTATAACAGCAATATGATTACCTATTAAACAAATGGACTTGAACATATACGATTCAAAACAGGAAGTAGCGGAATACTTCTCGGAATACTTAAGGAATCTCATTACTGCTGGGAACAACGTATACATTGCACTTTCAGGAGGAAGTACGCCCAAGATTGTTTTCAATGAAATTGCCGCTCGCTTTGGGGATACAATGGATTGGTCTACCGTCTTTTTTTATTGGGGAGATGAACGCTGTGTACCACCAGATGATGAAGAAAGCAATTATAAGATGACCGTAGATCATTTGTTGTCCAAGATAGCTATTCCAAAGGAAAATATCCATCGTATCAAAGGAGAGCTTGTGCCAGAAGAAGAAGCAATTGCATATGGTAAACTTTTGGACAATGAATTACCAAAGCGTTACGGTATTCCGCAGTTTGATCTGGTCATCTTAGGGATGGGAGACGATGGACATACAGCCTCGATTTTTCCGCATGAAATCCATTTATGGAATTCCCATAACAATTGTGAACTGGCCGTTCACCCGGATTCCGGGCAAAGACGTATTACCATTACCGGAAAGATCATTAATAACGCGGCGACGGTGGCATTTTTGGTCACCGGAGGCTCAAAATCCGAAAAAGTAAAGGAAATTGTACGTTGGGAAGGTAAATACCAATCCTATCCGGCATCTTTGGTATCGCCTACATCGGGTAAATTGTTATGGTTTTTGGACAAGGAAGCTGCGGAAGGGATTATTTCATAGCAAGCTTCACATTTTGATCGTCTAAAAGAGCTATATGCTCTTCCATGTTATAGGTAGTAGCATCAAAACGGGAACCCCTCATAGTAGCCTGTTGTTTTCTTTTTATACTACGGGTAAACCTTCTCACCCCATTTTTATCTTCCAAAACGAGTCCGGGTACGGCTACGCTTTTACCGGCCTTGTTTTGGGCGACCATGGTAAAGTAAGAGGAATTGCAATGTTTCTTTTTTCCGGTCGTAATATTCTCGGATTCTACACGTACGCCCACTACCATAGATGTTCTCCCGGTATAGTTTATAGAAGCTTTTAAGGTCACCAATTCACCTACTTCAATAGGATTTAAAAAATTCACGGTATTTACAGAAGCGGTTACACAATAACATTGAGAATGTCTGGAAGCACAGGCAAAGGCAATCTGGTCCATTAAGTTTAAGATATGCCCTCCGTGGACCTTTCCGCTAAAATTGGAGTGGGAAGGCAACATTAATTCCGTAATGGATACCGTGGATTCCTTGGCGGTTTTAAAGGTTTGCATAGGGTATTACTTAAAATGGGGAGATTGCTCCTGTTCTACTTGGGTGATAAAATACTTGGTGTCACCAAGCCAGAAAAAAGTGGTGTATCGTTCTATATATGTAAGCTTCACATATTGTCCTTGATATTCCTTGAGTTTTTCTATGACTCCCTTGTCCTTGTCAAGAATCGAGAACGAAAATATCTGCGCTCCGGAAATTCCTTGACTGATTTCCCCTTCCCATGTTTTGGCAAGAACACCTTTACGGCTTATTTTAATTAATTCACCGGACCGTACCCCCTCACTATATGGGACATAGTAGATGAAGGCATACACTAGGAAAAACAGTGCAACAATAACGGCTAGGGTAATAACAAGTGCTTTTTTCATGCTAAGGTATCCAATGTTAGATGTTTAATTTAATATATCCGCATTATGTAAAGAGGTTGGAGATGAAAGCCCGTACCGTATCATTTTACCTAATACCTACTGCCCGTCGTCTACTGAAACTTCCTCCTCAAAATCACCTTCCTGTGCCCGCTTTAAAATAGGTTCGGGAATGGACTTTTTAGCTTTGGCCCCCATTTTTTTCAGCTTTTCAATACTCGTAACGATATTGCCCCTGCCTTCCACCAATTTGTTCATGGCTCCTTTGTATTCCGTTTTGGCTTCGTCCATTTTTTTTCCCACCTTGGTTAGGTCGGTCACAAAACCTTCGAACTTATCATAAAGCGCTCCCGCCTGTCTGGCAATTTCAATGGCGTTTCTTTGCTGTTTTTCATTGTTCCACATACTATCTATAGTTCGCAAAGTTGCCAATAAGGTAGCGGGGGTCACAATAACAATATTCTGTTCAAATGCCTTGTTATATATATTGGTATCCTGATTGATAGCAATGGCAAAGGCAGGTTCTATAGGCACGAACATGAGCACAAAATCCGGGCTCTCCATCTCGTAAAGATCCTCGTATTTTTTGGCGGATAATTGGTCTACATGCTTTCTGAGCGAATTAATATGATCCTTTAAAAATTTTTCTTTTAGCGCTTCCTCTGCGTTTATATAGCGTTCATAATCCGTAAGGGAAACCTTGGAATCCACGATCATTTTTTTTCCATCGGGCAAATTAATGATAACATCGGGCAGCACACGTGTACCGTCTTCCCGGGTAAAACTCTGTTGCACGGAATATTCCCTATCCTTTTCCAATCCGGATTTCTCCAAAACACGTTCCAATACCAATTCGCCCCAATTTCCTTGCATTTTACTATCGCCCTTCAATGCCTTGGTCAGGTTTTCCGCTTCTTGGGTTATCTTTAGGTTCTGGTTCTGAAGGTTCAATAATTGTTCTTTTAATGCTTGGTGGATGCCATAGTTTTCCTTTCTACTTTCCTCTACCTTCTTTTCGAACAACAGGATTTTTTCGTTAAGCGGGTTCAATATGTTTTTGATGTTCTTTTGGTTCTGTTCCGTGAACTTAGTACTCTTTTCATCCAATATTTTATTGGCCAGATTCTCGAATTCCTTGGTAAATTTTTCCTGTAATTTTTCTACCTCTGCCTTTTGTTCCCGATGTTTTTGGCCCAGGTTTTCCAAATCTGCCTGATAGCGCACAATTTGGTTTCCTAATTGTTCCTTTTCGGATTGTAAAAGGGCCTTATGTTCCTCGGCAACCATTAATTTTTTCTCAAGTGTAGTTAGATGGGACTGTAATTGTTGCTCCCGTTCCAATAATGCACTTTGACTAGATTTTGTCTTCAAGTTTTGGATATAGTTCCCTAACAAATAACCAACGGCCAGAAAAAGGAAAGCAATGAGAATGTAAATAAGCAATTCATTCATGTACTACGGCATCTTTAGGGTAAAGATAAAGGTTTGCCTTTAAAATAGCATAGGAATGGTTATTTTGATTTCCTCAGAAAGGGATTCTCATTTCATTCGTTTTTATGTCCCTATTCCCTACCAATAAGTATCGCGAAGCTATCGGATGATTATAAAGACAATTCCGTCCTTTAGATCTAACTGCCGTCAGGTAGAGGTATGCATTTTGTGTAAGACTATTTAATATTTGACGTTTTGGCTTCGATACGATCGCGGGTGATTACTCTGTCACCCAAGTATGGTCATTGATTATTGAGTTAATGAGCAGTACGTATTGAGTATTGGGCCATTGAGTGATTTTCGAATAGAAATCGTATCGAAATGACATTCCCGTTATTAGTGTCCAGTTTCATAATTCAGCTTCCAGTTTCTCGTTTGCAGTTTCTGGTTTATGGTTATCCAGCATCCAACTTCTAGCTTCTAGCTTCCAATATCCAGCATCCAGCATCCAGCATCCAGCATCCAGTTTCCAGCTTCTAGTTTTTGAAATTTGGAATTTGTTTTTTGGAATTTTGATGCTTCCTAGGCTTGCCTCAGGGATATTTATTTAGTGACCTTAAAGGATCCTGTTTTGGCATCAAAAGTTATGGTATCCGAAGGAAATAATGTTTCAAAACTTTTTTGATCTATTAATTTACACGGATCGCCAAAAGGGTTTTTTTGGGCATCCAAAATCAATACCTTATCACACAATTGAATGGCCATGTCTATTTCATGTGTCGTAAACAAAACTGTTTTTTGTGTCCTATGGGCAATGGATTTCAGAAGTTTTAGAATATGCACTTTATGGTACAGATCTAAATGGGTGGTGGGCTCATCGAGCAAAATAAGGGAAGTATCCTGCGCCAGGGCCCTTGCAATCATGACACGTTGTAATTGACCATCGCTAAGCTCATAACATTTTTTATGTTGCGAATCCGTTAATTCCAACATACGGATGGCAACTTTTACTTGCGATATATCCTTTTTGGATAAGGTTCCCAGCCAGTTGGTATAGGGTTGCCTACCTAAGGCTACCAACTCCAGAACGGTAAGGTTTTTTGATGCAATAGGTTCGGTCAATACCAAGCTTACCTTGGAAGCTAACGCTATGGCCGAATAGGTTTCCAATGGCTTATCGTCCAAGTTAATATTTCCGCTTAGTTTAGGTTGCACTTTGCCCAGTGTTCGCAACAGTGTTGATTTCCCAACACCATTGGTACCTACAATAGCGGAAAGCTCTCCGCTTATAAGCGAAAAATTGATATTGCCAACAACACAATTATGTTGTTTTCTGGTCTTATATCCTATACCGAGGTCGCTTACCTGTAGGGCGATATGTTTTTTAGCAGTGTGGATCGTTAAAGGTCGTTAGTGAATGGCCAATATCGTATTTAGTTCATTCTTTTTATGACGCTAAGGTATGTCTTTTATCTTCTATTTTCTGAAAGTGTCATCATCTTTACGCCCTCCTCTTTTCATTACAACCCAAAGATTTTCCGCCATAGGCACTATTTAAAAAACCATTTTCCTTTTACGCACCAATAGCCAGATTACTACCGGTGCACCTATGATCGAGGTGATGGCATTAATAGGCAATATGTAGACAGACGTGGGTAATTGCGCCAGCGTATCACATAATAACAATAAAATAGCCCCATAGATCAAAACGGCCGGTACTAATATTCTATGATCCGTAGTGTTAAAGATTTGGCGGGTAAGATGGGGCACGGCTAAACCAATAAAGGCGATAGGCCCGGCAAAAGCCGTTACCCCACCCGCAAGTAAGCCCGTGGCCACAATAATAATCAAACGGGATTTTCTGATATTCACCCCCAGACTTTGCGCATAATTCTCTCCCAGCAAGAAAGCGTTCAGGGATTTTATGGTGATCATACTAAGAAGGATGCCAACAAGAATAATCCCCGACAAAAGCAATAGTTGCTGCCAAGATAAATTGCCAACACTACCAAAGGACCAATAAATGTACTGTTGTAATTTTTCCGCATCGGTAAAATAAGAGAGCACACTTACGATAGCTGCGGTAATACTACCGAACATTAATCCGATAATCAATAAGGCCATGGTATCCTTTATTTTTGAGGCTACTACCATTACGGCCAAAAGCACTAAAAAACTGCCGATACTGGATGCCAAGGCCAAAGAAAAATCATTGACCATGCCCAATGAAAGTAGTCCGGAAAATAGGGAGGAGCCCATAATCAATAGGGCCGCACCTAAACTTGCCCCCGAACTGATACCTAAAACAAAGGGTCCGGCCAAGGGGTTGCGGAACAACGTTTGCATGAGCAATCCACTTAAGGATAGTCCACTTCCCACAAATATGGCCGTGAAAGCCTTGGGAATTCTATAGTTCCATATAATATAGTTCCAGGAATTATTTTCAGGCGTGCTCCCAAAAATTGAATTGAAGGTCTCTTTTAATGGGATGGATACCGACCCCAAACTTATATTGATTCCAAAACACAATATTAAAATAAGTATCAAAAAAAGAAATCGGGAGCGGTATGTTCTAGCTGTATGCACTTATTCCAATGGCTTAAAGAAGAAAAGAGTATGGTTTGGTATCAGTTCCGGATGAAAAATATGGATAAGATCTTTTAAAACCAAATCCGGTCTATGCGGTGCCAATTCATAAAACAGTAATCCCCCCGTTGCACCTTTGGGAATCGTATTGGAATAGATATTGTTGTTTCTGAAGGCTTCAAATTCTTTGTAATGTTTATTTGCCCCGACCATTTCTTTATAAGAAACAAGCATGGAGGGATTAAGCCAAAATTCTGCTTCCCTGGCTTTGTCATATACACTTTCAAGGCTTAAAGAAAGACTTCCGGTTTCCGGGGAATCTTTCCATAGATAGTCGGTATGTGCATCGTTTAAAAACTGCGCCATCCAACTTTTCCCCCCGGCCACATACCAAACATCCTTATAGAGTCCTCCCGTTAATACTGTGGGTTTCCCGGTAGCTTTCTTTGTAAGTAATTTGGTATTGTTATAGGCATTTTCAATTGCTTTAAAAATACTGTCCCCCTTTTTTTCAAGCTTAAAAAATGGGGCGAAGAATTTTATCCATTCCGCCTTTCCCAATGGAGTTTCTTCCGTCCAGTCCCCATTATACACTACGGGGATATTGGATTGTAGAAGCGTTTGGTACGCTTTATTTTTATTATCGATTCCGAATCCCACTAAGACTTCGGGATTCAATGCTATGACCATTTCCGCATTAATGCGCTCATTGTTCCCCAATTCTTGCACTAGGCCTTCATCTATTCGTTCCCGCGTATTCTTTGAGGATATAAATTCGGTATTGGGGAAGCCTACCAATCTATCCGCAACGTCCAAAGCCTCCAAAGCCGGAATATGGGTGGTAGAGGTAACAACGATGCGTTCCACAGGAACACTTATGATGGCATCATAGTCATCCCTGTTTAAGGTAGTGAAAGCCATAATCTCTTTTGGGATCAGTGCATAGGTAAAAGCGGTATCCGCATTGGGCCACGGGGAAGAGATTTTTATGACGGTAATGCCGGAACCCATTTCTTCAATGGAAAATCCTTTGGCATAAGTTATGGTCGCCTTCCCTGAAAGCGGCGTGACCGGGGGTATTTCTTTTTGTTCCTGTTTGCAGGCAAAAAAACAGGATACGAACAGAAGTAACAAGGTATTCCTCATTCAATAGACTAGGATTATGGATTGATACAAATTTGCGCGACAAATATTTCGGCAAGGTAACAAAAGTCACATTTTTTTAGTGATATACCTTCTAAATTTGATTAAAAACATATTCATGAGAGAAGATTCCAACGCCCTGATCTACATAATTGCGGGGATTATTGTCCTTCATTTTATAGTCGGATTTATCTGGTTGGTAATAAAACTTAGCAAGAAAAAAGACTCCTAGTTCAGGTATAAATACTATTTTCGCATAGAATTTTGGTTTAACAAAGTCCAAAGATTCTGAAATAAGTTCAGAATGGATTATGTTGATTAAAAGGGAATCCAGTGACCCTAATTCGGAGTTTGAAATTCTTCGCTTCGAATTGGATATTCTGGAACTGTTCCCGCAACTGTAAGTTATGTCCGCCTTGGGCGGATGGCTGTTATTTCTTCAAAATACCACTGTTTGTGCCGAATTTAGTTCAGCACGGGCGGGAAGGTAAATAACGGTACACAAGTCAGGAGACCTGCCATATTCAAAACAAGCATTGTTAAACTTTCGGGATAAAAGTTTACGTATGGTGACAGACATACTGACCTCCCGTTTAATTCTATTAAACGAAATGAACAACAAATTTTTAGGCTGTTGTGCCGCTATCTTGGCGTGTACGGGCGTCGCCGCACAGGCACAACAGAATGATTCTACACAACTTCAACAATTGGATGAAGTAGTAGTAAGCGATTCCCGTTTTCCATTAAAAAGGGAAAATTCCGGAAAAACGGTCATTAAGATTAGCCCGGAAGAGCTAGAACAAAATCAAGGTAAGACGGTTGCAGAGGTTATCAATACCAAAAGCGGTATAGAAATTGCCGGAAGCAGGGGCAGGGACGGATCGGTTCTAGGTGTTTTTGCCAGAGGGGGTAGGGGAAATCAAGTTTTGGTGATTATAGATGGGGTACGGGTTTCCGATCCATCTTCTACTTCCCAGGAGTATGATTTGCGTTTACTCTCCTTGGCTACCATTGAATCCATTGAAATCATTAAAGGCGCAGCAAGTACACTTTATGGAACCAACGCCGCAACGGCGGTCATCAATATTGTGACCAAGAAGGCTTCCGGCAATAAAATAGCCGCAAATTTTCAATCGAGTTTGGGAACCAACCAGACTTCCGAAGATCAAAATTATAATATTTCCGATTTTTCCAATAGTGCGCGGATCCATGGTAGCTTATCAAAGTTTACATACTCCGTTGGTTTTTCCAATAGATATTCGGAAGGCCTTTCCGCTATTATTACTCCAGAAAATGAAGAGGATAATTTTTCTAATAGTAGTACGGACATAAAACTGGGATATCGGTTCACGGATACTTTTAGTGTAACGCTTTATGGAAATCAGACCAAATTGAATACGCAATTTGATCAGCCCTCCGGATTTTTGGATGCTCCTTTTGAGTTTATAAGTGATCAAAATAGGATAGGTCTTTCATCTATATTCAATTATGAAAAAGGTTCTTTGCATCTAAATGGTGCATATACCGATTATGATTCCGAAAGTATTTCGGCATTCCCCAGCATGTTCAAGGCTTCAAATTACGTAGCGGACGTATATAACAAGTATACCTTCAATGATACATTTTATACTATTCTTGGCCTAAACTATTTGAACGATAAGGCGGAGTTTGGTTCCACGGCAGATTTCACTATTATTGACCCCTATGCCAATGTGGTCTATATTTCCCCTTTTGGCCTGAACGTTAATGCCGGTGTTCGATTAAATAACCATTCGGAATACGGAACTAATGTTGTATATAATATAAACCCGTCTTTTTCCTTTAAAACGGATGAAGGTTATCTAAAAATATTGAGTTCCTATGCAACATCCTATATAACCCCATCACTGACACAGTTATTTGGAGATTTTGGCGCCAATCCGGATTTAGAGCCAGTGGATAATCGTACTATCGAAGGTGGATTGGAATATGTCATTGATAAACGACTTCGGTTAAATGCCCTTTACTTTAATAGGAAAGAGGAAAACTTCATTACGTTCGACCAGGATTTTAGGAGTATCAATGCGGAAGAAACCATAGATGCACAAGGGGTAGAGGTGGAGGTAGATTGGCTTCCGATAGATGAATTGCGTTTTAACGCCAATTATACCTATACTGAAAGAAAAGGGGACAACGCCATCAGGATTCCAAAACATAAGATCAATGCCTCATTGGCCTATATGATTTCAAAGCGTACCAATGCTTCTATAAACTATGGGCTAACGGGAGAGCGTTTGGATACGGATTTTAATACCTTTACAGATGTAGCACTCTCTTCTTTTTCCTTAGTGGACCTATATGCGAGCCATGAATTGATGCCCGGGAAACTAAAGTTGTTCGTTAATGTAAACAACATGTTTAATGAAAACTATACCGAAGTAATAGGTTTTACGACTAGGGGAAGAAATATTAGAATAGGGATGAACCTGAATTTTTAATAGGATACACAAGATAAAAAATGTTGAAAGTCTGCTCTTTTTTGCCCGCGGTAACACAGATGATCTATGATATGGGCCTACAGGATTATTTGCATGGGATTACCTTTGAGTGTCCTGAACGGGCCCTGAGCGAAAAACGTTCCGTAGTGCGTTGCGTGTTGGAGGGTAAAACATATAGCAGCCAGGAAATAGATGCCTTGTTTTCCGCAAGTAAAAATCAGGGGAAGCGTTTATATTATGTTGATGAACCACTTTTGGCCGAGATTTCTCCCGACATTATTTTTACCCAGGACGTATGCGAAGTCTGTCAGATCGATACGGCCTGTACCGCCGCTGCCGTAGCCAATTTGGAGCGGCAGCCCCAATTGATATCCATAAGTCCGGAATCATTGGAAGATGTGTTTAAAACGGCTATTACCATAGCTACAGCTCTTGGGAAGGAGGAAAACGCGTATAGATACCTAGAAGACCTTCAGCATAGAATCGATACGATAATCGATACATTAAGGTGCAACAAAGCAATGCCCAAACGGGTAATGTTGATGGAATGGATAGCGCCAATTTATAATTGCGGGCATTGGATACCCCATCAAATTGCATATGCAGGGGGTATCGACATGCTTTCCAACCCATCAGGGGATAGTATCGTAACGCCATGGGAGAAAATTTTAAAGTATGATCCGGAAGTTTTGGTGATTGCGCCTTGCGGTTTTAAGATAGACCGTGCCTTGGAAGAAATGCATTTGCTCAGTGAAAAGAAAGGATGGGCCGAATTAAAGGCTGTACGGAATAATGCGGTTTTTTTGGCGGATTTTGATCTGTTTACCCAACCTTCCGCCGGTACTTTAGTGAACGGTATTGAATTATTGGCGGGACTTTTCCATCCAGAAATCATAACTGTCCCTACGCCGTTGCTTTCAAAATATAGCAGGTTGGATGTTTCTATAAAAGTCCAAAGATAAAAAACGCCCCGTAAAAACTTACGGGGCCGTTTTTTACTAAAAATTGTTGGATTCTAATTTGATACTTTCCTATCCCCATTCTTACTTTTTACAATATAAAGATCTCCTCTAGGCAAAGTGCTTATTATCTGTTTTTCTTCTGTCCCATCATTAACCCTCTGGCTTAGTATTTTTTGACCGGAAAAATTAAAGATTTCTATCAGATAAGGTTGAGCTATCTGTTCATCAATTGGCTGCGGGCATATAGTACAAGTACCGCCGCCGGGGTCGCCAGGATTTCCAGCTGATGCTGAATACGTAAACTTAAACTTTTTAATGTTATCACTTTCATTTGATTCATCATTGGTGTTGGTTTGATCGACTTGAATAAACATGTAATACTGTTTTCCTGGATCTAAATTCAAAGCCCCTAGATTATCGGAATTCGTAATAAGTTGATTATGAAACAAGCCACTCGTTGAATTGGGCGATCTAGCTGGAACCGATAAAATTTTAAATTCTGTAGCACCTCCAATACTGGATGATGAGCCTACAAAAAGTCTTGCATCGGTGGCTTTAGAATTGGCGTTACCTGTATTTTTCACATCAAAATTAATTTCAAAAAATTGATTTCTTCTCAAAATAGGAGTTTCATTATTTAAAGGATTGAATAATTGCCCATTACCATTGGTGATACCTATTCTAGGAATATTAAGATTGGGTTTTGTAGTATCACCCGGTCCATCACCACCTCCATCACAACCTCCCCTTCGACTTCGTCTTGCAGTGATGTAAATTGAATTATTGTCATAAAAATCGGAAGGAAATTTAAGATCGATTACCTGCACCCTCATACGATATAAATTAGGTACTCCTGCACTAGTGGTATTAAAAAAGTCATACCCATAGTTATCAAAAAAATCAAGATTCGACCGAAACGAATATGCATCCGTATTGGGATTGCTAACATTTATAGTTTTAACAACAGTCCACTTACTCTTTGAGTAATCATATATCTGTATTGAATAAGCAGAAGCAAAACGTTTATGTCTGCTATCTGCAATCCAATCTAGACTAAGCCTATTTACAAAACAACCATCATATTCTACAACTCCAATATTAACTCTTGGAGGAGGAAATTTTGAGAACGTTTGAGAATAAAAATGTTGAAAAGAGAGAAGAATAATTATAAAAATACAGTAATTCTTTTTCATAGTATTGTTTTACATTTAAAATAAGTAAAATAAATCTTACTAAATGTAAAGAAAATAACTATGCTATATATCTAATTGTATTAAATAATCATTAAGTGTTATTTAATGATAATCTGCTTGTCCAAATACATATTATCCTTAAGCAGGGTGAACATTTTTGAATTGGTCATTGTTTTTGCAGGCATCTTTACCGTAAAATCCCTTTTGGCGGATATCCCGGTAATCTCCTGTAGGGCACGTGCCAATAGAGGTTCATTAACATCTCCGAGCACACCTAGGTTGGCCAGATCTTCCTCTAAAGGAACATCCGGTGCAAAACCGTTCGTATAGTCCAGAAATCCAACGGAATTTTCGTTTCTACCTACTAAAGGTTGTATCGCCCAGCTATTATTGGAATTGATGTTATCTTCCCTATCCGGATTGTAGATATAATCATTGCCCGGATCATCTACCATGGTCAAGGAGAATTCATTTTTTCCCGTGGTGGTCTCACCTATGAGCACAACATCTATATAGGGATTTAATCCATTGATGACCAATTCGCTGGAAGATGCACTTCCATTTGTAACAAGAATAAAGACACGATTTAAATTTAAGCTATTTATAGGTGAGTTGTCTCCCGTGGTAGCTGCAAAAAAATCGTTCAATTGACTAGAGCTAAGTTGCGGTTGTATTTTGTCATTCCAACGTTGTCTAATATATAGCTCATTCGTATTGGTTCCGTATATCATACTGGCCAATAATCTTGAGGAGTTGACAGATCCTCCCGGATTGTAACGAAAATCCAATACTAAATCCGTCACCCCAGCGGTTTTTAAGTCTCCAAAGGCATCGTTAAGATCTTCATCGAACTCATCGGTAAATCTGTTATACATCAAATAACCAATTTTTTGTCCACCCACATCATAAGATTGGGTAATAAAGACAGGATTCTCAACTAAACCCTCTTGCTTGGTCAAGGTAACTTCCCTACCGTTGGGGGTAATTGAATTCGTGACCTGATCTATATCTGCCATATTAAGCGTATATGTATCGCTGTTCTCGCTAAAAAGCAATTCTGTTATATTATTGTTATCCGGATTATTTATGTCCGAAAACAGGGTTTCGCCGTTCACACCCGTAAAAATATCCCCTCTAGCAATATCCTTGATAGAAGCGTCCGAATTGGGGACTATATACTGTACGTAACCAAAAACATCATCACTCCCCGTAAATCGTACCAGGCCAAATTCCAGACCGTTGCTTTTGGAGATGCCGGAAAAGTTCTGTACCAACTCCTCGAAATCTTCGCTTGAAAAACTAAAACGATCTTCGGAAAATTGTATACTTTCATAGAACTGCGCCGGATCGGTTTCGGAGGCTAAAAATTCGGTATAGTCGGCATCGTTCGCAAATCGATCATCGGCCAGATCGGGTACTGAGGCCTGCCAAAAATACCAAAGGTTCATAGCTTGCCACATGAAATTTTGAACGGCGACCTCTTCCGAGTTCGGATTAAGGTTTTGGGTATTATTGATGCCATCATCGTCGTTACTACAACTTACGAACAAAAACCCCAGACCCAAAAACAAAAACAAATACTTTCTCATAGTCAATTTTTTATTTCAATATCACCAATTATCGTTCCAAGAATTTTTGATAATGGTAGGGCTAATCCATAACTTCCCCCTTATACGTACGTAAATGCTTTAAGATTTAGTTTACAATTGTCTAAAATACTTACATCCAGTACAAAAAAAAATTATTTGTAACAAAAATCGTTGTATATCGTCTTGCTTATGTAAAACACCTATAATGGTTTATACAACAACAGAACCAGCAATGAACCAAACAGAGTTTTTAAATGTGGTAATGCCCTTTAAGGATAAGTTGTACAGACTTGCAAAAAGATTGCTGGTCTCTGCGGAAGAAGCCGAGGATGCAACACAGGAAATTTTGCTCAAGCTTTGGTCCAAGAACAAAACAATGGAGCGTTACAATAATGTGGAGGCGTTTGCCATGACGATGACCAAAAACTTTTGTCTGGACCGATTAAAATCAAAACAGGCGGGCAATCTAAAATTGGTACATAGCAATTATGCGGATGAACACACTTCCCTACAGAAGGAGATAGAGGCAAAAGATAGTGTGGATTGGGTACAACGGATTATGGAAGATTTGCCCGAACAACAAAAACTGGTGTTACAATTAAGGGATGTAGAGGAATATGATTTTGAGGAAATAGGGGATTTATTGGATATGAAACCAACGGCGGTTAGAGTGGCTTTGTCCAGGGCAAGAAAAACGGTTAGAGAAAAATTAGTGCAAAAACATAGTTATGGAATTGGATAAGATTGAAAAATTATTGGAAAAGTATTTTGAGGCTACCACTACGGTCGCCGAGGAAGAAACGTTACGGGCCTATTTTTCACAAGAAAGTGTGGCAACACATCTAAAACAATATGCCCCTCTATTTCAATATATCATAAAGTCCAAAGAAGAACGGTTCACAGGGCAGGTTCCACTAAAACCTAGAAAAAACTATTATAAGTGGATTTCCGTTGCGGCAGTGGCAGTTTTAACATTTGGCATTTATTTTGGTACCGATAGTTATACGGATTACCAAGAACAAAAAGAGGCGGAATATGCATATAATGAAACAAAAAAAGCATTGAGTCTCTTGGCTGAAAATTTCGGGAAAGGAACCGAAAAAATGGCTTATTTAAACGAGTTTGAAGAAACAAAGCAAAAAATTTATAACAAAAATTAAAACGATTAAAATGAAAAAGTATATCATAATAGCAGTTATGGCAGTCTTGCCTTTAGCGGGGTTTTCCCAGTCCTTGTTTGATAAATACGAGGATTTGGACGAAGTTACTTCGGTAATTGTAAACAAGAGTATGTTCAATCTTTTGAGCAAGATAGATGTTGAGGTGGATGATCAAGAAGCCCAAGATTTTATGGATATTGCCAAAAGCGTCAATAGTTTAAAGGTGTTCACTACCGAGGATAAAGGCATAGGGGCAGATATGAAAACCTCTGTGACCAAGTACCTTAAAACTGCCCGTTTAGAAGAATTAATGCGCATTAAGGATAAAGATGCCAATGTAAAGTTTTATATCAAAAGCGGAAAAGATGAAGATCACGTAAGTGAATTGTTGATGTTCGTTACGGGGATAAAGGATGTAGAGGCCAATGGCAGAAAATTTGAAACGGTATTATTGTCCCTTACCGGCGATATAGACCTGAACAAGATCAACTCCCTTACCCAAAAGATGAACCTTCCGAAGGAATTGAACGAAGCGGGTAAAAAGAAAAAAAATAAATAATAATTTTAAAAATCATCAATCATGAAAAAAATAATCATCATAGTATTAATCGCCTTTTTACCGGCAAGTGGTATCGCACAATCTATTTTTGACCAATATGAAGATCGAGAAAATGTAGGCACAGTAGTAGTCAGCAAGGGCATGTTCAAAATGTTGGCCTCCATGATGGACATAGAAGGGGATTCCGATGCAGCTGAATTTAAAGAACTAGCACAAAACATTGACGGTTTAAAAGTTTTTATGACCGAGGATAAAGGTGCTATGGCCGATATGAAAGTTACCGTGGACAAGTATTTAAAGTCCTCTTCCTTGGAAGAACTATTGCGGGTAAAGGATGAGGATACCAATGTTAGGTTTTACGTGAAGTACGGAAAGGACGATAGCCGTGTAAGCGAACTTTTAATGTTCGTTACTGGATTGAACGATTCCCATGTACATGTGGATCACAAGAAATTTGAAACCGTATTGCTTACCTTAACGGGGGATATCGAACTTTCTAAAATAGGAATGCTCACCGATAAAATGGACTTGCCCAAGGATTTAAAAAAAGCAAAAAAACAGTAAGTAGTTTGCCAAAGGCCGCGAAGTAAAGTGACTAAAACATAAATTTAGATACCTTGCCAACTGCCGACGGCTATTCAACAGTCAAAAAAAAACTTCATCATGAAAACATTTATTTCAATTCTTAGCTTGATTCTTTTATTGGGACTGACGGCATGTTCCTCTACACAAAGTCTTCAGGAGTATTATGTGGATAGCGCCGAGAATCCCAACTTTATTTCATTAGATGTGCCTACAAGTATTCTTAATCTAGAAGAGGCAGATCTCACCAATGGACAGCGGGAAGCACTAGAGTCCTTGAAAAAAATGAATCTTTTGGCCTTTAGGAAGACTGCTAAAAATGCAGCGGAATATAAAATAGAAAAGGCCAAAGTAAGGACAATCCTTAAAAATGATGATTTTGTGGAGCTGATGAAGTTAAACTCCGGTTATGGAAAAGGGGTCATTAAATATTTAGGAGATGAGGACGCCATAGATGAGGTTATCATCTATGGAGATAGTGATGATAAAGGCTTTGCCTTAATACGGGTTTTGGGAGACAATATGAATCCCGCGCATTTGGTACAATTGATCCAGGCCATACAAAAATCCGATTATGATGGTGAAGGTTTGGGAGAAATCGGAAAGTTTTTAAAGGGTTAGCACTAACCTTTTAATAGTAATAAAATCCCTTCTTGGAAAAATCTAAGAAGGGATTTTTTGTTAAACAACGGTAAAGAAAAATGCAGCTGGTTTTCAGATAGTTATTTTTTATGATCGAATCCCTATATTGTGGGAAACATTAACCTTAATAGAAAGTATCATGGAAAATTTATCATTAGAAACAATTCTGGGTTATATCGAAACCTATGGAGTTCCTTTATTAAAAGCAATTTTAATTTTTGTTATCGGATCTTGGGTCATCCATAAGATTGTTAAGATTCTTTATAAAGTGATGACTACACGGGATTATGATATTTCCCTTCAAAAATTTCTTGCTAACCTTATTTCTTGGTCGCTCAAAATATTTTTAATTATTATGGTCATCTCTACCTTGGGCGTAGAAACTACCAGTTTGGCCGCCTTGATTGCTGCCGCAGGTCTGGCCATAGGTTTGGCACTACAAGGTTCACTTGGCAATTTTGCGGGAGGGGTCTTGCTTATCATTTTTAAGCCCTATAAAATTGGGGATTTAATAGAGGCCCAAGGTGTTTTGGGAGCGGTTAAGGAAATCGAGATTTTTACTACCAAATTAATAACACCTCAAAACAAATTAGCGATCGTTCCCAATGGGGCCATGGCTAATGGAAATATCATTAACTATACCGCCGAAGGAAAAATGCGAGTGGATACTACCATAGGCATCGGATATGGGGAAGATATTAAAATGGCCAAGGAAGTTCTACTGGGAGTTTTGACTTCCAACTCCAAGGTAATGGATGATCCAGCGCCTTCCGTAAACGTATCGGAATTAGCGGATAGTTCCGTGAATTTTGCGGTACGTCCTTTCTGTAAACCAGAGGACTATTGGGATGTATATTTTGCCACTTTGGAAGGTTGTAAATTGGCACTTGATAAGGCGGGTATAGAGATACCATATCCACATCAGGTAGAGATCCAGAAAAAAGAATAGGCAACAATATCCGAATTATATGGTCTTTCCGAGCCCGACTGCTATCGGGGCTCGGAATCACGGTTGTGTTCCTAAACTCCGGTATAATTACTTGGGGTAATTGCTTTCAATTCCGTTTTGATAGTTTCCGAAATATGCAGGGTATCTATAAAATTGGAAATGGAATCTTGGGTAATTCGGGCATTGGTACGTGTTAATCCCTTTAAAGCTTCATACGGATCGGGATAACCTTCGCGTCTAAGTACGGTTTGAATAGCCTCTGCCACCACGGCCCAATTGTTTTCCAAATCCTGTTCAAACTTGGGTATATTCAATAATAATTTGTTCAATCCCTTTAGGGTAGATTGAAAGGCTATGAGCGTATGCGCTATAGGTAGACCAATGTTTCGAAGTACTGTACTGTCCGTTAAATCGCGCTGAAGCCTAGAGATCGGTAGTTTTGCCGATAAATGTTCAAATATGGCGTTGGCCAGACCCAAGTTACCTTCCGAGTTTTCAAAATCAATCGGATTCACTTTATGGGGCATAGCCGAAGAACCTACTTCCCCTTTTTTTATTTTTTGCTTAAAATAATCCATGGAAACATACGTCCAGAAATCCCTATCCAAGTCAATAATTATGGTATTAATTCTTTTTAAGGTGTCGAACAGGGCGGCCATATGGTCGTAATGCTCTATTTGTGTTGTGGGGAACGAATGATATAAACCTAATTTTTCTTGTACAAATTGCTGTCCAAAGGCTTTCCAATCTATATGCGGATACGCTACTTTGTGCGCATTGTAATTTCCTGTGGCGCCACCAAACTTAGAAGCACTCGGAATATCGTTGAGTAAATTGAACTGTTCTTTTAATCGGACTACGAAAACATCGATTTCTTTTCCCAGTCGGGTAGGGGAAGCAGGTTGTCCGTGTGTTCTGGCCAACATAGGAATTTCTGCCCATTCCAAGGCCAATTCCTTTAGTTTGTTGAGCACCTCCATATATTGGGGCACATACACCTCGTTTATGGCCTCCTTTAAAGAAAGCGGAATAGCCGTATTGTTAATATCTTGGGAGGTCAGCCCAAAATGTATGAACTCCTTAAAAAGTTCTAGTCCCAATGCATCAAATTTTTTCTTAATGAAGTATTCTACGGCTTTGACATCGTGATTCGTTATTTTTTCAATGTCCTTAATGGCCTGTGCATCGCCGGAATTAAAATCCGTATAAATGGTTCGTAGGTCCTTAAACTTGGAAGCATCAAATGTGGCAAGTTGTGGTAAGGGAATTTCACATAACGCTATGAAATACTCTATTTCTACCCGTACCCTATATTTGATCAGTGCTTGTTCGGAAAAGAAAGGAGCCAGTGCATTGGCTTTACTTCTATAACGTCCGTCAATTGGGGATATAGCACTTAATTCGTTTAACGACATCTGCTGTAAATTGGTTGTTTCTAGGAAAGTGGCAAAGATAACGATAAGTTAAGGAGTTCAAAAGATTTGGCCGGCTTATGTTTCTGCAAACTATTTGAGTTTAGCCAAGGTATGCCTGGCCCTGGCTTTATAGGCAGCGCTGCCCGTGTTATAGTTCTGTTCCAAAACCATGCGCAGTTCCGGATGTATCCAACTGAATTTTTTTCCTAACAGATAAAGGGAGGTCATTGAATATGCCTTTGCCGCGACTTTATGGTCGCCGATAAGCCAATCAAAACAGGCTGTTGTTATTTTTTCCAAATGTTGTTCTTTCAAAACTTTTTGGGCCTTGTTCGGCTGTTTTGAAAAATATGCCAAGATCAGGTATTCACATATTTTGGCCATGGGCCTTACCGATGAATCCAAATGGACCAGACCAATATTGGAAGTGAACGTATCCAGAAAGGGAAAAATAAACGATAAGTTTCTCTTGGCCGTAAATTCCAGCACCCAACTGGCTTTAGAGGAGATGGGATCTTTGGTATCAAATACAATTTCCAACAAAGGTGTAATTAAATCAGGATTGCTTAGGACCAGGTTTGCCATTTCCATCCGTTTTTCCCTGGAATGGTTTACATAGTCCAAAGATGTATATAGTTCTGTTCTGGTCACAAAAAATTGTATTTTTAATCCAACAAATTAATAAGAATGAAAATACTAAAAAAAATTGCTTTGGTACTATTGGTCGTGTTTGTTGCCATACAATTTTATCGTCCCGAAAAAAATATAGATCAAGGGGAACACACGACCGCTTTTTTAACGCAGACCAATCCGCCCCAAGCGGTACGGGTTATTCTACAGGAAACCTGTTATGATTGCCATAGCAATAATACCATTTATCCATGGTACAATAACATAGCCCCCGTATCGTATTGGTTAGCAGACCACATTGACCATGGAAAAGGACATTTGAATTTTTCGGCCTGGGAGGATTATTCCGCAAAACAGAAAGACCATAAACTGGATGAGGTCATAGAAATGATAGAAGCTAGGGAAATGCCCCTAAAAGAATACACCTGGACGCACGCTGAAGCTAAACTTACCGATGAACAGCGACAAGAGGTTATAGATTGGGCCAAAAAGACTAGAGTACTTTATCAATTAGGCGGGCAACCAGAGTAGGAACTCCCAATACTGCGGTTTTTTCGATGGTGGTCAGGCTTGTATAATCCGATGCCGAAACACTTGGTTTGGGGTCTACAAAATAAATAGGGGTGTGTGGTTGCACATAGTTTATTAAGCTGGCCGCCGGATATACTTGCATGGATGTTCCTATGATGATCAAAATATCTGCGGTATACGTAATTTCCATGGCCTTTTCCAATAATGGGACTTGTTCACCGAACCAAACAATATGTGGGCGCAATTGATCTCCATTTTCGTTTAAATCCCCTAGGTTTAGATCTTTTTCCCAAGGCATGATCAAATCTTCGTCATGGGTACTACGCACTTTTAGCAATTCCCCGTGCAAGTGCACTACATGGGAACTTCCGGCACGTTCATGTAGGTTATCCACGTTTTGAGTAATGATACTAACGTTAAAATGTTTTTCCAAGTCGGCTAAAGCTTCGTGGGCAGCATTGGGGAATACGGTTAACAATTGCCTCCTTCTCTGATTGTAAAAATCCAACACCAAGGTAGGATTCTGGGCAAATCCTTGGGGCGAGGCCACTTCCATAACATCATGTCCTTCCCATAGTCCATTGGCGTCGCGAAAGGTTTTTAGACCACTTTCCGCACTTATACCGGCACCGGTCAATACTACAATTTTTTGTTTCATGGGAATAGCATATATATACGTTCTAAATATACATTTTTCCTTTTTTATTGACCGCTGCACATTTTGCATACATTTTTCCAATTTCGACCTCTCCCTAAAAGGATAGATTAGAGAATTCCCCCCCATCCTTGCCTATCTGGCAGTTAGCCTTCAGCCTCCAATAAAATAAGAGGAGCTTTAGCATATTTAGATCAAAATGCACAACGGGTTTTTTTATTATATTCGATTTGTGATCGATCATCAACTTTTAGCACATTTGGAGAATTTTATTAGTCCGGAACGCAGACAACGGTTCCGAGATATTTTGGAGGAACGTACCAAATACATAACGGTGGCCATAGAGGATGTATACCAATTGCATAATACTAGTGCCGTGATACGAAGCTGTGAAGTTTTTGGTATTCAGGAAGCGCATCTTATAGAAAGTAGATTCGGAAAGCGATTGGATAAGAACATAGCCATGGGCGCGCAACAATGGGTAGATGTATACAGATATAAAACCACTACGGAATGCCTTTCTATGTTAAAGGAAAAAGGCTATCAAATTATTGCTACCACCCCTCATGATGAAACGGGTCTATTGCACGACTTTAGGATCGATGGTAAAATTGCGTTGTTTTTTGGAACCGAGAAAGAAGGCCTTAGCGAAACGGTATTGCAAAATGCGGATGGATGTATAAAGATACCCATGGTAGGTTTTACGGAAAGCCTTAATATTTCGGTATCCGCTGCTATTATTTTGCATACACTTACCGATAAATTGAAGAAAAGTGATAAACGCTGGCAACTGACCGAAGCCGAAAAAGTGGAAAAACAATTGGATTGGATTAAAAAATCCATCAAAAGCATAGATGCCATTTTAGCAAGATATTATGATAATGAATAGATATTTTCATTATTTTTAGACAACAACTAACTAATTGATAAACAAATGACTACATTTCTCTACATTTTGGTGGGGATTATTGCTTTAATTCTAATTCTGGCAGTAATAGCCCCAAAGACTTATGATGTTTTTAGAACGATCGAGATTGCGAAACCCAAACCAGAGGTCTTTCAGTACTTAAGGTTTTTAAAAAAACAGGACGAATGGTCCCCATGGGCCAGAAAAGATCCTGATATGGAAAAAAAGTTTACGGGAACCGATGGTGAAGTCGGTGCCGTCAGTTATTGGAAAGGTAATAAGGACGTTGGAGAAGGAGAGCAGGAAATTACGAAAGTAATTGATAATGAACGAGTAGAAGGGGAACTGCGATTTCTTAAACCTTGGAAGTCTACTTCTAGCTGTTATATGGATGTTGATGACACTTCCGATGGAAATACCAGGGTAACTTGGGGGTTCTCCGGAAAGAACAAATTTCCAATGAGTATCATGATGTTGTTTATGAATATGGATAAGATGGTAGGAAAGGATTTTGAGGAGGGTTTAGATCGTTTAAAATCTATTTTGGAAAGTAAATAATATGACTATGGAAAGTAATATGGTAGGTTGGTTCGAGATTCCTGTGACCGATATGGAAAGGGCCAAAGCATTTTACGACGCTGTTTTCGATATCACCATTTCCATTCATGATCTGGGTGGGCTGGTAATGGGGTGGTTTCCCCATGTTCCGGGAAAAACCGGAGCGACAGGTTCTTTAGTAAAACATGAAATGTACGTACCTAGTGCCACCCAAGGGACTTTAATTTACTTTTCCTGTGCAGATGTAGCCGACCAACTGGTCAGGGCAGAAACTGCGGGGGGAGAGATTTTAAAACCGAAAACGGAAATAGGGGATGGACATGGATACATGGCATTGCTTAAAGATACCGAAGGCAATAGAATTGCACTACATTCTTTAAAATAAAGGGTCTGTTTCCTTATTGAACCAGTTCTAGAAGCGCAATATTATAGTCGTTTTCCAAGACTACTTTTCCGTTTTTTACTTCTACCTCGGTTTCCGAATAGGTATCGTATAGTTTTGTACCGTCACCAAAAAATCCTTTGACCCATAACGATTTTTTCCCTTTGGGCAAATCTAATCCTACAACTACTTTGTCCTTATACTCTCCTTCTAAAAAAGTTCTGCTGAATACATAGGGTTTTTTTGCCAGGCGTTTGTGTTTACCGGCACCTATAGCGGGGTGATTGTTTCTAAATTTACCCAATTTTTGCCAATGGTCATGTATTTTTTTTGTTTCCGGTATGCTGTCCAAATCTTCCCAATTCATAAAGGAACGTAAAGTGGCATCACCCTGTGTGCTATCAATGACAAGACTACGTGCCGTTTCGTCCCCATAATAAATTTGGGATGCCCCAGGCGTAAGTAACAATATATTGGCGGCATAATAGGGTTTTTTCCTTTCTTTATCGAACGGGGCTCCATCATCATGGGAGCTTAGATAGTTTAAAACACTTTTTCCCTGTAGTTTTGAATTCAATAGATCATGATATTTTTTAAATACGGTCTCATAGTCATTTAAGGCATCATTTTTCAATTCAAAATTGATCAGGCTTTTAAATCCATGGTTAAAATAATCTACTTTTTTATCGCCGAAGTCAAATTCCCTTCCTCCGGATATTCCATAATTATATACTTCACCGACCATAAAAAATGAGTTATCGTCCAGCACTTCATCAGGGTGTTTTTTCTTCCATGTAGTAAAGGCATAAGCGGCTTCTTTATACAGTTCCGCCCATGCTTTTTCATCAACATGTTTTACCGTATCTACTCTGAAACCATCTATTCCCAAAGCATTTACGTAATCCGTCAACCATTTGATAATATAAAATCGTGGTGCTCTGGGATACCCTGTTCGCTCAAAGAATAATTGAAGTTCGTCCAATTCGGTGCTTAGTCTACCCTCTGCTTTCCATTTCGCCAATAAGGGATCGGGTAATTCCACCGTTTCATCAGATTTGGTATAGACATCGGGAAGGTTGTTTACCAAGGTACAACTGGTGGTATTCTCATAGGTTGTGAACTCACATGTAGGTTCTGTACGTACCCATTCCGCCGGCCAAACGGGATCTTCGTCGGTCACTGGTCCGGTATGATTTAGGACCACGTCCATTAATATGCGGATTCCCTTGCCGTGGGCAATTTTTACTAACTGCTCCAAGTCTTCATGAGTTCCAAAATTAGGGTCCAAAGTAGTCCAATCCTTAGTCCAGTAGCCATGATAACCATAGGTATTTCCCGTTCCTTCATCGGTATCCCCATGTATTTGTTCTACAACCGGTGTAAACCAAATGGCGTTTACTCCCAAATCCGTAAAATATCCGTCTTCTATTTTTTGTATGATTCCTTGGATGTCTCCTCCCTCAAAACCCCTTAAGATTCCAGTTTCATTGTTCCTTTCAAAATTAGTATCATTTTCCGGGTTGCCATTGTTAAAACGATCCGTCATCAAAAAATAGATATTGGCACCTTCCCATACAAAGGGTATGTTTTTATCTTGTTTGGGAATGGAATCCGTTAGGGCAATGGATTTCTCTTCAAGGGTCGTTTTTTTCTCCTCTTTACAGGCAAAAAGAAACGTAAAAATTGCTATAGCAATTAGCAGTTTTTTCATTTTCATCTATTTTCCCTAAAACTATAAAATGATAGTGGAAATATAAAATTTATTTCTTCGGTTAGACCATATCGGCGTTTAAACAACGGAGTGGCCTAGGGGAGAGCTAGTTGCAGTGCTATCGACTACGTATTTTATTGCTAGGACCAATGACAGAAAACTATTTTGTTCTATTCAAGACTTTATATTCTTCGTAACAGGCGCTGATGGCATCCAAAATTTGGAGATCATTTGCGGTTGTTATGAAGGATTTGGAGTAATTACAGTTATTGAGAATATCATCGATATCCATTTTTTCTATCTGAAGTAATTCGGTTAGCGTTTCCCGATCAAATTTCGAGGCTAAAAGATCCCGTATTTTATCGTCTTCCTTGATCTGCCTAAGTTTACGCATCTGATTGGGTTTCTTTCCAAAAAGATTACGGAGCAAATCTGCAGGATTGAGAATTGCCCCAAGTACTTTACTTACTGCACTAGGGTTTTTCTTTCCAGCCTCATATCCCACGGAAAGACCGGAAATACTATACTGGTAGGCATTGTTTACGGGAAGATTTTTCACATCTATTTCTAAATAGCCCGTAAGTTGAAAGGGGCGCAATATAACTTCTTCCAATGCATAGGCAAGTTCCGTTAATTTTACTTTGGTATCCTTAAACTTGAACATGTCATTGGTAACCCTTATTTTTTGGGATTTAAAGCCTAAGAAAGAAAAATACAGGGTATCGTTTACTGCGGCGGTAATAGAGAATTCTCCATTTTTATTCGTGATGGTACCTACTACTTTATTTAAATTTACCACATGCACACTTTCCATTGGGAAGTCTGTCTGGGCATTAACAACTACCGCCTGTACCTCCCTTTCATCAGCGCTCTCCCCTTCTTCCTGTGAAAACCCAACACCTGCTATAAGCGCAAAACATAGAAATATATATATCTTCATGTAGTATAATCCAACGTTAAAAATACTAAACAAAATAAAAAAACATGCCCAGAGGCATGTTTTTTTAATATACAATTAACTAAAAGAAACCATCTCTTTTTTTGCTTCTTCTTCTACCGGAGTTCCCGGAGCTATTGGAGTTGCTAAAGGAAGATTTCCTGTCTCTCCTTTTTCCCCTGCTTCTGTCGCGTTCCCTGCCTCCTCTACCACGGTCTCTACCTCCGCGGCTTCCACCGCCGCCACCAGGGCTTTTGGAAACTTCTACATTTACAAACCGACCGTCTACTTTAAATTCGGAAAAAGTCTGCAATATTTTTTCGGTATGTTCCGCATCCGTATTAAAGAAAGAAAAACTTTCCTTTACATCTACCTTATACACATCGTCCCTTCCCAGATCTAAGGTGTCCTTTAGGAAATCTTTTAACGACATCCAATCATAGTCATCTTTTTCCCCAACGTTTATGAAATAACGAACGGATCCATTGGTCGGCATTTCATTACGGTTGCCCCTGTCTTTTCTTCTTTCCCCACGTTCTTCTGAATTTGAAGTATTAAGATCTTTGGATTTATTATAATAATTATAAAAGCGGGTAAATTCTACGGAAATTATTTTTTTGATAAGCTCTTCGCGATCTATACCCTGAAGTACATCGCTAATTGCCGGAAGATAGGTGTCTACGTCCTCATTTATCTTGGTATCCCTGATTTTGCTTGCCAAATGGTACAATTGTATTTCACAGATTTCCATTCCCGTTGGAATCTTCTTGGCAATAAAATTTTGTTTGATCTTGGCTTCTATCGATTTTATTTTTCGAAGTTCGCTTCTTGTAACAATTACCATTGAAATACCCGATTTTCCCGCTCTACCCGTACGGCCACTTCGGTGGGTATAGGTTTCTATTTCATCAGGTAATTGATAATTGATCACGTGGGTAATATCGTCTACATCGATACCTCTGGCGGCTACGTCTGTTGCCACTAACATCTGGATCTGTTTTTTACGGAAGGAATTCATGACCAGATCCCTTTGGTTCTGACTTAAATCCCCATGTAAAGCTCCGGCATTGTAGCCATCCTCTATTAATTTTTCGGCAACTTTTTGGGTATCGCGTTTGGTTCTACAAAAGACAACGGAGAAAATATCGGGATTGGTATCCGCAAGCCTTTTTAAGGCCGGGTAACGATCCCTACCACCAACAACATAATATTCATGTTGTACCGTAGACGTTCCGGCATTTTTTGTGCCAACGGTAATTTCCTGTGGGCTATGCATAAACTTTTTGGCGATAGTGGAGACTTCTTTTGGCATGGTCGCGGAGAAAAGCCATGTAGATTTTTCCTTAGGTGTATTGGAAAGAATATCCTTGATATCCTCAAAAAAGCCCATATTCAACATTTCGTCGGCCTCATCCAAGATACAGTAGTCTATTTTTGAAATGTCTACCATTCTACGTCCGATCATATCCTTCATCCTACCTGGGGTGGCAACAATGATCTGTGCACCACGTTTTATTTGGTTGGCTTGTTCCGAAATGCTGGCACCTCCATATATAGCAACGGTATGTAGACCCTTTACATATTTGGAATACAATTTTAACTCGTTGGTAATCTGTAGACAGAGTTCCCGGGTAGGGGACAGAATCAGTCCCTGGGTAGTTCTACTTTCGCTGTTTATTTTTTGAATCAATGGAAAACCAAATGCAGCGGTCTTCCCCGTACCCGTTTGCGCAAGTGCGACCAGGTCGGTATCGTTTTCCAATAAAATGGGGATTGCTTTTTCCTGTACTTCCGAAGGAGATTCAAATCCAAGGTCGGCAACAGCATCAATAAGGGGCTGCTCTAGCCCCAGTGCTTTAAATTTTGTCATAATAAGTTTTACTAAATCGCAAATATGTATGTTGCATAGAGCGATTATCGCAATAACCTATTATGCCCAGCGCAACACATGCTATACCAGCGGCGTTAATTAAAGCGGCAAAGGTACTGCTAATTATTTACATAGGTGCATTATTGGGGGAATACTTCACGGATCAAGGGCTAAGTGCCAATCCGTAACCCGATATGGCCAGACCTATTGTCCCAAAACATATCATTAGAAAAACAAAGACTTTTTGCAGTTTGGGATTGGAGTAAAGAATTAGACAGACCGCTCCTAAAACAATACAGATCTGAAAAAAGATCGCCCCCAGATTAAATTTCTTAATGGCTATTTCGTAATCCGTTATGAGCAGTTCCCATTCCCTTAAGCCTACAATTTTTCCCATTTCCCCGTCTAGATCCTGTGCCCAATATTCCTTGGGGACCTGTGAGGAACCTATGAGTAGTTCTGTTTTTTCGGCATTGTACTTAAGAATGAGTGCTTTGGTATCTTTTATTTTATTTTTTATAATATCGGAACCCTTTGCGTCTACCCCGGTAGCGAGCATCGATTCCAGATAATCCAGTTCATTCTCTTTGAGAATCTGTTTTATACTCTTTGCCTGGTACCAATCGGAATAACTGGTATGCTTGTTATGGGCGATCATTCGATTCTCTTCCGAAGTGCTTTTCATCATTCCAGAAATGGCCGTTAGGGTAGCAAAAACAACAATTAGTACTGCTCCCAAAGATCTTATAGCTTCTGAAGCCAGGGGTGCAGTAGTAGTAGTTACGTCGGATTTTTTATTCTGTTGCATACCTTTGTTTTTTCAAATAGTCGGTTAATTCACGTATAGCCCGACCTCTATGGCTAATTTTATTTTTTATGGAAATTGAGAGTTCCGCAAAAGTTTTGTTATACCCCCGCGGACTAAAAATAGGGTCGTACCCAAAGCCTTTTTCTCCCTGTTTACTTTTGGTAATTTCACCTTTGACAATCCCTTGGAACAGGGTCTTTTTACCATTAAGGTTTAGGGCGATTACGGTTTTGAATTGCGCAGATCTGGAGGTTTTGTTTTTTAGTTTCGCCAAGAGCTTGTCCATATTTTCCTGGGAACTTTTTTGCTCTCCTGCATAACGTGCCGAACGAACCCCTGGGGCACCTTCCAAAGCATCTACCAGTAAACCGGTATCATCGGCAAAACAGGGATAACCGTAATTATCGGTTACATAATCGGCCTTTAGTATAGCATTCCCTTCCAAAGTTTCCGCCGTTTCCGGAATATCCTGGCTGCAACCAATATCATGTAAGGATAATAAGGTGATGTGTTCTGGAAGTAATAATTGTACTTCTATGAACTTATGCTCATTATGGGTGGCGAAAACGAGTTTCATTTAGAATTCTCTCATAGGAGTTAAGAACCGCAAATTTAAAAATAGTAAATTTATATGCTAGTTATTTAATAGATGAAATTAAAAATTCCTCCCATAATTATCGTATTTCTTTTTGGTCTGTTGATGTTTCTGCTCGCACGGATTCTTCCTTTTGGCTATTTTGATTTTTTTGGCCGCGGCTATTTGGTAAAGGCTTTGTTGCTCTTGGCCGTTTGCATTGTTGTAGTTTCATTGGTACTTTTCTTTAGGAATAAGACGACTATTGATCCCAAAAACCCGACAAAAGCATCCCATTTGGTTACAAGCGGTCTCTATAAGTATTCTAGAAATCCTATGTATTTGTCCATGTTACTTGTCCTATTGGCTTGGGGCCTTTGGTTGGGAAATGCTTTTAATACGGTTGTGGCCGCTGGCTTTGTTTCTTACATGAATACCTTTCAGATTATACCGGAAGAGAAAGCTTTGGGTCAACTTTTTGGAAAGGATTACCAGCAGTATTGTGTTAGGGTAAGGCGTTGGTTTTAATTTTTAATCAAATATAAGTGTATTTACTTATAATTATAAATATTATCTTTTTGGCTTATATTTACAAATATTAGCGTTTTAGCTTATATTTTGTTATATTAGCATTTTACGTACAACTATGTTAGCAATTATAACAGGAGATATCATTAATTCCGAAAATTATACGAGTTCGGAGTGGATGGATATTTTGAAGAAATACCTGTCCCGTTTAGGGGAAAGTCCGGCTCACTGGGAGATTTACAGGGGCGACGAATTTCAACTAAGGATAAAACCGGAACAAGCTTTGCGGACCGCTATACATATTAAGGCAATTATCAAATCCATAAAGGGTTTGGATGTGCGCATAGGTATAGGAATCGGTACGGAAACATTTACGGGCACAAGAGTGAGCGAATCCAACGGTACGGCACACCAACGTTCCGGAAGAACCTTCGAAACCTTAAAAAAGCAAAAGCTTAACCTTGCCATAGCAACAGCTAATAAGGTGTACGACCGTAGAATGAATCTTTTATTAAAATTGGCTTTGGACTTTATGGACGACTGGTCCCAAGTGTCCGCGGAAGTAGTGGCATTATCCTTGGAAAAACCTAATGCCCTGCAACAGCAAGTTTCCGAACAATTGAAAATACAACAGTCCGCGGTAAGCCAACGTCAAAAAAGGGCAAGATTGGATTTGGTATTGGAGTTATTGGATTATTATACCCAAACTTTAAAAGAAATAAGCGAATGATATTTTTTATCAAACTTTTTTTGGCCCATCTCATCGGGGATTTTTTACTGCAGCCTAACCGATGGGTCATTCATAAAGAAGCCCATAAAATAAGATCAAAGTATCTCTATTTTCACGTGCTATTGCATTTTGTTGTAACCCTAATACTCTTATGGGACATAACCTATTGGAAGATAGTTTTGGTCATTACGGTTTCCCATTATTGTATTGATATGGCCAAGCTATATGCGAATCCCTTTTTCAAGAATAAGAGCATCCCGTTTTTTATAGACCAAGTTTTACATATAGCGGTCCTGTATTGCTGTGCCTATTATAGCAACTTGGAGGAGCATACGCTCTTGCTCATATCCCAAATAGATTGGGCTTTGGTAACCGCCGTGGTCTTTGTAAGCTTCCCTGCCGGGATCATAATGGGGAAATTATTGGCAGGGCTGTCCAATCAGATAGAATTGGACCACAAATCTTTGCCAAATGCAGGTAAATATATTGGTATCATAGAACGACTTTTTGTTCTAGTATTTATAATTTTAGGACGATGGGAGGCCATTGGTCTACTTATTGCGGCGAAATCGGTCTTCAGATTTAATGATCTTAAAGAAACCAATAACCGCAAATTGACCGAGTATATTCTGATAGGGACCTTGGTGAGTTTTGGATTGGCCATGGCAACAGGAATCATTTATACCGGAATTTAGACGTTATGCAGTTTAAGACACGGATAATACTATCGCTATCATTGTTTCTTATCGCCTTGTCCTGTAAAAGTCAAAACCAATTTTTCGTTACTTCGGACGGTATTAAAATTGCCTATTCGGATGAGGGAAAAGGAACACCTATTTTATTGATTCATGGTTTTATCAATTCTGGTAGCTCTTGGGACAGAACAGTACTTAAAAAGGAGTTGTTGAAAAGTGGCTATCGTGTAATAGTTCCGGACTTAAGAGGTAACGGAGCGTCGGATAAACCACAAATGGATGAAGCATATAGAGATGATGCGGAAGTCAAGGACCTCATAGCCTTGGTAGATTACCTAAAACTAAAAAAGTATAAGGCTGTTGGCTATTCAAGAGGCAGTATTATTTTAGCAAAATTGTTGACCAAGGATGTACGGATAAAAAAAGTTGTTTTGGGCGGTATGGGCATAGATTTCACCGATCCACATTGGGATAGACGTATCATGTTTGCCCAAGCATTTAATGGAAAAACGACTCCGGAAACCCAGGGGGCGGTGGACTATGCAAAATCCGTAGGAGCAGATTTAAGGTCATTTTACCTACAACAAGCATATCAACCATTAACCAAAAAAGAGGAGCTTCGGACCATAAAAGCAGGGATGCTGGTCATTGCCGGGGATAAGGATTTAGACAACGGTAGTCCGTTGGAATTACAAGAAACGCTTCCCAAAAGTAAACTGCATATTGTTCCCGGAAATCATAATGACACGTACAAAACAGAAACCTTCTCAAAGGTCGTATGCTCCTTTTTGGAATAAGATGCTGTCTCAAATTGCGATATTTTTAATTTTAACACAATAATAAAATGAAATTCGCATCAAAAATGTGATAAAGCTACACTCAAAGTGTTTTTCCAAGTAAATACCAAAATTGGATAAAATTAATCTTTACTTTTAGAGCCTAATTTTTTTAAAGAATGATCGAGGTGGGCAGAAAGTATGTTTTCGATTTTGATAGTACCTTAACCAGGGTGGAAGCGTTGGACGTTCTAGCGGAAATGACCTTGCAGGGTAAATCCAATAGGGAAGCAGTTGTAGACGAGATACAGAAAATCACGAATCTAGGAATAGATGGCGATATATCCTTTACGGAATCCTTGGAAAGAAGAATACAATTATTGAACGCGCATAAAGACGATTTGGAAGGTCTGGTATCCGAACTGCGTCAGAAAATATCGAGATCCATTGAATCCAACAAAGAATTCTTCCATAATTTTTCCGATGATATCTATGTGATTTCCTGTGGTTTTAAAGAATTTATAGATCCTATTGTAGCAGAATATAATATTCCGTCGGACCGGGTCTACGCAAATACGTTCAAGTTTGATGAGGAAGGTAATATCATTGGATTTGATGAAGAAAATGTATTGGCATCCCATAATGGAAAGATAGCGTGCCTTAAAAGTTTGGATTTAGATGGAGAGGTCCAGGTAATCGGCGACGGTTATAGTGATTATGTAATGCGCGAGGCGGGAATTGCCGACAAATTTTTCGCTTACACGGAAAATGTCCATAGGGAGAAAGCGGCCAATAATGCGGACCATGTTGCACCGAATTTAGACGAGTTTTTGTTTGTAAACGATTTGCCAAGAAAAATATCCTATCCAAAGAACAGAATCAAGATATTACTTTTAGAGAATGTGCACCCATACGCTTTTGATAATCTCTCGGAAGACGGTTTTTCCGTAGAAACGGTAAAACATAGCCTATCGGAAGAAGAATTGATAGAAAAAATTGCCGGCGTCCACGTCCTGGGTATTCGATCTAAAACGCAGGTCACACAAAAAGTCCTGGAAGCGGCCAATAAATTATTGGTGGTCGGTGCATTTTGTATAGGGACTACTCAAATAGATCTTGAGGGCTGTAAAAGAAAGGGAGTAGTAGTTTTTAACGCACCTTACAGCAATACCCGATCTGTAGTGGAACTGGCCATAGGACAGCTTATTATGTTGATGCGTAATGTATTTCCTCGCAGTACTGAAATTCACAATGGCCAATGGAATAAGACCGCAGTCAATTCCAGGGAGGTAAGAGGAAAAAATTTGGGCATTGTAGGCTATGGGAATATTGGAAAGCAACTATCCGTTTTGGCGGAGGCCATTGGGATGCGGGTCTATTATTACGATATAGAAGATCGATTGGCCCTAGGAAATGCCATAAAGTGTAATACATTGGAAGATTTGTTGAATGTTTCCGATGTGGTCACCTTACATGTAGATGATAATAAGGCCAATAAAAATTTCATTGGGGAACGAGAAATTAATCAGATGAAAGATGGGGCCATGCTCATTAATCTATCACGCGGTTTTGTGGTAGATATCGATGCCTTGGCAGCTGGACTGAAAAGTAAAAAAATCGCCGGAGCGGCTGTAGATGTGTATCCGGAAGAACCCAGAAGCAATGGGAATTTTGTAACCAAACTACAGGGGTTGCCAAATGTAATCCTTACCCCGCATGTAGGTGGCAGTACAGAAGAGGCCCAGCAGGACATTGCAGGTTTTGTGCCCAATAAAATTATGGATTATATCAACTCTGGAAATACGGTAGATGCGGTAAACTTTCCGAATATACGATTGCCCAAACAGAACAATGCACACCGATTCTTGCATATCCATAAAAATGTTCCCGGAATCATGGCCAAAATCAATGAAGTAACGGCAACCTATGAGATGAATATTTTAGGACAGTATCTCTCTACAGATAATGAAGTAGGGTATGTAATTACCGATTTGGACAAGGAATACAACAAAGAGGTCCTTAAGGCGCTTAAGAAAGTAGACCATACCATTAAGTTTAGGGTATTGTACTAGTTCATTGGTCGCAGTCTTTATCCTATTAAAAGTTAATGGTTATTCGTTAATAGTTGATCGCATAAAAACCTACTGTTAACCTTTAACTTTTAACGAAATTAATTCCATTGCTTTGCAAAATCCGTGTACCCAAAAATACGGTCATTGAGTGATTTCCGCATGGAAATTGTATCGAAATGGCATTTCAGTTTCCAGCTTTCAGTATCCAGTATCCAGTATCCAGTATCCAGTTTCTAGTTTTTTATCTTTTGTTTTTTATCCTTTGTCCTCGGTCTTTGGAAAGCTAGTCCGTCTTCAGTTATCAGTGATCAATGATCAATTATCAGTAAGGGGCAGTCAGTAGTCGTATCGTTTCTGAATTTTGGAATTTGGGACTTGGGATTTGGATTTCGGTCTTTCGTCTTTTCTCTTTCATCTTTCTTCCCGCTACTGAATATTGAATACTGATTTCAACATCTTATCGGTGATGATAAGGTTCATTTTTTAAGATGGTAAAAGCACGATAAATCTGTTCCACAATGAACAAACGAACCATTTGATGGGAAAATGTCATTTGGGAAAGACTAATTTTCCCCTGTGCTTTTTTATATAAGGTATCACTAAATCCATACGGTCCCCCAATAACCAATACCAATTGTTTTATACCTGTGTTCATCTTCTTTTGTATATATTGGGAAAAGCCAAGGGAAGAATATTGCTTTCCATGCTCGTCCAATAAGATCAGTACATCCATAGGGCCTGATCTTTTAAGGATAGCTTCACTTTCTTTTTCTTTTTGTTGGGCTTCGGACAGGTTTTTGGCATTTTTTATATTCGGAATAACCTCCAATTGAAATTTTATATAGTGTTTCAATCTATTTTCATATTCCGCAATCAGTTCAAGCAAAGCTTTACTATCCGTTTTTCCTATCACAAGTAGTTTTATGGTCATGGGCCAAAGTTAAAACATTCAGGGTATAGGATTTCTTTATTGGGCTTTGTTTTTAGTAAATTAGCACGGAGTAAATAAACCACTATGGATTGAAAAACCCATAGGCTCGGATGCACAATGAAGTAGCTTGGTTATACGTTAATAGTTAACTGTAGGTTCTAACAAAATCAGCTAGCAACAAATAAACATCAGCTTTTAAAAGGATAAAATTTTTAGAAACTAAAAGTATTGTCCGATCTAGACGGACATAATTTTCATTAACGATTGTGACGAATAAATTTCAATGATTTCGGAAAAACAGTTTCAGGAAGAAGTAGATTATATTATAAAAAATGCCATTCGTGAGGACGTGGGAGATGGCGATCATAGCTCTTTGGCCTGTATACCCGGTACAGCCAAAGGAAAAGCAAAACTTTTGGTAAAAGATCAAGGGATTATTGCAGGAATCGATTTTGCCAGGCAAGTTTTTGCTTATGTGGATAAGGATTTACAGATGGACCTGTTGCTGCAAGACGGTGAGACTGTTGCGTACGGCGATATTGTATTTTATGTGGAAGGAAGCTCCCAAAGTATTCTAAAAGCGGAACGTCTGGTATTGAATGCTATGCAACGTATGAGTGCCATAGCCACAAAGACCGATCAGTTTGTACAATTGTTGGAAGGTACAAACACTAAAATTTTGGATACTAGAAAGACCACGCCCGGCTTGCGCGCTTTGGAAAAATGGGCAGTAAAGATCGGGGGCGGGGAAAATCATCGTTTTGCATTATACGACATGATTATGTTAAAGGACAATCATATCGATTTTGCGGGGGGTATTACGGAAGCTATTTCAAAGACCCGACAATATTTGAAGGATACCCATAGGGATTTAAAAATTATTGTAGAGGCAAGAGATCTGAAAGAGGTACATACAATTCTTGAATCGGAGGGTATTTACCGTATCCTCTTGGATAATTTTAATTATGAGGATACTAGAAAAGCGGTTATAACCATCGGCAATAGGTGTTTGACGGAATCTTCCGGGGGAATCAACGAGAAAACCATACGTAACTATGCGGAATGTGGGGTAGACTATATTTCGTCCGGTGCCCTAACACATTCCGTTTATAATATGGACCTTAGCCTTAAAGCAGTTTAAATGTCAGCAGAGATAGAGGAAAAGCTGGATAAGATTCCAGTAGTGAATTGGGCTGTGCGATTATTAAAAAGGATTAAGCTTCCAGCTTTTGAAGGACTTTCTTTTTATGATCTGATAGAAATGTATTTTTTTGGCATTGTTTCCGGAGCTCTTTCCACCAGGGCCAGTTCCATTGCTTTTAGCCTGTTTTTAGCGCTGTTTCCCCTACTTATTTTCATGATTACCCTAGTGCCATTTGTAATTCCCTATGTAAGTGTAGGGAATGAAAACTTTGATGCCCAGTTCTTGTTGTTTTTAGAATCTTTTCTTCCAACGGCTACCGGCGAATATTTTGGGGATATCTATCAACAGATCAAGGATCAAAAGAGGGGCGGACTATTATCTTCAGCTTTTTTAATATCTATTTTTTTAATGGCCAATGGGGTCAATGCCATTTTCGGGGGATTTGAAAATTCATATCATATTGACCTTACCCGTAATTTTTTTAGGCAATATGTCTATGCGCTCATGGTAGGTTTAATTTTATCCATCCTATTACTAATAGGTGCGGTCGCCTATGTATATTTCGAGTTTTATATATTAGAGTATTTGAGTGAGTGGGCGGCCAAGACACGGGGGTATGATCTTACCGAGAATGATATCGTAGGTGCCCAAATAGGAAAAGTATTGTTCTTTGTGTTGTTCTCCTATTTAACTACCGCTATTTTATATTATTTTGGCACCGCCGAGGGAAAGCAGGCCCGTTTTTTTTCTCCAGGGGCATTGATGACCACGCTATTGTTTCTTTTAACTTCTTATTTGTTTGGCGTATACGTAGAAAAATTTGCCAGATACAATGAGTTGTACGGAGCACTGGGGGGATTATTGATTTTGATGGTGTATATATGGTTAAATTCTAATATATTGCTGCTCGGTTTTGAATTGAACGCTACCCTAAATATCCTTCGGAAAAATCTAAAACGAAATAGTAATAATGTATAAATTCCTCCTAATTAGTTCCATATTTTTTTCATTTCAAATAGGGGTTTCCCAAGACATAATAGGCAAGTGGAAGACTATTGATGACCGAACCGATAAACCAAAGGCCATAGTGGAAATCTATGAAAAAAACGGGTCGCTCTATGGCAAGATAGATACCATTTTGGAAAAGGGCAGGGAAAATGCCAAATGTATAAAATGTAAGGGAGCCCGAAAGGATAAACCCATAGTTGGTATGAGGATTATAGAAGGTTTAAAGAAAAGTAGTGACGGTGAATATAAAGGAAAGACCTTGTTCGACCCTGAACAGGCCATGACTTTTAGATGTAAGATTTGGTTAAACCCCAAAAATTCAAATGAATTAAAGGTTAGGGGATATCTGGCATTTTTGTATCGCACACAAACTTGGTTGCGCGTAGATGATTAGAAGATTGTGGTACTATGCAATATTTTATAGATGTAATCCTACCTATTCCTTTAGAAAAACTCTTTACTTACCATATTTCTGCTTCTGAGGCGGAATTTTTGAAAGTGGGTATGCGGGTCGCCGTTCCCTTTGGAAAGTCCAAGATCTATACGGCATTGGTATATGGGATACATACCGATGCCCCTAAAGTTTATGATGCCAAGGAGATACACCAAATTTTGGATGAATATCCATTGGTAAACCGTACACAACTAAAGCATTGGTCTTGGATTGCCGATTATTATATGTGTACCCTTGGCGAAGTTTTCCGGACCGCGGTACCTAGTTCCTTTTTGTTGGAGAGTGAAACTTTGATCTTAAAAAATAATAGTACGGTAATCAATGAAAGTACTTTAAAGGATGATGAGTTTTTAGTAGTTGAAGCACTGCATCATCAATCCCTATTACGCGTTCAGGAAGTGAGTGCAATTGTAGACCGGAAAAATGTACTTCCCATTTTACATCGCTTATTGCAGAAGAATATTATTGTCCTAAAAGAAGAGCTGCATGAACAGTATAAACCCAAAATGATTCGCCATGTTCGGTTGGGAGAAGATTATCGATCCGAGGAAAGTCTCGAGGAATTATTGAAAAACCTGACAAGGGCACCCAAACAAAGTCAAGTTATACTTTCGCTTTTTCAGTTAGGAACAAGCGAAAAAAAGCCGATAAAAATATCCGATCTGGAAAAACAAAGTGGTACTTCAACGGCGGTTATAAAGGCGCTTATCAATAAGGGCATCTTGGAAGAATATGCCATCCGAACCGATAGGGTAGTGTATGAAGGGGAGGGAGAAAATTTAGATTTAAAGGTCCTCAACGAATTTCAGGAAAAAGCGTTGAACGATATCAAACAATCTTTTGAAAATAAAAAGGTCACATTATTGCACGGTGTTACCTCATCCGGAAAGACCGAAGTATATGTGCAGTTGATCGAAGCATGTATTCATTCGGGAAAGCAAGCACTTTATTTACTTCCGGAAATTGCATTGACCACCCAGTTGATTACCAGATTACAAGCCTATTTTGGAGAAAAGGTTTCCGTGTATCATTCCAAATATAGTTTGCAGGAACGTGTGGAAGTCTGGAATAACGTACTGGCCAATAAACCAAAAGCCCGGATAGTTATCGGGGCAAGGTCTTCCTTGTTTTTACCCTATTCTAATTTGGGACTTGTGATTGTTGATGAGGAGCATGAAGCCTCATTTAAACAATATGATCCGGCACCAAGGTATCATGCAAGGGACGCTGCCATAGTATTGTCCAGTTTACATGACAGCGCTATTCTTTTGGGTTCCGCTACCCCTAGCATAGAAAGTTTCTACAACATAAAAACGGGAAAATATGGTTATGCCAGTATAGAAAGGCGATATGGGAACGTACTAATGCCAGATATGGAGTTGGTTGATATTAAGGAACAGACCCGTAAGAAAAGGATGAAAGGTCATTTTTCAGAACGTTTGTTGGAAGAAATCACAGAAACTTTGGAAGCTGGGGAACAGGTCATTTTGTTTCAGAACAGAAGGGGATATGCCCCTATTGTAGAGTGCACTACTTGTGGGCATTCCCCGCAATGCCCCAATTGTGATGTCAGTTTAACATATCATCGGCATGGAAAACAATTACGTTGTCATTATTGTGGTCACCATATAGCGCTTCAAGCCAATTGTTTGGCATGTGGGAGCCCAACTTTGGATACCAAGGGTTTTGGAACCGAACAGGTAGAGCAGGAGCTGCACACCCTGTTTCCGGAAGCAAAGGTAGGTCGTATGGATTTGGATACTACACGGGGGAAGTATGCATATGAAAAGATTATAACCTCTTTTGAGCAGCGGGAATTGGATATTTTGGTAGGCACCCAAATGTTGACCAAAGGTCTGGATTTTAGAAACGTAAACCTGGTAGGGATCATGAATGCCGATTCCTTGTTAAATTTCCCCGATTTTAGGGCACATGAAAGAAGTTTTCAATTGTTGACACAAGTAGCCGGTAGGGCAGGGCGTACCCGGAAAAGGGGCAAGGTCATTATTCAGACCTATAACCCTTATCATCAAATTTTAAAGCAGGTAACTACCCATGACTTTCAAAATATGTTTAAGGAGCAGTTATATGAAAGGGAGCAGTATAAATACCCACCGATCAATAGGATCATTAAAATTACGTTTAAGCATAAAGACTATAACAAATTGAACGATGCATCCCTTTGGTTTGCCAAATCCCTAAGAAACGTATTGGGAGAAAACATTTTGGGTCCGGAATACCCCGTTGTGGCAAGGATACGCAATCAGTATTTGAAAAACGTAATCGTGAAAATCACAAAAGAACAATCACTGGTAAAAACGAAAAACAGCATTAAAAGAATTGAAAAATCCTTTAATGCTATTTCGCTGTACAGGGCCGTGCGCGTAATCTATAATGTAGACTACATCTAATTAGACATTGTTAAGGGCTTCCGCCAATTCCGTCTTTTTATTTCGGCTCAATGGTATTTGTCTTCCACTTACTTCAACATTTTTACTGTTGAATTTCTCCACTTTCTCCAAATTCACGATATAGGATTTGTGGATTCTAAGGAATTTCTCCTCCGGCAGTTGTTGCTCAAAGGATTTCATAGTGGAAAGGATGACGATATTGGCCTCGTCCGTCACCAACTTAATGTAATCACCAAGGGCTTCTATCCACTTGATGTCGTTAAGGATAACTTTCCTTTTCTTAAGGTTACTCTTCACAAAGATGTGCTCTTCGTCTTCGTTAACCTTATGGAGTTGCTCATAATTTGCAACTGCTCTTTTGACGGACGCATCAAAGCGGGCCATTGTAATGGGCTTGTGCAGATAATCCGTAACGTCATAGTCAAACGCTTTTAGGGCGTAATCCGGTTTTCCTGTGATCAAGATCACTTGTGGACGGTTCTCCAAGGACTCCAGAAGATCAAATCCATTGATGATCGGCATCTCAACATCAAGAAAAATCAAATCGATCTCATTGTTCTTTATGCCGTTTTTCGCTTCAATGGCATTACTGTACTCGGCTACCAAGGCCAGGTTGGGGTGATTGTTCACGAGTTTAGCAACAGCCATCCGTTGCATGGATGAATCGTCTACAATTATACTTCGTAATTTCATAAAAGGTTTGATTTGTGGGGTTAAATCATCGGCAAATTACATAAAAAACACGCTTAACTGCAACAAAAGATGTAAACATTGCATGGTTTGTTGTGTAATGGTCTATGACCATAGGTTTATAGATTTGGTTAAGTTCAATTTTTATCATTCTTCTAGCTATAACGAAGATTTTATCAATTTCTTGTGATTAGTGTGAATAATTATTACTTTTGCGCTCCTTAAATTATATATCAATATGAATCATTACGAAACTGTTTTCATTTTAAATCCCGTTCTATCTGACACACAGATAGAGGAAACAGTTAAGAAATTCGAGAATTTTTTAACTAAGAACGGAGCCAAGATGGTCTCCAAGGAAAATTGGGGCCTCAAGAAATTGGCATACCCGATCCAACACAAAAAGAGTGGTTTTTATCATTTGTTCGAGTTTGCCGCTCCAGGCGAAGTAATTAACGGCTATGAGCTAGAATTCAGAAGAGATGAGCGTGTCATGCGTTTTCTTACCGTTAAATTGGACAAACATGCCATTTCATGGGCAGAAAGAAGAAGAACAAAGTTAAAAACTAAAGCATAAATAGGATGTCATCTATAGAACAACAGGCAAAAGGTAAAAAAGATGGGGAAATCAGGTATCTGACTCCATTGAATATCGAAACCAATAAACAAAAGAAGTATTGTCGTTTCAAAAAATCCGGAATCAAATACGTTGATTATAAAGACCCGGATTTTCTAATGAAATTAGTAAACGAGCAAGGAAAACTGCTTCCGAGAAGACTTACAGGAACTTCCTTGAAATACCAAAGAAAAGTGGCTACGGCCGTGAAAAGGGCACGTCATTTGGCATTAATGCCCTATGTTGGCGATTTATTAAAATAAAAAGAAGCTAGATTATGGAACTTATACTAAAAGAAGACGTACAAAATTTAGGCTTTAAAGACGATTTGGTTACTGTAAAGAATGGATTTGGTAGAAATTATCTCATTCCACAGGGGCTGGCATCATTGGCAACACCATCTGCCAAAAAAGTATTGGCCGAAAACTTAAGACAGAAAGCACACAAGGAAGGTAAGATTATAGACGAGGCAAATAAAACGGCCGAAGCCATTAAACAGCTAGAAATCAAGATTCCAGCGAAAGTTGGTAGCGGAGATAAGTTGTTCGGTTCAATTACCACAGGGGATCTGGCCAACGCATTGGAAAAGGCCGGTCAGGAGGTAGACAAGAAATTTATCAATATCAAAGGAGGTACTGTAAAAAGAACAGGCTCCCATAATGCTACCATTCGTCTGCACAGGGAAGTTGTATTGGATTTTCCGTTTGAGGTAATCGCCGAGGCAAAGAAGTAACATACTTTTTAGTGTTAATAACTTTTGAGGAGCTATGCATGCATAGCTCCTCTTTTTTTTATTAAGTTAGCTATTCATTAATAGTTACTTAACACTCAACTAAAACAATTTACTTAACACTCAACTAAATGAAAAAACAGCTACTTCTTGGCATAACGCTTTTTTTGGCGGTCATCTCCGCTTTTTCACAGGTAACCACCTCAAATATACGAGGTGTTGTAATAGACGATCAAGACGTACCCTTATTAGGCGCAAATGTTGTTGCAATACATACACCTACAGGAACCCGTTACGGTGCGATTACAAATGAAGATGGTAGGTTTAATCTTTTGAACCTCAGGATCGGGGGGCCTTATGAGGTAACCATATCCTATGTAGGCTTTAAGGATCAGGCCATAAACGATGTCTTCCTTACTTTGGGTAAGACCTTTAATTTAAACACAAAAATGGTTTCCGAAAGTCAGGCCCTGGACGAAGTCATTGTTGTTTCCGATCAGGCAGGTACTTTCGGTAGTGATAGAACGGGATCGGAGACCAGTATAGGACGTAGGGAATTGACCAGACTACCAACGATTACCCGATCGGCCCAGGATTTCACCAGATTGGAACCCACATCGGACGGAAATTCCTTTGGGGGGCGTAATAGCCAGTACAACAACTTCTCCTTGGATGGGTCCATTTTTAATAATCCTTTTGGATTGGATGCGGCTACGCCCGGTGGACAGACCGCTGCACAGCCCATTTCGTTGGACGCCATTGATCAAATACAGGTTTCTTTGGCACCATATGACGTAACTCAGGCAGGTTTTACGGGCGCTTCCGTAAATGCTGTAACCAAAAGCGGTACTAATGAGATTAAAGGTACGGTATATGGGTTTTTTAGGAACCAAGACCTTACAGGTAGCAAGGTTGAAGGCGAGGACATCTTTGTTCCGGACCTTACGCAGACCCAATATGGTGTTAGTATCGGTTTCCCGATCATAAAAAACAAACTGTTCTTTTTTACCAATTTCGAAAGAGATCAACGTGAAGATTTGGGATCTAATTTTGTAGCGGATAGGGGGCAAGGAGGAAACAATGTATCCAGGGTATCGGCAACGGATTTACAATTAGTCTCGGATGCCTTGTCAGGGCTGGGTTATGAAACAGGCCCATTTGAAGGATATACCTTGGATACGGAATCTACAAAGGGTATTTTTAAACTGGACTGGAACATAAATGATAATAACCGTTTAGCGTTTATCTATAATTTTTTGGATGCCTCTAGGGATTTGACCGCTAACGAATTTGCTATCGGTAGAAGGGGTCCGGATGCGACTACTTTACAGTTTGCGAACAGTGGTTACCGGATCAACAATAAGATCAATTCTTTTTTAGCTGAATTAAATTCCAGTTTTAATAATGGTACGGCGACCAATAAACTTCAGATAGGATATTCCAAATTTGACGATTCCAGAGATCCGTTTTCCACTCCTGCTCCCGCAATCAATATTCAACAAGACGGGGTGCGTGCCATTGTAGCGGGCCATGAACCGTTCTCGATCAATAACAGATTGGAACAACAAGTATTTCAGATTACGAACAATCTGAATTTTTTCTCAGGAGATCATACGTTTACCGTAGGCTTTTCCTTTGAGCGTTTTGAGTTCTTCAACTCCTTTAATTTAGGCACCTACGCATTTGGCGACGATAGAGGTTTTGTTGGTGTTTTTGGAGATTTTGCCAGTGTAGGCGACTTTTTAACTGCCGTAGATAATGGACTGATCGGTGATGCGATTGCCAATGCGGAAGGTATCTTTGCGGCAAATAACGCTGTAGATATAGGAACACCGGGAGGGTGGAACCTTGCAGAGACCAATGTAGGTCAATTGGCATTTTATGTACAGGATGAATGGAATATTACGGATAATTTTAAATTGACATACGGACTTCGGGCCGATAAACCACTATACTTTAATACGAGGGAGTTGGTCCAAGAAAATATTGATCGTAAAGGAGGATTATTGGCCGATGGCGGAACTTATGATCCTACAATACAGTATTTCGATGAAAATGGGGACCCTACTTTATTGAATAGCCTAGATTTACCCGATAATGATATTTTGTGGTCTCCAAGGGTAGGTTTTAATTGGGATGTAAAGGGAGATCAAAGTTTTCAGGTCCGAGGCGGTTCTGGAATTTTCTCAGGTCGTTTTCCTTTTGTTTGGGTAGGCAATCAGGTACAGAGTACCGACTTTTTCTTCTATCAGACTACAAATCCCAATTTTCAGTTCCCACAAGTTTGGAGAAGTAATCTAGGGATCGATTACCGTTTCGAAAATGGAATCATAGCTTCCACGGATATTATATATACGCAGGATATGAATGCGGCAACGGTTAATAACTTTGGGGCAGGAACTCCTACGGGCACTTTGCAAGGCGCGGACAATAGGGTAATCTATCTGCCAGAGGATAGGGCCACCGTGTTTGGGGGAGCTACCAACGCCTATGTGTTCTCTAATGTAGATGTAGGGTACTCCTTTAACTGGTCCTTTAAATTGCAGAAGCAATTTGAGAATAATTTCTTTGCCAGTGTTGCCTACAACTTCTTGGAAAGTCAGGATGCCAATTCCCTGGGAGCTGAAATTAGCAGTGATATCTTTGATTTGAACCCTTCCTTGGGAAATGTGAATACCGCTACAACATCTCCTAGCTTATTTGGAAATAAGCATCGGATTATTGGACAGTTGAACAAATCTTGGACGTATGGGGGCGATAAATTCGGGACTTCCATCGGCGCCTTTTTTGAATATGCCCAGGGAGGACGTTTCTCCTATACCTATTCAGGGGACATTAATAATGATGGATCCTTTACCAACGACTTGATCTTTATTCCTACCGCTACCCAATTGCAACAACAACAATTTGCGTCTGCCGGACAAAGAGATGCGTTTGAAGCGTTTATTCAGCAAGATGAGTACTTAAGCGGAAGAAGGGGAGGTTATGCCGGTCGAAATGATATCCTTAGCCCGTGGACCGGAAGGTGGGATGTTAAAGTGTTGCAGGATTTTAATTTCAGGGCCGGTGATAAAACTAATACTATACAGCTTAGTATTGACGTATTAAACCTGGGGAATTTAGTGAGTTCAGATTGGGGCGTAGTTCAAAATCCTTTGACTACACAACCTTTGGGAGTTTTTATAGACAATACGGGGAATCCGGTCTATAGCTTTGATACGACACAGACAAGTACATTTGTAAACAACCCTGACCTAGTGTCTAGATGGCAAATGCAATTTGGCTTGCGATACATCTTCAACTAAAGATAAAATTTAAGTATAAAAAGCCCTGAACATATCGTCAGGGCTTTTTACTTTTGCGATATGAAATATGCACGACTTACAAAGGAGCAACTGGAAGAACTTCACACGGAGTTTATTAACTTTTTGGCTACCCAATCCATAACTTCGGATGAATGGAGCGACCTTAAAATAAATAAACCCCGCGTTGCCGAAGAAGAATTAGATGTCTTTAGTGATCTTATTTGGGAGGGAGTACTCTCCAAAGTCGATTTTCTAGAGAATATATCCAAACAACAAATGCACCTCTTTCATTTAACGGATAAGGAAATGAAATTAATATCCGTAAAAGTGATGAATCCCGAGATTGATTTAGGCACAGCATCAGGTTTTACCTGGTTTAAGAACAACTATCAATCCGATTTTGTGGAATATTTAACTGCTTCCAAAGCTTATACGGCCGATAAAAATTTGGATAAGTTTAGTTTGATCCAACAAGGCGCTGTTATTACAAAGGGAGATTTATACCAATGGTTTGATAATATCATAGGATAAGCGATATTTGTTGTACAAAAATCAAATTTATTCTAAGCTCTTGCCCTGAGCGCAGTTGAAGGGGGTAGCAGAACACAATTAAATGGCACAAAAACCAAGCATTCCGAAGGGTACCCGGGATTTCTCTCCCACTGAAGTCGCAAAACGCAATTATATTTTCAATACGGTAAAGAAACATTTTGAGACCTTTGGGTTCCAACCAATAGAAACCCCTTCTTTTGAAAATTCGGAAACCTTGATGGGCAAGTACGGCGATGAAGGGGATCGTTTGATTTTTAAAATATTGAATTCTGGAGATTTTATAGGTAAAGTCGATGATGTTACCTATAGCGCTAAAAATTCAAATTCCTTAACGCCCAAGATTTCCGAAAAGGCGCTTCGCTATGATTTGACGGTACCTTTTGCCCGTTATGTGGTGATGCACCAAAATGAAATCGACTTCCCATTTAAACGCTATCAAATTCAGCCCGTTTGGCGTGCGGATCGACCCCAAAAGGGGCGTTTTCGTGAGTTTTACCAATGTGATGCCGATGTAGTGGGAACCGATTCGTTGTTGCAAGAAGTGGAACTGATCCAACTGTATGATGCCGTTTTTACCGATTTAAGCTTGGAAGGAACTACTATTAAACTCAATAATAGAAAAATTTTGGCAGGAATCGCTGAAGTTATCGGAGCCAAGCATCTTTTGGTTCCCTTTACGGTGGCTTTGGATAAATTGGACAAGATAGGGGAAGAAGGAGTTAAAAATGAGATGATGCAAAGAGGTATTTCGGCGGACGCCATTCACAAGGCTTCTCCGTTATTCTCACTCTCCGGAACAAATTTGAATCAATTGGAACAACTAAATAGTTTTTTAAAGGATTCCGAAATAGGTATAAGAGGAGTAGAGGAATTAACTTTTGTTGTGGAGACCATAGGGAAACTAGAACTAGAATCCACCCAACTTTCTATAGATGTTACCCTGGCGAGAGGGTTAAATTATTATACCGGAACTATTTTTGAGGTTGCGGCACCGGATAAAGTGCCTATGGGGTCTATTGGCGGTGGGGGTCGTTATGATGACCTTACCGGAATATTTGGGCTTAAGGATGTTAGCGGAGTGGGTATATCGTTTGGTCTGGATCGTATCTACTTGGTTATGGAAGAATTAGGGCTTTTCCCGGAATATATAGATCGGTCCTTGGAGGTGCTTTGTATTAATTTTGGAGAAAAGGAAGCGATGGCCGCTCTAGAGCTAGTGGGCAAGCTTAGAAAGAAAGGCGTAAAGTCCGACCTTTATCCCAGTGCTACCAAAATGCAGAAGCAGATGAAATATGCCAACAATAGAAACGTACCTTATGTAATCCTGATCGGGGAACAAGAATTAAAGAAGAACACATTTGTAGTCAAAAATATGGAAAAGGGAGAACAAAAGACCTATAGCTTGGATGATCCTTATACCTTTCTAAAAGCCTTATAACATTGCTTTGATGGCCTTAATTATGGTGGAATAATAAGCTATGCCATGCGGTACATACTTTTTAAGATGGGCCATACCCCAAGTTTCCTCGGAGAATTTTAACAAGGGGATTAAATCCAATGCGGCTACTTCACTTTCCTGTTTTTTCAGTTTTTCCAAGGGAATCTTTAACTCGCATAAGAAGGTATGATGAAATTCACGATCGATCAAATCTTTATTATGCTTATGAATGGATTTAAAAACACCTATTTTACGTAGATCGCCCTTCACAATTGTAAGCCCTATTTCTTCCTTTACTTCCCGTATGGCTGAAAGCTCAATTTCTTCTCCGGCACCTACATGCCCGGCTACGGAGACATCCCAGATTAGGGGGAAAGTACTTTTGTCCTTTCCCCGTTGCTGAATCAATACTTTTCCGGATCGGGTGTACAACCAAATATGAACGGTTGAATGGAAAAAACCTTTTCGGTGCACCTCGGATTTCATAGCGGTTTTGCCTAAAAAATTTCCATTGGCATCCAGAATGTCTATAAGCTCGTCCATTATATAAAATACGTGTTTGCTGTATAAAACCAAAACCGTTCTACAGTCAATTTGGGAACCGGTTCACATGTCCTCCCCTTTTTTAATAGGGGAGGTGTCCCGACGATACTGTCGGGACGGTGGGGTCTTAATCGAAATAACTAAAAGTCTCCCCCTCCTTAATGGTCAATAAAGTTTCATAGATCAATCGGATTACATTTTCCACATCGTCCTTATGAACTGTTTCCACTGTGGTATGCATATAACGCAGGGGCAAGGAAATCAATGCGGATGCTACACCACCATTACTGTAAGCAAAGGCGTCCGTGTCCGTTCCCGTTGATCTGGAAGCCGCCATTCGTTGGAATGGGATTTTCTTGGTCTCGGCAGTTTCAATAATCCGCTCCCTTAATTTATTCTGTACTGCAGGGGCATAGGATATTACAGGTCCTGATCCTAGTTCTGTATGGCCTTGTGTCTTTTTTTCGATCATCGGGGTGGTCGTATCATGGCATACGTCCGTTACAATGGCCACGTTGGGTTTTATGGTCTGGGTAATCATTTCTGCACCGCGTAGGCCAATCTCTTCCTGTACGGAATTTGTAATATACAGGCCATAGGGCAGTTGATTGTCATTTTCACGTAAAAGTCGGGCCACCTCCGCGATCATGAAGCCTCCGACACGATTATCGATGGCACGACAAACAAATTTATTTTTGTTAAGGATACGGAATTCATCCGGATAGGTAATTACACAGCCTACATGTACCCCCATCTTCTCCACTTCGTCTTTATCCTTGGCGCCTATATCAATAAAGATATTATCGAGTTTTGGAGGTTCTTCTTTGGATTTGTTTCTAGTATGGATGGCGGGCCAACCAAAAACTCCCTTTACAATTCCTTTTTTTGTATGGATATTTACCCATTTTGATGGCGCTATTTGGTGGTCGCTGCCACCGTTCCGTATCACGTAAATAAGGCCATTGTCCGTTATATAATTCACATACCAGGATATCTCATCGGAATGCCCTTCGATGACCACTTTATATTTGGCATCAGGATTTATAACCCCCACAGCGGTACCATAGGTATCCGTTATGAAAGTATCTACATAGGGTTTTACATAATTCATCCACAGTTTTTGACCCTCCCACTCATAACCGGTGGGAGCGGCATTATTCAAGTATTTTTCAAAAAAATCCAATGATTTTTGATTCATGATCTTCTTTGCGCTCATTTACGTATGTTTTATAAACGCAAACTTAGCAATATTCACTTTTATTTAATAATATCGTCAAATGTTTATCGTTAATTTTGGCGGGACTTTTCCTTTATATCGAGATGAAAAAAAGATGCTTACTATATGTTTTTGGATTGATAAGTTTCTTTGCATGGGCACAGGTTAAGGAAAAGCCTCTGGATTCCCTTGCCGAAAAGTACATTATTATAGAAGGCGATTCTCTCCTTCAGAGTTCCATAGCGCTAGAAGAAGTATATATTTTTGGTAAGCTGGAATTTGCCAGTTATAAGGAAAAGCTTCGATATTATATCCTTAGGCGCAAGACTATTAAGGTCTATCCATATGCAAAATTGGCATCAGAGCGTTTAGTGGAGCTAAATGACAGTTTGGTTAAAATCAAAAAGAAACGCAAACGAAAAAAATACACCAAGGAGGTTCAAAAATATATTGAAAACGAGTTTTCCGAGGAGCTTAAAAAGCTTACTAGGACCGAAGGGCAGATTTTGGTGAAACTGATTTATAGACAAACGGGGAAAACGGCCTTTGATCTAGTGAAGGAACTGCGTAATGGTTGGCGCGCTTTTTGGTACAATACTACGGCAAAACTATTCAAGATAAGTATTAAGGAAGAATATCATCCGGATGAGACCCATGAGGATTATCTTATAGAGGATATTTTACAAAGGGCGTTTGCTTCAAATAGATTGGAGCGCCAAGAGTCTGTACTAGATTATGATTATGCTTCTCTTACCAATAAATGGAATACGGATAAGAAACAAAAAAAATAGTTGCATAGAAGATTAAATTCCATTACATTTATTACCCTTTTTTGGGTATCTTTTTTTTGCAATAATCTAGTTTATAACGCATTAAAAATTTGACCAAAAAAAAATAGAAAAAATAACCGAAAATATATTTTTTATTAAAAAAACGGTTATATATTTGCACCCGCTTTGGGAGGGATGTTATTCCTTCCGGGGTTTTGGCCGGGGATCTTGACAAGGGGTTTTCGGTCGTTTCAAGGAGTTCATTGAAATATTGGAACGACAGC
>JBATTK010000145.1:0-2576 GCA_049670505.1 Saonia sp.
AAAATAAATAGGCTACCCTGATCTATTTACACTAGTGATCAAAAGCATCACATTTATAACTAAAAGAACGACCAGTAAGCTCAAAAAAGTGACCATTGTATATTTTTAAGGTTTCTGTAAAGAAAAGTGGTTTCTCTTTTATAGAACATTCCGGCAAATAAAAACCCTACTTTTTTAACGTTTAGTATCGGCACCGTTAACGCTCAATACCAGTAAAACAATATTTATAGCTAACAATAGAAAAAGAATACCTAAAAAAGTGTTCATAGTAATGCTGTTTATATGGGGTGGGTTAGTTGTTTAACTTTTAGATAGGATAATGAAAAAAGGTTGCGTAAAAGTTAAACAAATCTTAAGAGGGCTATTTTTGGAAACATGTAACGCTATCTGGACCAATAAAAAAGCCCTGACAATAATGTCAGGGCCTGTGTGCTATAAAAAAAAATAAAACGTATCTACCTAGTCAACAACTTTCACATTTACGGCGTTCAATCCTTTTTTTCCTTGTTGTAGTTCAAATTCTACAACGTCACCTTCTCGTACTTCGTCAATTAAGCCGGAAATGTGTACAAAGTGATCTTCTTCTGAACCTTCTTCAGTAATGAAACCATAACCTTTGGAATCGTTGAAGAATTTTACTGTTCCTTTACTCATAATAATAAAAATTAAATATATTAAATTAAGCTGCAAAGATAGTGTTAAAATATTGGAAATAAGGATTTTTGGAATTTTATTTTATTCAGCACCTTTACATCAAGCCTGTTATTGCGTTTAAGATTTTTGTTGATCATCTCATTTAACAAATGGCATAGCTACTTATTTGGTGCCCTTGGCCAGCTTTTGGTATCTTTGAATAATGGCGGATATTGGCTCATATAACAAGCTTTCAGAACTATTTAGTGCCGAGGAGCTGGGAAAAAATCTTTCCCAAGACTCTGATTTTACCATACACCGTTTGGAAAATTTACATGCACAGCCTACCAAGTCACCTACGTTTAGGGCCAATTATTATTCTTTTGTATTGATCCGCAAGGGAAATACCACCTACGCTATAGATAGTAAGGAGTTTTCCACTAAAGACCATACCCTCTACTTTACCAATCCCGGGCATCTCAAATCCTTTCATATTAAAGAGGTCAGTTATGGATTTTTAATTACGGTTTCCGAGGATTATCTTAAAGAGCATATACACTCCCTTGTCTTTGATGAGTTCTCTTTTTTATTGACCGAGTTAGTTCCTCCTTGTTATCTTGATAATGTACGCTTTAATGAATTACACCATTTGGCGGAACAGATTCTGACGGAACAGCAAAAGGAGACGTTTCTAAAGCATAAAGTAATAACATCCCTTTTTATGGTTTTTTTACTTAAGGTAAAGGAATATTTATTGAATGACCGTAATTTTAAGGTAGAATATGACCGTGATTCACAAATTGTAAACCAGTTTAAAAAAGATTTAGAACGGAAATTCCGCAAATTGATTTCTAGTAAGGATATGCAAAAGGATGTCCCTAGAGTACAGGACTTTGCACACCTACAACAGTTAAATCCAAGTTATTTTAGTACAGTTATAAAAACAAGGACGGATAAGACCGCCATCCGTTGGGTACAGGAAAAGCTTATTTCGGAGGCCAAGGCGTTGTTGTCCAACTCCAATAAATCGGTAAAAGAAATTGCATTTTCCCTTGGCTTTAACGAAGCCACACACTTCTCTAGATTCTTCAAAAAGCATACGGCGATTACACCGGGAAGCTATAAGAAATCAAAAACTTGATCGATATTTCAAAATAGTATCCGGAGTAGCGAAGTTATTCCCATTACGTGTCCAACTTCGTTTTAAACTACTATAGAGTTTGGTTATTTCGATAGCTTTCTAAAAAACATACCTTTTTTTCTAAAGAACATGCCTTTATCGGCCTTGGTACATTGTTCATCTTTGCCCTGTACATAAGTAATAACCTTTAAAACAGAAATAAGATGAAAACATTAGAAAACAAAATCGCTTTAGTAACGGGAAGTAGTAGGGGTCTTGGAAAGGAAATGGCCCTTCGTTTGGCTGAAAAAGGGGCAAATATCGTACTGACCTATCATTCCAATGAAATTGCGGCCCAGGAAACGGTACATGCTATAGAAAGTTTAGGGAGCAAGGCCTTGGCCCTAAAACTGGATACGGGGGTCGTTGATTCGTTCGATGCATTTTTCATTGACTTGAAAAGGGAAATGAAGTCCCAATGGGACACCCAACAAATAGATATTTTGGTGAATAACGCAGGTATTATTCCACAAGCTCCCATTGCTACCATGGATGAGGAAGCTTTTGACCGGGTAACCAATATACAATACAAGGGTGTATTCTTTCTCACCCAAAAAGCCCTGGGTCTTTTAAACGATGGGGGTAGGGTTATCAATATCTCTACAGGTCTTACTAGATTTAGCCTCCCTGCACATGCTGCTTATGCCGCTGCAAAAAGTGCGGTAGAGACCTTTACTAAATATTTGGCAAAGGAATTAGGTTCTCGTAAGATAACCGTAAATATTGTGGCACCGGGGGCCATTAATACCGATGTGAACCGAGA
>JBATTK010000146.1:0-16667 GCA_049670505.1 Saonia sp.
GCGACTACCGAAAGCCCGACCCGGGTATCCGGGGAACGCCATAATGAAATAATAAGAAATTAAGACAAATACGAATTCTAAATATAAGACCCGATTAAGCTCCCTCTCCTTGCGGAGAGGGCCGGGACGAGGCTATGAAAGTAACAGACCATATAAAAAATTCTAAGGAGGATACCTTATTCTCTTTTGAGATTATTCCTCCCGTTAAAGGGAAAAGTATTCAGGAACTCTATAACAATATAGATCCTTTAATGGAATTTAAACCTCCCTTTATTGATGTGACCACTTCCCGTGAAGAATATGTATACTTGGATAGAGAAGGGCTATTGGATAAAAAACTTACCCGTATGCGTCCGGGAACCGTAGGCATATGTGCATCTATAAAACATAAGTATGATGTTGATACGATTCCCCATGTATTATGCGGAGGCTTTACCAAGGAAGAAACGGAATACTTATTGGTAGATTGCCATTATTTGGGGATAGATAATATAATGGCTTTGCGGGGGGATGCCATGAAGGAGGAGAAATTTTTTGAACCTACCCAAGGCGGACATCCTTACGCTGTTGATCTGGTAAAACAAATTCACAACTTAAATTGTGGCACCTATCTTCATGAGGTCATAGAGACGGATGATTGTGCCGATTTCTGTATTGGCGTGGCCGGATATCCGGAGAAACATTTGGAGGCACCTTCCCTAAAATCGGATTTAAAGCGATTAAAGGAAAAGATAGACGCAGGCGCGGAATACGTGGTGACCCAAATGTTTTTTGATAATCAAAAATACTTCCAGTTTGTAGATGCGGCCCGGAAGATAGGTATAACCGTACCCATAATTCCAGGTATAAAACCGATAGCCATAAAACGACATTTACACATATTGCCACAGGTTTTCCGGATAGATTTGCCCCAGGATCTGATCGATGCCGTTGATGATTGCGATAACAACAAAGCGGTAAGACAGGTGGGAATTGAATGGGCCATTCAACAATCCAAGGAGTTAAAAGAAGCAGGGGTACCTGTATTACACTACTACTCCATGGGAAAGTCCGATAATATTAAGTCTATAGCCAAAGCAGTTTTTTAGGAAATTTTGGAGTTTTAGCTTTACTGTACAAGCTGCCAACTGTTACTGCTGGCTATTAAACTGATATTTCCTATTTTTACGCCCCATGAACTTCAAATCTGTTTGCTATATTCTTTTTTCCGTTGCTTTTTGTTTTTCCCAAGAAGGGGAAACGACCAAAAAGTTTACTGTGGATATAAGTCCGTTTTACGGATCAGTGTTATTGCACAATCCGGACATTTCACATTTAATTACAGCACATCCGGCAGGATTTATTCTTGGATATAGTAAAAAAACCTTTGGCAGGAAGAAGTGGGAACAGGAGTTCAATTATCCCGATACCGGGTATTCCTTTGTTTATCAGGATATGAACAATGGTACGTTGGGGAAACATTACGGTTTGTATGCCCACTATAATTTTTACTTTTTCAAAAGGAATCTGCAGTTCCGTGTAGGACAGGGTATTTCCTATACGACCAACCCCTACGATAAAAACCAGAATTTTAGAAACAATGCCTATGGTTCACATCTATTGAGCTCTACCTATTTAATGTTCAATTATCATAAAGAGAATATCATAAAGGGAATTGGGGTTAAGGCGGGTATTTCCCTAATGCATTATTCCAATGCCAATTTTAGGGCACCCAATACCTCTACCAATACCTTGGCATTCAATGCTGGTCTTGTTTACGACCTTGATGCGGAAAAAGAGATAGTATATATTTCCACACCAAAAGAAGAAGTAGGGAAAGCTAAGGAACAGATACGTTACAATGTAGCTTTTAGAAGTGGGCTTAATGAAAGTGATGTTATTAATTCGGGTCAATTCCCGTTTTATATTGTTTCCGCTTATGCCGATAAACGTCTAGGTAGGTTCAGTGCCTTACAATTGGGGACGGACGTGTTCTTTTCCAATTTCTTAAAAGAATTAATTCGTTTTCAGGCCATTTCCTTTCCGGAACTTAATGTTTCAGAGGATGATGACTTTAAACGAGTAGGAGTTTTTCTGGGACATGAGCTTTTTGTGAATAAGATGTCCGTCATTACCCAATTGGGATACTATATTTATTATCCTTTTGATTTTGAAGGACGGGTCTACAATCGGATTGGCTTAAAAAGGTATTTTGGCAATAAATGGTTTGGTGCGGTAACTTTAAAATCCCATGGGGCAAAAGCGGAAGCGGTAGAATTTGGAATAGGTGTACGATTATAAAAACTAATACGTTCCTTCTCCCCCTAGGGAGAGGTAGCTATCAGAATTTAAAATGAAACCGACATGATTAAAAGAATCATTAAACACATAGGGCAATGATTATTTTAAACATCAAAGGTTACATGTGACCATTAAAAAACAATAAAAATGAACACATGAAAAAGAGAACATTTATATTAATTTGTACAATAATGGTGCTTTCGGCCTGTAATGGGGACAATGTGCCCGATTGCTTCCAAAATGCAGGGGATACCATTCGAGAAGAAGTAATGGTTCCCGACTTTACCCGAATTACCGTGTTTGAAAATGTGCAATTGATACTTAGACAAGGCACCGAACAAAGCGTGGAAATAGAGACCGGAGAGTTTTTGCTGGATGAGGTAAGTGCGGTGGTCCAGGGTGATAGATTGGTCCTGCGGGATGAAAATGATTGTAATTTTGTCCGTGATTTTGGGCTCACGACCATATTTGTAACGTCTCCCAATATTATAGAAATTAGAAGTAGTACCGGTTTTCCTATTAAGAGCGATGGGATACTGGCCTATCCGAGCATGTCCCTGTTTTCCGAAAGTTTTACCGAACCCGAAGCGGAGACCACCGATGGCGAATTTGATCTGGAATTAGATGCAGAAAATATAAGTATATCTACAAACGGAATTGCATTTTTTAAGTTGAGCGGCACTGTTGAAACGTTTACCGTTAACATTGCTGCCGGGGATTCTAGAGTGGAGGCCGAAAACCTAATCGTACAAAATGTAAGCCTTAACCATAGAGGCTCCAATGATATTAGGATCAATCCGCAACAATTGTTAAGGGGTGTTATCCGTGGCACCGGGGATGTGGTAAGTTTTAATCGTCCACCGATAGTAGAAATCGAAGAATTGTTTAATGGCAGATTGATTTTTAGGGATTGAAACCTTATTGCATCCAAAAGAATTATGGAAAAGGATAACGAGCTTACGGAATGGATGAAAGCAGATGTTTTACTTCAATCGCTGATAAAGGAAAAAAAACTTCCGGGATTGGCGATTACCGTAGCAAGAAGAGGTCATATTGCCTTTCAAAAAGGATATGGCCATTCGGATTTGGATAAAAAAATACCTGTAGATGCCCAAAAGACCATTTTTAGGATTGCCAGCGTTTCCAAACCCATTGCGGCTACAGCTTTAGCCCAAATGGTAGCCGATGAACAAATTGATCTGGATACCTCTTTTTACGATTACGTACCCTACTATCCAAAAAAGAAATACGATTTCACACTTCGCCAATTGGCGGGGCATACCGCGGGTATTCGTGCTTATAAAGGCAAGGAATATGCCTTGAACAAACCTTATTCCATTAAGGATAGTATTCGTATTTTTAAGGATGACGCCTTACTTTTTAAACCGGGAACGGATTATCATTACAACAGTTATGATTGGGTATTGGTCTCTTTGGCTATGCAAGAAGTAAGTGGAGTGCCTTTTGAGGATTATGTACAGCAAAAGGTATTACAGCCCTTGGATATGAAAAATACCTATCCGGAAATTTTAGGCCTTTCCAATCCCAACATTACCAACTTCTATTCCAAAAACCGACTGGGTTTCCGTAAGGCCGTTCCTGTTAGCAATTTTCATAAACTGGCAGGGGGAGGCTATTTATCCACTTCCGGGGATATTGCCAAATTGGGTAGGGCCTATTTGGATAAAAAGATACTGAACGACTCGGTTTTGACGGAATTCCTCACTTCGGAAACCATCAATGATAGCCCTACATATTATGGTTTGGGCTGGCAGGTAAGTATGGATAAAAAGGGAAGACGTTATTATGGCCACGTAGGTAATGGTGTAGGTGGATATTCCAACTTTTTTATATATCCGGAACAGCAAATGGTAATTTCTATCTTGATTAATTGTACAAATCCTAATGTTCAGGATGAATTGGATGATGTGATCAATGTTTTGTTATAACCCATTCCCCCCATTGGGTGGGGCTAGGGGAGGCTCAGGATTGTATAAGGCGTTGATTTTATCTTTAAAAACCACTAACTTAGTAGCATTCGTTTTTTTTAATAAGATGATCAAAAAGCTTGTCCTTTTATTAATTGCCGTAAACTGCATGTGCCTTTATGCACAAGATGCCATTTCTGGTTATGTAAATAGAGGGGATGCCGAGGAATGGGAACGGGAGATACATTTGTCCGAGATTAAACTGAGGGATATTCCGGATTTTAGGGAAACGAAATGGGTAGCGAAATCCACTATAGGAAAAGACGGTTATTTCTCTTTTGATCGAAAACAAATTGCGGATAAGAATACGATTTACAGCTTACATGTGAACCTCATTCAAAAAATCTTGAACGACACCCTTACCAACCATACCCTTTTTATACTCTCCGATATGGACAGTATCCATTTTAAAAAGGGGAAAAAGCTATTTGCCGGCTATAACAGTACGAATACCGCAGATGCCGAATGGCGGCGCCTACGCAAATTTGAAACCAAGGAATACGATATACATTGGAGCGCGGATAGTATTTCCAATGCGTATGTAGGAGGGGTAAAAAACTATGTCAAGGATTCACTCCAAATACTAATGGTGAAATTGATCAGTATACGGCAATTGGAAAGTAAAAAATTGTTGGATAAGGATATTGTTAAAAATCCGGACTATTATGTAGAGCTGTTAAAAGAGTTAAAGGCAAGTGACCTGGAACGTTCCGAATACCTCTTTTTGGAGAATAAACTAGCTTTTTTGACCCACAATCAGGTAGCACAAAAATATCGGACCAGTAAGGGTATCAATATTGCCCTAGGAGTAGTTATCTTGGGATTGTTGCTTTTTATAGGGCTAAGGAAGAACCGGAATACTAAAGAGGTTGCAAATTTAAGTAAACAGGAACAGAACGTTCAAAATCTTATTATTGCCGGGAAAAGCAACAAAGAGATTGCCAATGAACTTTTTATCAGCATCAGCACCGTTAAAACCCATATCACCAATATCTACAGTAAGCTAAAAGTATCCAATAGGCAGGAATTGCTTCAGAAAACACAAAATTAGTACCCGTACTAGTTCCTAATTCCGACTCTTTACATTCCATTTAGAACAGTTTGGGTGGTTACTTGCGTCCCAAACAATACAGATGCAGAAAGTAAACCTTATCTTTTTATTTTTCTTGCCCTCCTTGGTTTATCCTCAAACCGACTTTTCCATATTCGGTACCGTGGTAGATCACAATGATATTCCTGTAATCATAGGGGATGCCCTGCTGTTTGCCGAAGACAACGGTACGCTTTTAAAATTCACTACGATAACCGATGGAAAATTTTCTTTTAATGCCATTGTAAAAGGAACGTATCGTTTACAAATTTCCTGCCTCGGTTTTAAAGATCAAGAACTCGCTTTTGAGCTTAATGAAAACAAGCTTCTTGCTATTCAACTTGTAGAAAGTACCACCACTTTGGATGAAGTTGAGGTGGTAAGCTCAAAAAAGGTATTCACCTATAAAAATGGCAATCTAAAGGTAAATGTGGAGAACCCTATCTTTTCTTCGATTCCCGATCCCCTAGATCTTTTGGCCAAACTGCCCAATCTTCAAGTAAGTCCGGATAGGGAATCCATAACTATTATCGGCAAAGGTATTCCCTTGATATATATAGGGAACCAACGTATAAGTTTGGAAGAATTTAGCTCGTTGTCCACAGATGATATCAGTAGTATTGAAATCGTTAGGAATCCATCGGCCAAATATGAGGCCGATGGTAGAAGTGTACTATTGATTACTCGTAAAATTAGTAGCGCAGAAGGTGTAAAACTCAATTTTTCGGAAACTGCATCCTTCAAACGGAATTTCAATAACTTCTTTGGAGTAAATGGCAGTTATCAAAAGAACAAGTTGACCTTAAAGGGAAACGTAGCCTATAATAATTTACAGACATGGGAAAGCAATGGTTTTGAATTCCAAATATTGGAACAGGATATCCTAAACGATTATAGAGCGCTTATTCCTGTGAACGACAGACTGCAAATTAATGGAGGGGTTGGGTTGTTTTATGAACTCAATGCTACGGATTATGTTTCAATGAATACAAATTTTAGATTGCAAACAGATGTATTTACTATAGGTACGAATACTTTTTTAAGGGAAGGTATGGAGGAAAACTTTATTGTGACCCGGACGTTGAACGATAATGAAAAGGATTTTATAAGCGGAAATATGAATTATAATAAGAAATTAAGCTCAACTACCAATCTCTTCATCGGGACGCAGTATTCTTCTTTCGTACAAAAATTGAATACCGATATTTCCAACAATTTTAACGAAACGGAATTTATTGGTTCCCAGATGCGACAGCAAAAATTTCAATTGGATGCCATTGCTTTCCGTTTGGATTTGGAAAAAGAATTTCGGAATGATATGAAGTTGGAAATAGGCGCATCCCTAAATGAGGCGAATGCCGATGCGCTTACCCAAATTCAGAATGTTGATGCACCGGATTTGGATACGGATTATGATTATCGGGAGAGTATCTACGCATCCTACGCCCAGATATCGGGTGTTATGCCCAATAAGATAGGTTACAACTTAGGAGTTCGTATGGAAAATAATCTCGTAAAAGGTAAATTTAAGACAGAAAGCGACCTTTTAGTCGATAGAAATATAACAAATCTGTTCCCCAGGGCCAATATGACCATCCCGATAGATAGCACCAAGACCCTATCTTTGGATTATGCAAAAAGTATAAGTCGCCCTAACTTTTCCAATGCAAGTTCGATCACTACGTTCATTAATCCTTTTTTGGAATTCTCTAGAAATGTGAATTTAAAACCTGTCTTGGCAGATGAGTTATCGGCCAATTTTCAATGGAAGAACAAGTCCGTTTCAATTAGCTATACTTCTCAAAAAAATCCGATATATTATAGTATTGTGTATAGCGAACAGGAGAACAGGGCTATTTTTGGTCCAACTAATTTAAATATGGAATCGGGAATAGACGTTACAGTCAACCTCCCTTTTACCCATCGGTTTTGGACCGCTAACAATTCGGCCACCCTATCCTCTAGAAAAGTAGAAGATCCCGCGGCGATAGTGAATAATACGGATCCTTATTTGTATTATTATACCAACCATCAATTTATGGTTGCAAAGGATACCATCATCGCTATAGGAGGGTGGGGGTTAACAAAGCGCAATGAGGGTATTTTTGAACGGAACGCACTTTTTGTTCTGGAAGCTGCCATTTCCACTACCTTTTTTGAAAAACTACAGTGTTCGCTACGCTTCAATGATATCACCAGGACTATGAATTTTGAAGAAAGCTATACGATAAACGGTATTGAAGCCAATGGAATTTTCTTTACAGATGTAAGGGAAGTGGCCTTGACCGTAAAGTATGCTTTTGGAAAAAGCAAGGAACCGGATTATAAAAACAAGGATGTGGATGATAATTTGGATAGGATTAAATAGTAGTATTTGTTGATTGATTTTTCCAATTTGGACAAAAAATTTAGAATCTTCATCTAACATCTAACATCTAACATCTAACATCTAACATCTAACATCTAACATCCACTATTGCGTCAATTCCGTAAACAAACTCTCCAAGTTTTTGTTCTTTCTACTCAGCTGTAAGGTTTTCAAGGTATGGTCATGTGCAAAATCGAATACCACAGGTCTCATGTCCTTAGAGGTATTGAAGGTAATTTCATAAACAAATCCATTCGTGTTTTTTACATGGACCACATGGGGTAATTTAAGCAAAAAAGCATCTTCTACACGGTAATCAAATTCTACTTCAATAATTTGTTCATCTTCCTCCCGTAGTTCCGAAAGTTTTTTATCGGCTACCAAAACTCCTTTGTTGACAATGAGAACACGGTCGCAAACTGCCTCTACCTCCTTCATAATATGGGTGGAAAGTAGAATGGTCTTTTCCTTTCCAATTTCTTTTATGAGCTTCCTGATTTCCAAAAGCTGATTGGGATCTAATCCTGTTGTTGGCTCATCCAATATCAACACATCGGGATCATGCAATAGGGCAGCGGCCAAACCTACCCGTTGTCTATACCCTTTGGAAAGCTGCCCTATTTTTTTATGGGCCTCGGGCGTTAATCCGGTTTGCTCAATAACGGTTGCAATTCGTTCCTTTTCCGTTTTGTACACATCTGCACTAAAACCCAAATATTCCTTCACGTACATGTCCAAATACAATGGATTATGCTCCGGGAGGTAACCGATACTCTTTTGTACATTCTTTTTATGGGTCAGTACATCAAAGGAATTTACTATGGCTTCACCCTCATCTGCTCGACTATACGTGGTGAGTATTTTCATCATGGTAGATTTTCCTGCACCATTGGGACCTAGGAAACCAACAATTTCCCCCTTCTTTATATCAAAAGAGATATCGTTCAAAGCTTTTTGTGTTCCAAAGGTTTTGGTAATGTGCTGTACCGTTATGGACATCGATTTAAGTTTTAATCAAAAATAAACAAATAAGAAGTCATGGCAATCAATTCGTTATTCATAATAAATGGTGACTTTTAAAAATAAATCATCAAAGAATATCCCATTATGCAAAATATTTAAAAAAAGATTTCCTTAAAATTTGATTTTTAAATTTAATAATTACCTTAGCCTAAGATTTAGTACAAAATGACAAAGCAATATTTCTGGAACGGGTTTTACTTTTACTTCTTTTTTAAGAGAGGTATGGGACTGTTCTAGTATATGTTAAAAATATAGATAGATTGAAGTTCCGATAAAATCGGAACTTTTTTTTTGGTTTCAATTTTAAGATTGAAATCGCCCCGAACGTTTTTGGGGTCATTTAGACGAGATGAGGTTCTTAAGAAAGGAAATGGGTTTGAAAATAGCGATACAAGGAATAAAGGGATCTAACCACCATCAGGTGGCCAAGGAGTATTTTGGGGATACCGTGGCATTAGAGGAATGCTTATCTTTTGACGGTTTAGTCGCAAAGTTATTGAACAGATCTGCCGATAAAGGTGTTATGGCCATTGAAAATTCCATAGCGGGATCTATTATCCCCAATTACGCTCTGGTCTACCATAACGATCTACATATTATAGGAGAGTATTATTTGAACATTCATCATAATTTAATGGTGTTGCCCGGTCAAACGATCAATGATATCCAAGAGGTGTATTCTCATCCCATGGCCTTGTTGCAATGCAAGGATTTTTTTAAGGATTATCCCTCCATTAGGCTGGTAGAGGATGTAGATACGGCGGAAACTGCTAAGCGGATTCAAGAAGGGGGATTAAAACGGATCGCTGCCATAGCTCCCAAGGTAGCTGCGGACTTATACGAACTAGAAATTATTGCTTCGGAGATACAGACGATCAAAAACAATGCGACCAGGTTTATCATCATTAAGACCAAGAACAAATTGCTGCCCGAAGAGGAAATCAATAAAGCTTCGTTGCGTTTTGTTACGGACCATAAAAGGGGGAGCTTGGCCACGGTATTGAATGTAATGAGTGATTGTGGTTTGAGTCTAACAAAAATACAATCCTTACCTATTATTGAAACACCATGGAAGTACGCTTTTTTTGTGGATGTCACTTTTGAAAGGTATACGGATTTTGGGAAAGCCAAGTCCCTTCTGGAGATAATGGCAGAGGATTTTAAAGTATTGGGAGAATATAAAAATGCCAGATTATGATACACACGGCGGATAGGCTGGAAACGGTACAGGAGTATTACTTCTCCAAGAAATTGCGAGAGGTGCGCGGTCTTATCTCCGAGGGCAGACCTATCATAAATATGGGAATCGGTAGCCCTGATTTAAATCCGTCATCGGAAATCATCGCTACCTTACAAAAGGTTTTACAGGAACCCGGCGCACACCAATATCAAAGCTATCAGGGCCTGCCCGAGTTGCGGGATGCCATGGCGGCATTCTATAAGGATAAATTCGGGGTACGGTTAAGCGGGGCCGATGAGATTCTACCTTTAATGGGGTCCAAGGAGGGCATTATGCACATTAGTATGGCTTTTTTAAATCCAGGTGATGAAGTACTCATTCCCGATCCCGGCTACCCTACCTATACTTCCGTTACCAAATTGATAGGAGCGGTTCCTAAAACGTATGACCTGAAGGAAACCGGAGCATGGTTGCCCAATTTAAAAGCATTACGGCAACAGGATCTCTCCCGGGTTAAATTAATGTGGATCAGTTATCCAAATATGCCCACGGGCGCTACTATTACCTATGATAAAATGCAAGAAATGGTCGCTTTTGCCAAGGAGAACGACATTTTATTGGTCAATGATAACCCCTACAGTTTTGTATTGAATGAAAACCCTACCAGTATTTTGCAAATACCGGGCGCCATGGATGTTGCTTTGGAACTAAATTCGCTGAGCAAAACTTTCAACATGGCAGGATGGCGCGTTGGCATGGTAATGGGTAATGTGGAACATATTAATGCGGTGCTAAAAATAAAAAGTAATATGGATTCCGGTATGTTCTATGGTATACAAAAAGGGGCCATTACCGCCTTGAAAAGCGGTCATCAATGGTTCAAAAAATTAGATGCACTTTATGCATCCAGACGCACATTAATGTACGATCTGGTAGATAAACTTAACTGTACCTATGATCGCCATACGGCGGGAATGTTCGTGTGGGCCAAATTACCGGAAGGAATATCCTCAGCGGAAAAATTTATAGATGAAATTCTGTACGATAAAAATATTTTTATTGCACCAGGTACCATTTTTGGTAGTAATGGGGAAGGATATATCCGATTTTCACTCTGTGTAACGGAAGAAAAAATTAAGGAGGCGATAAATAGATTTTAGAATAATGGGTTCAATAAAAAAGAAGTAAAACGAGGAATTAAGGGATAAAAAGGTTTTGTTCCTTGTCCGTAGATTCCAATAGCAAAAAAAAAATGAACGTATTCGTAGTAGGTATCGGATTAATAGGGGGTTCCATGGCCAAGGATATTAAACGAATATATCCGACTTCCAAAATATATGGTATTGATACCGATGAGGCACACTTGAAAGAGGCCTTCGACTTGGACCTTATCGATGTAAAATCGGGTTATGGGGAACTGTCGCTTGCCGATATCGTCATAGTTAGTATTCCCGTGGATGTTCTCGTAACGGAATTGCCCAAAATTTTGGATGCCGTAAACGATGATGCCGTGGTGTTCGATGCCGGTTCCACAAAATCATTGGTTTGCAAAGCGGTGGAAAATCATCCTAAAAGACGGAATTTTTTGGCGTGCCACCCCATTTCCGGAACCGAGTTTTCAGGTCCTTCCGCGGCAATTAATGGTTTATATGAGGGTAAAACGAATATCATATGCGAAGTAGAAAAAACGGCCTTTAAGTTACAGGAAAGAGCCTTGAAGTTGTTTCAGGAACTCGGTATGCGAATCCGCTATATGAATCCGAAGGCACATGATAAGCATATTGCCTATGTATCCCATTTATCGCACATCAGCTCCTTTATGCTGGGAAAGACGGTTATTGAGAAAGAAAAGAATGAACGCGATATTTTTGACATGGCAGGAAGTGGATTTGAAAGTACCGTGCGGTTGGCAAAAAGCTCACCGGCCATGTGGACACCTATTTTTGAGCAAAACAAACAGAATGTAGTAGAGACTTTGGAGGAATATATACGGAATTTGGAAGTATTTAAACAGATGCTGTTGGAAAGCGATTTCGAGGGTATTTACAAAGAAATGGACAATACCAATAAGATTAAAGAAATATTAAAAGGAATACCGTTAACCAAATTAGAAAAGTAAAAAATGGAGAATTCAAAACAAATGAGAACATGGTTGGACGATATGGCATTGGATCATCCTTTGGTGATTGCAGGGCCATGTAGTGCGGAGACCGAGGAACAAGTGTTGAAAATAGCCCATGACCTCAAAGATACCGATGTTAACTATTATAGGGCCGGCATATGGAAACCAAGGACCCGTCCGGGAAATTTTGAAGGGGTCGGTGCTATAGGACTCAAGTGGTTACAGAAAGTAAAGGAAGAAACAGGTTTAAAGACCGCAACGGAAGTGGCCAATAGGGCCCATGTAGACCTTGCTTTGGAGCACGATATAGATTTGCTTTGGATCGGTGCACGATCAACCGTTAGCCCATTTATTGTCCAAGAGATAGCGGATGCCCTTGAGGGAACCGACAAAGTAGTGTTGGTAAAAAATCCCGTAAATCCGGATTTATCACTGTGGCTAGGAGCTATCGAAAGATTACATACCGCAAGTATTGAAAAATTGGGAGTTATCCACAGAGGTTTTTCTACCTATGAGAAGACCAAGTATCGGAATATTCCCGAATGGCAATTGGCCATAGAACTACAAACCAAGTTTCCTGATCTGCCATTGATCAACGATCCATCACATATTACAGGGAAACGAGATATGATTTTTGACGTTTCCCAGACGGCACTCGATTTAAATTTTGACGGGCTTATGATAGAAACGCATCATGATCCGGACGGTGCATGGAGTGATGCCGCACAGCAAATAACCCCTAAACGCTTGGTACAGATTATGGAAGATCTTAGAATTAGAAAAGAAACCGATGAGGCGGCGGAATATAATAGCAAACTCAACAACCTCAGAGCCCAGATCGATATTATTGATAACCAACTGATTGATACATTGGGAAAACGGATGAAAGTCTCAGATGGTATCGGGCAACTAAAAAAGCAAAAGAACGTAGCCGTGCTTCAGACCAATAGGTGGAACGCCATTTTGGGTAAAATGATTTTGGAAGGGGAATCCAAGGGGTTGAGTGAGGAATTTGTATTACGGATGTTCAAGGCTATCCACCAAGAATCCATCAATCATCAGGAAAAAATCATAAAATCATAATAGAGGAGGGATCGGTTTTAAAATTATAAATGAACCGTCACTATGAGGTGGCCATTTTTGACCATGAAGTAAGCTGTTCGTAGATTCTTCAAAAAGATACGGATGACTTCATTCCTCAATGAGGTTGACAAGATTTTTTATGGTCTCTTTTTTTGCGAAACTGTAACAAATCCATTTTCATCTTATCTTTAGATAAAATCAAAAGAACGCACATGAAAAAAATACTCACACTATGTTTGGCCCTTGTTGCCACAACTGCTTTTGCGCAGCGGATTATTGATAAGGAAGTAGGCGACTTTAATGAAATAAAGGTTTTTGACCTTATTGAAGTGAACCTAATAAAATCTGATGAAAATAGGATTTTAATCAAAGGAGACAATGTATATGATATTAAATGGGTAAATAAAAATGGAGTACTGAAACTGCGAATGCAGTTGGAAAAAAAATTCCAGGGTGAAGATACCTTGATCGAAGTTTACTATACGGACTTGGATATTATTGATGGAAACGAAGGCGCAAAGATTGTGTGCAATGAATTGGTAGAAAGAGACCACATAGAATTAAAGGCCCAGGAAGGCGCACGGATCAAGATAGGGATGGATGTAGAGAATGTTGATATAAGAGCGGTAAGCGGTGGAATCGTAGAAGCTTCCGGATTGGCAAAGAATCAGGTAATTGTCTTGAATACAGGCGGTATTTTTGAAGGCAGGGAACTAAAAACAGAATATACCAGTGTTAAAATCTCCGCAGGCGGCGAGGCAGAATTGTATGCCTCGGACCAAGTAGATATCAATGTTAGGGCAGGCGGCGATGTGTACGTATATGGCAGTCCCAAGCAGGTGAACAAGAATACCCTTGCAGGCGGAAGAATATTCATTCAAGATTAGCTTGGCATAATAAAAAATCCCCCGATGCTACGTGCATCGGGGGATTTTTTCTGTTTCTTTGAAAGGACAGCTATAAGTTGAAATTACTTTTTAAAGATATATCTGGTAATGAATATACCTTGTCCGTCTCCCTTACCACCTTCACTTTCAACAGCACTGGTTACAAAGGCCAATTCCCATCCTTCGGATACCATAGTATTTATTTTAGAAGTGATCAACGCATCATTGGCGGCGATATTCTGAAAACGGATACCCCCGATATTGTAAAAGTTCAATAATTTGGTTTCCTCAAAGTTTTTAACCCTGATCTCTCCCCTTTTGGATTTATTTCTGGTATTGTCATCTTCGGTCTGTATACTAGAAAACTCCTTGTAGTCCTTGTCTTCAAGGGCGCTAATGATTCTAGATCGTCCAAGTCCGTTGGGTACAATGGATTCTACACTGGTAATTACTTTAAATTGTTGCGCTTGCGCATCGATTGTTGCGGCCAAGGCCAGGAAAGCAATAAAAAAGATTTTTTTCATCATTTTGATTTTTCTGGTTATTTATAGTTGTTTCAACGCACAAAGATATAGGATAGTATAAAAGGATTGTTGTTTCTTTGCAAATAAATTAGGATTTAAATGCAAGGAACCGTTTATAAATCTACCGGAAGTTGGTATACCGTAAGAGCAGATGACGGTGGTTTTTATGAATGCCGGATAAAGGGAAAATTTCGTATAAAGGGCATTAAAAGCACCAATCCTATTGCCGTAGGTGATAGAGTTAAGTTTGAATTGGAGCGTTTGGGGGATGAGACCGTGGCGACCATTTCCGAGATTTTAGATCGAAAGAATTATATTATCAGAAAAGCGGTTAATCTTTCAAAACAAACCCATATCATAGCCGCTAATCTGGATCAGGTATTCTTAATGATTACCCTGAACAACCCTACCACTTTTACCACTTTTATAGATCGATTTTTGGTTACCTCCGAAGCCTATCAAATTCCGGCCATTTTACTTTTTAATAAGATCGATACCTATACGGAGGATGAGCTGGGAGAGGTAAAATATCTAGCGGCCCTGTATCGTAACATTGGGTACACCTGTATCGGTATCTCGGCCATGACGGGAAAGAATGTCGATCAGGTAAAAGACCTGATGGCTCATAAAACCAGTATGTTTTCCGGACATTCCGGGGTAGGGAAATCAACCTTGATCAACTTAATAGAACCACGATTGAATATAAAAACAGCGGAAATATCCCTGCAACATCTACAAGGGCAGCATACCACCACTTTTGCCGAAATGTATGATTTGGATTTTGGGGCTAGAATTATAGATACACCAGGAATCAAAGGTTTTGGAATCGTAGACATGGACTCGGCCGAGATAGGAGACTACTTCCCCGAGTTTTTTAAGTTAAAAAATAAATGCAAATTCAATAACTGTTTACATTTGGACGAACCCCAATGTGCCATAAAAAAGGCCCTCGAAAAAGATGAAATCGCTTGGAGCAGGTATAAAAGTTATGTGCAAATGGTTTCGGGGGAAGAAGAGAACTATAGGGTAGATGTTTACAATGAAAAATAAATGAAGGCCGTAATACAAAGAGTTTCCAAGGCAAGTGTAACGGTAGGGGGCAAGGTGATTTCTGAAATTGGGGAAGGGCTTTTGATTCTGTTGGGCGTGGAAGATTCCGATAACCATGAAGATATTGAGTGGCTTTCCCGAAAAATCGTAAATCTTAGAATTTTTAACGATCAGCAAGGCGTAATGAACAAATCACTCTCGGAAGTTGATGGGAACGCTATTGTAGTGAGTCAGTTTACCTTACATGCTTCTACCAAGAAAGGTAATCGGCCATCCTATATAAAGGCGGCAAAGCCTAACACTGCAATTCCTGTTTATGAAAACTTTGTAGGACAATTGGAAAAAGATTTAACAAAAAAAGTAGGAACGGGAGTTTTTGGGGCGGATATGAAGGTGTCCTTGTTAAACGATGGACCCGTGACTATAATTATAGATACCAAAAACAGGGAATAACTAATTTCATCGATTTTTTACTATATATATGTAAGAAATTTAAGTAATTTGTCGTTATCAGTTTTCAACCAAACCAAACCAATGCGCTTACGCTGTTTTTTCTGCACTTTTTTTATTTTTGGTATCTCCATCGCCCAGAAATTTAAGTACCCAACCTTTTTATTGGATAAAAGTCTAACAGAGAATGCCAATGCAGTTGTCCGCTTGGATGAAATGAAAATTCATTTAACAGCGACCGACCAAATGACCTACTCGGTCAAAGAAGTAGTCACTGTGCTAAATAGATTAGGGAATGCATATGCCCGGAAAAGAGTTTTTTATGATAAGGAAAAGAAAATTAAAAACATTGAGGCTTTTGTATATGATGACAGCGGGAATGAAATAGACCATATCAAAAGAAAAGATTTTCATGATGTAAGTGCGGTAGACGGTTTTTCGCTTTATGTGGATGACAGATTACTGTATTACAAATACACTCCTATACAATATCCTTATACGATTGAATTTATCTATGATGTACAAACTTCCGATACGGGTATATTCCCTCGGTGGTATTTTTTACCCGGTTATTTAACCAGTTTGGAAAAGAGTACCTATAGCGTTACGTACAATTCTGAGG
>JBATTK010000147.1:0-33391 GCA_049670505.1 Saonia sp.
CCACCTTCCCTTGACTAAGGGAAGGAGCTGAAATTCATGTTCCCAATGGAATTTTTGGTGAGATGAGTGCTATACAAATCAGCTTATTCCAGCCCAAAACCTTAAACCTTGAACCAGAAACTGGATACTGGAAAACTGAATACTAGAAGTTGGAAACTAGACACTGAAAGCTGGAAAAAAGACAAAGGATAAAAGATGAAAGAAAAAAGAAACTGAATACTGAATTATTTCTGTTTCTCCGCTTCTTCCACTTCGTAATAGGTTATTTTTCTGGTCGTATAGGCATTTTCGGGCGTAATGATCTGTTTTATCCAATTCCCCTCTTCTCCATTATCATATTGATAGATATATTCCTTAGTTTCCTCTAAATCACCTGTTTTGGTCTTAACTTTGGATAACATTCCCTTGTCATTGTATGTGTTGGTTATTACCGATTGTATTACAAAAGACTTCTCCTTCCCGTCATAAACAAAACGCTGTTCCTTAATCAATTTGTCATTAGCACTGTAAATTTTTTCAATAGCCTTGTCCGGCTGCCCTTCCAAAAATTTCTTGGTCAAATGAATACGCTGTACCCCTTTATTTCTGGTCTTTCTTTTGGAATCCCGAACGGATTGTTGGATTACTTCGTTTAAAAAATAGGTTTTTGTAGTTTCACCCTTGTAGGTGACATATTCGATATGGGTCTCATCTATACCATCATTATTGGTACGCCTAATTTTTATAAGCTTTCCTTCCGAATCGTATTGGTATTCATATTGATCCAGAAAATCCTCGTTATACGAATATATCTTTTCGAGTATTTTTTTATTGGCCGTAGTGTCTATTTCGTAAATGTTGGCGATAGAAGTACTTTTGTCAAATACATTGTCCCTATAATTTTCCAGTCGCTTTTCAATGACGTCCCCATTGCTGTACTTATAATAAGTAATGTCGTAATCGGAATCATTGTAACGGGTAACGGATTTAGTAAGGAATCCTGCTTCATTGAAATCAAATTCCTCTTTCCCGTAATCTGTTATCACCAAGCAGGATTTAACGGTGCCTTTAAGGTCAAAATCCTTTAGGGTAAAGATTTTTAATTCTTGTGAACGCAACGGAATAGGTGCTACAAGAGTGCAAACTCCAATAAACGTAAAAAGGAAATTAGTTAGGTAGTTTTGTATCATACACTCAGAATTACTTTTCAAAATTACTGTATATTCTCTCAAGAGAAAACAAATTATATACCAAAAGTAAAAAGGGACGATAAATATCGCCCCTTTTTATGTGTTATGATACCATTATCGTTGTATCACTTATTTCACTTCTTCAAAATCAACATCTTCCACGTTGTCACCATCCGTAGTAGTGTCGGCCGTTGCTTCTTCCCCATTCTGTGGGGCTCCTTCCTGTTGTGCTTCTGCCTGTGCTTTGTACATTTCTTCCGAAGCTACTTTCCAAGCTTCATTGATTTTCTCCAAAGCAGGTGCTATAATCACCACGTCCTTGGTTTCATAAGCTTTCTTCAATTCTTCCAAAGCTTCTTCAATAGGCTTCTTCTTATCCTCCGAAAGTTTATCGCCAAATTCCTTCAACTGTTTTTCCGTTTGAAAAATCATCCCATCCGCTTCGTTCAATTTATCAGCGGTCTCTTTGGCTTTTTTATCGGATTCCGCGTTAGCTTCGGCTTCGGCTTTCATTTTCTTGATTTCCTCTTCAGTCAATCCGGAAGAAGCTTCTATTCTGATATCCTGTGTTTTATTGGTGGCTTTATCCGTAGCTGAAACTTTTATGATACCATTGGCATCTATATCAAAAGTAACCTCAATTTGAGGTGTTCCCCTCGGAGCAGGTGGAATACCATCCAAATGGAAACGTCCAATAGTTTTATTGTCCGTTGCCATAGAACGTTCCCCTTGCAACACATGGATTTCCACAGAAGGCTGGTTATCGGCCGCAGTAGAGAATACCTGTGATTTCTTTGTTGGGATTGTTGTATTGGCCTCGATCAATTTGGTCATTACGCTTCCCATAGTCTCAATACCTAAAGACAAGGGTGTAACATCCAATAGGAGTACATCCTTTACATCCCCTGTTAACACACCCCCCTGTATGGCAGCACCTACGGCTACCACCTCATCCGGATTTACTCCTTTTGAGGGTTTCTTTCCAAAGAACTTTTCCACTGCTTCCTGTACGGCAGGAATTCTGGTAGATCCACCGACCAGAATAATCTCGTCTATATCACTTTTGGAGAGTCCGGCCGCTTTCAGTGCAGTTTCACAAGGAGCAATAGTACGTTTTACCAAATCCTCTATCAATTGCTCAAATTTAGCTCTGGACAAGGTACGTACCAAGTGTTTTGGTCCACTAGCTGTAGCGGTCACATAGGGTAAATTGATTTCTGTCTGTGCAGATGATGATAATTCTATCTTGGCCTTCTCCGCAGCTTCCCGTAAACGTTGCAATGCCATGGCATCGTCCCGTAAATCTATACTTTCATCCTTTTTGAACTCCTCTGCCAACCAGTCAATAATTTTTTGGTCTACGTCGTCACCGCCCAAATGCGTATCGCCATCGGTAGCCAATACTTCAAAAACGCCATCGCCTAACTCCAAGATAGATACATCATGTGTTCCTCCTCCAAAATCGAATACTACTATTTTTTGATCCGTATCCTTTTTATCCATTCCGTAGGCCAAAGATGCCGCGGTAGGTTCATTAATGATACGCTCTACAGTAAGTCCGGCAATTTCACCGGCTTCCTTGGTCGCTTGTCTTTGTGCATCATTAAAATAGGCAGGTACGGTAATTACCGCTCTTGTAACTGTCTGCCCTAAATAGTCTTCCGCTGTTTTCTTCATTTTCTGAAGAATCATTGCAGACAATTCCTGAGGAGTGTATAAGCGGCCATCAATATCTACCCTAGGGGTATTATTATCTCCTTTTACCACTTTATAGGGTACTCTATCCGCTTCCTTTTTAGACTCGGAGAATTTGTTCCCCATAAAACGCTTTATGGAATATATGGTCTTGTGCGGATTGGTAACCGCCTGTCTTTTAGCAGGGTCACCAACCTTTATCTCTCCACCTTCTACAAATGCAATGACAGAAGGTGTAGTTCTTTTACCTTCTGCGTTCGGGATTACAACCGGCTCGTTACCTTCCATTACGGAGACGCAAGAGTTTGTTGTTCCTAAATCTATTCCAATAATCTTACTCATTCTGTATGTTTTTAATATTAGTGCTTCATAATTTTAACTGTTCATGAAATGACAAACAATATGCCAAGAGCAAAAAACTGACAGGATGTCACTTTGGTTGATTCCGTGCGGAACCGAATGCCCTTAAATATAACTAGTTGAGCTCAGTTCATGAAAGATAAGTTTTAGTCCGCAGGGTATACCATGAACTAAAATCCTTTAGATTTGTAATTAAGGATGTAACGGAAAATTCCTTTATCCGTGCGCAAAAGTATATTTCAAAAAAATGGGCTGAAACAAAAAACAGGTGAAAGATCAATTAGAAATCCAACAACTTATAGAACACCTTTTTAGGCATGAATCCGGAAAAATGGTCTCCGTTTTAACCGGTGTCTTTGGTTCCGAAAATCTAATTCTTGCAGAAGATATTGTACAAGATACCCTCATTGAAGCCATAAAGAATTGGACCTATGGCGGTATTCCGAACAATCCTACCGCTTGGCTTTACATTGTGGCCAAAAACAAAACCTTAAACGCAGTAAAAAGGGAAAAGTATCAAAAAAAGTATGCTTTTGAGCTTGGGCATTTACCGGAATCGCCTGCAATTTTTGAATTGGATACGGATCAACTTTTTTCCGAGGAAGGAATTTCGGACGATCAATTACGGATGATGTTCATGTGCTGTCATCCATCTATTTCCAAGGACTCGCAAATAGTGCTTATTTTAAAAACACTGTGCGGCTTTAACATCGTGGAAATTGCAAAAGCCTTTTTTAGCAGTACTGATACTATCAACAAACGTCTGGTAAGGGCAAGAAAGAAAATAAGGCAGGACAAAATTGCGTTCGAAGTGCCTAAAAAACATGAACTCAATAATCGATTAGATGCCGTATTGGAAGCTATTTATCTTTTGTTCAATGAAGGCTATAGTGCTTCATCGGGGGAACTATTGATTAGATATGAACTTTGTGAGGAAGCTATCCGACTTACCCAAATTATGGTGAACAACCCCTACGTGACACACCAAACAAATGTGTACGCCCTGCTATCGTTAATGCAATTGAATGCCTCCAGGTTCAAGGCTCGCGAAGATGAGGCTGGAAATATCTTTACCTTGGAAGAACAAAATCGTTCTTTATGGGACTTTTCCCTTATGGAAAAAGGATTTAAGAATTTAGAACTTTCTTCGCAACAAGGAGAGGTATCCATTTATCATATTTTGGCATCTATTTCGTCCTATTATTGTTCGGCAAAAGACTTCAGGTCTACGGACTGGAAAAGTATCCTGGAACTCTATGACAAATTATTGCTGATCAACAACACTCCGATCATCATCCTTAATCGTGCCATAATCCTATCAAAAGTCCATACTGTTGAAACAGCCATTAGAGAATTGGAGCGTATAAAAAATGAGAAAACGATGCAGTCAAATTATTTGTTTTATGCAACCAAAACAGAACTCTACATACAATTAAAGAACTATGCCATTGCCCGCGAATCGCTAAAAAAAGCAATTGCATTGGCGCCGTTGCCCACGGAAAAGAGAATGTTGCAAAACAGATTTAAGAAGTATTTTGATAAAAAAAGGAATACGAATGTCCCTATGACCTAAACTCAGTTGTCATAATAGTAGTAAACCTTAATATAAATTAAAAAACAGAAACCAATGAAGGATTATCTATTATTAATCAGGACCGAGGGAAGTGTTTGGGAAGATCTTTCTCCGGAACAATTGCAAAAACACATGGAACACGGAAGTGCGTATATTGGAAAGCTAATAAAAGAGGGTACGCTAAAAAGTGCCAGTCCTATTGAAAAAGATGGCAGTAGAATTATAAAAGAGAGTAATGGTGCCTTAAAAGATGGCCCGTTCAATGAGAGTAAGGAAGTAGTTGCCGGATATTTTCATATCACTGCAGGCGATATCGACGATGCCGTTGGAATTGCCAAGGAAAATCCTATTTTCGGGGACATTCCTACTAAAATTGAGATTTATCCAATGATGCCGATCGGCGGGAACTAAAACAGTTCTAAACCCGTTTAAACGAAAACAGGGAGAATGCAAGTTTTGATTATTTGTATTTTCCCTGTTGTTTTTTGTTGTAAAGGAAAGATCATTGATTAGGAAACCACTAAGGCAATACTGCTGCCTCCGTGCCCTTTTCGGCAACCTGGTATTAGAAATTCCGACCCCGATAATACTCCTATTTTTAAATAATTGTTATGTAATTTCACTATATTCCCTTACCTAAAAACGAGAGATCATTACATCAAAAAAACAGAAGCGATGAATTTTAAAAATTTGATGCTCATAATTACACTATCCATTATACTAGCTGTGGATGCTCAAATAAGTGAATCCCAATCCCAACAAATTGACAGTATATTCCTTGAATGGAATTTACCCAATAGACCGGGAGGCGCCATTGGAGTTTTGCAAAATAGTAAAACTGTTTTTTCAAAAGCCTATGGTCTTGCAAGTTTAGAGTATCTGGTACCTAATACAAAGGAAACAATATTCAATACCGGATCGGTTTCCAAACAGTTCACGGCCATGGGAATAGTCTTATTGCAACAACAAGGAAAATTATCCTTTGATGATGATATTAGAAAACACCTACCTGAAATCCCTGAATTTAAGTATCCCATTACCATACGTCATTTACTGCATCATACAAGTGGCCTAAGAAGTCTCCATGCCATGCTGGAGCTGGCCGGTTGGAGGGGTGACGATGCTAGGACCAATGCGGATCTCAATAGGTTCATGACAAATCAAGTAGACCTAAACTTTAAACCAGGGGAAGAATATGCATATTGTAATACAGGTTATATGTTAATGGTGAATATCATAGAAAAAATCACCAAAGAAAAATTCCCTGACTGGATGAAAGCATCCATATTCGAACCCTTAGGGATGACGAGTACTTATGTTGAGGACAACTATGCCAGAATTGTACCCAATAACGCCACTTCCTATCACAAGGGACAAACCGATGAACTCGACAGAGCCATAGCATATTGGGGATACGTTGGTTCCGGGAATATGCATGCTACGACCAGTGATCTATTAAAGTGGCTAAAGAATTTTTATGACCCACAAGAAAATTGGGAGGCATCTTTTGAATTGATGCAAACATTGGATAAATTCAATGATGGTTCGGATAATAATTACGCTTTTGGAGTGGTTCTGGATACTAATAACGGCCACGATAGAATTCAACATGGCGGGGCTATCGGAGGGTTTAGGGCATTTGTTGCGGTTTATCCCGAAGCGCAATTAAGTATTGCCGTACTGACCAATTTTTCTTCCTCCTCACCGGGTTCAAAAGCCGACCGAATTGCTGAAATACTTTTACCGAAACTAGTGGGCGACCCTATGGAAAACGAGAATACGATAACTTCATTGAACGCCATGAAGCTTTCTGGTGATCAACTAAAAAAATACGAGGGTTCCTATTGGAACGATGTGGATAACTATGCCCGAAAAATTTATGTAAAAAACGATACCTTAAGGTACTCCCGTTCCGAGCGCAATGAAAGTCCAATTGTTCCTATTGGCAAGGATGAGTTTCAGATGCTGGGAGTAGATGCGGATCTCAAAGTGAAGTTTGAAATAAATGGAAACAAGAAATCCATGATGATAATTGTAGACCAAGGCCAACCCGATATATTTGAAAGCTTTGAACCGATGTTACCTTCCAAGGAAGCAATGGTTTCCTATACCGGTAAATTCTACAGTCCTGAACTCGAAACCTCGTATAGCATTTACGCCAAGCATGATACCCTTTACTATCATCACCCCAGACATGGGGATTTTAAAATGAAAGTTGTGAAGAACGATATTTTAGAAGGGGAATGGCCCTTACTCGTTGCGAAATACCAAAGAGCGGAAGATGGTAAAATATCAGGAATCTCCGTTTCAAACGGTAGGGTAAGAAATCTTTGGTTTGAGAAACTCGAATAAGGGGATATGTTTCCAAAGACCGAAGACCAAGGATAAGGGACGAAAGACCATAAGCGCTGAAAGTATTGGGTAGTTAGTAGTGGAGATAAAGGTGCTGTCCTTGGATATAAGCAAGTCTTTAGTAAGCAGTACGATTTTCAATTTGAAAATCACTCAATGACCGGGTTTGGTGCCTGAGTGATCGTTAAACGATCGTATCAAAGACTTATTTTCAAAAAAGTTAAACGTAAATTTTTACGCGAATAACCATTAACTTTTAGCAAAAGCCTACTTAAAGACACCCTTCCTTTCTTCCGGTATCGATCAAATAAATAATTTTCCAAGCATCCCCATCCTTGAAAAGTTGAAAAGAGTTTACCCCGCAATGGCTAAAAGTATCGTTGATCCAAAATTCATAAGGTGTCCAGGCATTGGCCATTGCACCATCTACTTGGATATTAAAGGAGAGTAACTTTTCATGGAATTGGATGCTATCCGGAATACTTACTATGGAATTGATCAATTGATCGAACTTTTGAGATCGCATTCTGGAAATTCCTTCCTTGTCCTCTCCTATCCGCTGCAAAACAACATCGGCTGCAACCGTTTGCTTTATAATGGTAGTATCCTGTTGGTGAAAGCCTTCAAAAAATGTTTCTATGGTTTTCTGTACAGCTTCTTTCTCCGATTCTTGGGCATTTGCGATACCAAATGTCAAGGGAAGTAATAAAAAAAATAAAATTTTCATTGTGTTATGGTGTTGAGTTATATCACTAAAAGTAACATAAATAATCTAAGCTCCCTAAATTCCTAAAGTAACACCAGTCCGTATACCTATAGATATACCCAAAATCCAAATCGATAATCATATAAACCAATTGAACAAATCTCCTTACATTTAACCCGCTTAAACTAAACTCAATGTCTGTAGCCAAAAGAGAGTACAAAAGAATCACCGTGAAATCCCTTGTGGATATGAAAAAGAACGGTGAAAAGATTTCTATGTTGACCGCTTATGACTATTCCATGGCCAAAATCGTGGATGCAGCCAATGTAGATGTAATTCTGGTAGGTGATTCCGCCAGCAACGTTATGGCGGGCCATGAAACTACACTTCCTATTACCTTAGATCAAATGATTTACCATGCTTCTTCGGTGATACGGGCCGTAAACAGGGCCTTGGTAGTGGTAGACATTCCTTTTGGAAGCTATCAGAGCGATCCTAAGGAAGCCTTACGTTCCGCTATTCGCATTATGAAGGAGAGCGGGGCGCATGCCGTTAAAGTAGAGGGCGGTATTGAAATAAAGGAATCGGTAAAACGTATTTTGAATGCGGGCATCCCTGTTATGGGCCATTTAGGACTAACGCCCCAGGCCATCTACAAATTCGGTACCTATACCGTTAGGGCCAAGGAAAAGGACGAAGCCGAAAAACTAATGGAAGATGCCAAATTACTGGAACGGTTAGGATGCTTCTCCATTGTGTTGGAAAAAATTCCTGCCGAACTTACCAAAAAAGTATCCGAAAGCATTTCTATACCCACCATTGGTATAGGTGGAGGAAAATATGCCGACGGCCAGGTATTGGTCATCCACGATTTATTGGGAATGACCCATGAGTTTAATCCCCGGTTTTTACGTAGGTATATGAATCTGTACGAAGAAATGGGCAATGCCATTTCCCAATATGTAACAGATGTAAAAAGTAGGGACTTCCCCAGTGATGAGGAACAATATTAATTGGATTGTCCAATTTTTGGATTACCGGATGCTTAGAAAATATAATAATATATAGATGTAAATCTACTTTGAAATAAAGGCTATAAATCCCTTAATCCAGTAAACCTCTTGTCCAACAATCTAAAAATCAAACATTCCGATCCCTTCAACCTTCAGATTTTATATGAGGACAATCACTTAATTGCCATTAACAAAAGATCCGGGGACATTGTTCAAGGTGATAAGACGGGAGATATTCCCCTCAGTGAAATTGTAAAGCAATACATCAAGGAAAAAAACAATAAACCAGGAAACGTTTATTTAGGAGTGGTACATCGTTTGGATAGGCCTACATCGGGAATCGTAGTATTTGCCAAAACTTCAAAAGCCCTGACCCGACTCAATAAGCTATTTGCAGAAAAAAAGGCCAAAAAAACCTATTGGGCCGTCGTTAAGAACAGGCCTGAAAAAGAGGAAGATACCCTTATCCATTGGTTGAAACGAAACCCGAAACAGAATAAATCCTATGCCCATAAAAACGAGGTACCCCATAGTAAAAAAGCTATTTTGGAGTATCGTGTCCTGAAAAAACTGGATACTTATTTTCTGCTGGAAATAGATTTACAAACGGGTCGTCACCATCAAATAAGGGCACAGTTGACCAGTATAGGATGCCCTATTAAAGGCGATTTAAAATATGGTTTTGACCGAAGCAACAAAGACGGAAGCATTCATTTACATGCAAGAAGTCTGTCCTTTATACATCCTGTAAAAAAAGAGGAGCTTCGGTTAACGGCACCTCCTCCACAAGATGCCATTTGGAATGCATGTACATAGACAATAGTCATGAAAACATGGAACTTTTATCGGGTCAATGTCATCGCCTTTTCCCGGATGATCTGCGCTACAGGTTTGTTTTGTAAATGACTTTCCAACCATGAGAGGATATCCAAATATAAAAAGGCGCGTTTTTCATATGGATGATCTTCATACTTTTTCAGTTCATCGTATAGCTTTTGAAATTCGTTCCGTAATTCATTTGGAAAAATATCCCCTAAGTTCCTTAGGAATTTGATCATTTCTTTTTGTACGGCGTGCAAATCGTTCATTTTTAATAAAAACTTGTAGGTGCTTTTTAATTGCACTTCCAAATGGTAATCCATTCCCGCCTCATAATGTGCTACTAAACTTAAAACCCGGGCGAAACACATTAAATCTTCCCGCATTTTAAGGTTTTTATTATTGATGATCTTCTTCAGGTATTGAATGCACGTTTTATTGTCCCCAACACCAAAGTAAAGACAGGCAATTTTATAATAGCATACCATAATATGGTGCTCGTCAATACGATCCCTATGCTTATTGATACCGTACTCCACGATCTTTACCAAATACAATCCCTTTTCGAAAGTTCCTTCCAAGAAATGTAGGTTCAATTTATTGGAATTGATATAGAGAAATGCCAACGAAGCAATATTGTCGTTCTTGGGAAAATTATTGCTGTTTACTATTTCTTCCAGATTTTCCAGTGTTACTTTAAATTGGGAGCTGTATTTTACATAGAACAAGGACTCTAGCAAATAATGGTTGCCTTTTAAAAAGAAAACCGGGTTTAAATAGATCATCTCCCTATGGTCATAGAATAGATCTACCCACTTACTTGCATATTTATAACAAGACAGAAAATCCTGAATTAAAAAACTATACCATAAATGCGCTTTGTACAACCAGAGTTTTTCGCGAAACCCCAAATCTTCCAATCGATATTTGGGCAAATGGCTTTCAAAATATCGTTGTACTTTTTGATAATCCTCATCATTTCTTACGTAACCCACTTTTAACATCATCCCATATAACTGTAATGAAAGATTAGACAGTTTACTGGTCATTACATTTTGCGCTGAAAGCTGTTTGGCCTGTACGGAAAGTTCATCTGCCCTATCCGGTATACTACGTGTAATATATTGGGTTTCTATTATTTTTTCCAGCTCTACAATTTCATACGCAATATTCTTTTCCTCATTTTCAATGGCTATGACCTTTACTTTGTCCAAAATTTTAAGACTTTGTTTATAAAGTCCTTTTTGATACAGTATGGTGGCAAAATCCAATTGCTCCCTAATTTGCACGCGGATATTCTGATTTACGGGATTCAATCGTAGGCTCACCAAAACTTGCTTGTACAAATGCGCCTTAAGGTTGGACAACTGGGTTTTCTTCACTATTCCACTGTCTAGAATAAGCTTCTCATCATAGCTTTTGATCTTGTCCAATAGGTTGAACAATGCCAAGAATTTGGCGTCCGTATTCACCCCCAATCTACCCACATAGAGCTTAAATTGTCTCTTTTCGGATTTTGAAAGCGATTTGACCAATACGAACAACGCCTCTTTATGGACATTTGTCATCGTAAAAAATATGATTTAAACATTTGTATGCCAGAATATTAAGCAACCTAAAAAGTAATTTAACGTTGTAAATAACTTGCCGTATTTTCAGCTATTCTTCCTGCTAGCCATATCTTCGTATAGGTTCTTAAAACTACTTATACATAATGAGCAAAGATAAGGTACAAATTTTTGATACCACACTTAGGGATGGAGAGCAAGTTCCGGGCTGTAAATTGGATACACAACAGAAGCTTGTTATTGCCGACCGTCTGGACAATCTTGGTGTGGATATCATAGAAGCCGGTTTCCCGATTTCTAGCCCCGGGGATTTTAAGTCGGTCAATGAAATTGCAAAACTGGTAAAAAATGCTACTGTATGTGGCCTAACGAGGGCCGTAAAAAGAGACATAGAGGTAGCTGCGGAAGCATTAAAATATGCCAAGTATCCTAGGATACATACCGGTATCGGCACATCGGATTCGCACATCAAGTTTAAGTTCAACACCTCTAGGGAGGCTATTGTAGAAAGAGCTGTAGATGCCGTAAAATATGCCAAATCATTTGTTGAGGATGTAGAATTCTACGCCGAGGATGCCGGTAGGACGGACAATGATTTTTTAGCCCATATCTGTGAAGAGGTCATTAAGGCCGGCGCTACCGTATTGAACATTCCTGATACTACGGGGTATTGTCTGCCAGAGGAATACGGTGCCAAAATGAAATATTTACGGGAGAATGTCAAGGATATTGACAAGGCCGTTCTTTCCTGTCATTGTCATAACGACCTGGGTTTGGCTACAGCGAATTCCATTGCTGGGGTAATCAATGGCGCACGGCAAATAGAATGCACCATTAACGGGATCGGTGAACGCGCAGGAAATACTTCTTTGGAAGAAGTGGTCATGATCCTAAGGCAACACCCTTATCTGAATCTCGATACGAATATCAATAGCAAGCTACTATTCGATACAAGTCAAATGGTGTCCCAAAAAATGGGAATGCCGGTCCAGCCCAATAAAGCTATCGTGGGATCCAACGCTTTTGCCCATAGCTCAGGGATACATCAGGACGGAGTTATCAAGAACAGGGAAACTTATGAAATTATAGACCCGGAGGAGGTAGGTGTCAATGAATCATCCATTGTACTAACCGCAAGAAGTGGTAGGGCAGCTTTGGCCTACAGGGCCAAAAACGTAGGCTATGAGCTTACAAAACTTCAGTTGGATACCGTTTATCAAGAATTTTTAAAATTCGCTGATAAGAAAAAAGAGATTGTGGACAAGGATATCCACCAAATTATCATATCAAGCAATGTTAATGTTCAAAGTGTGGCCTAATGAATTTAAAAATTGCCCTTTTACCGGGAGACGGCATTGGACCGGAAGTTTTAGCACAGGCCAAAAAATGTCTACAGGCCATTGAGGAAACCTTTAATCATAATTTTAGCTACACTGAAGCGTCGGTAGGTGCTATTGCCATTGATAAAACGGGCAATCCCCTACCCGATGACACGCTACAATTGTGTAAAGATTCGGATGCGGTATTGTTCGGTGCCATAGGTGACCCCAAATATGATAATGATCCAAACGCCAAGGTACGTCCAGAGCAAGGATTATTGAGACTGCGCAAAGAACTGGGACTCTTTGCCAACATAAGACCTGTGAAGGTTTTTCCTACGCTAATAGAAAAATCACCTTTACGAAAAGAGGTGATTACAGGAACCGATTTCGTAATCTATAGGGAACTCACCGGTGGTATCTATTTTGGTGAGAAAAAACTAAGCAAAGATGGTACCGTTGCTTCCGATCTCTGCGAATATTCGGAAAAAGAAGTTAGTCGTATCGCGCACTTGGCATTTAAAGCGGCAAAAAATAGAAAAAATAAATTGACCCTGGTAGATAAAGCCAATGTCCTTGAGTCTTCCCGATTATGGCGTAAAGTAGTCACCAAGATCGGTGAGAGTTATCCGGAAGTGGCATTGGATTTCTTGTTCGTGGATAATGCGGCTATGCAGATCATATTGAATCCTAGTCAATTTGATGTTATACTCACCGAAAATATGTTCGGGGATATTTTATCCGACGAGGGAAGTGTCATAGGCGGCTCCATTGGATTATTGCCCTCGGCATCCATTGGTATCGACAATGCCTTATTTGAGCCCATTCACGGTTCCTATCCGCAGGCAAAGGGAAAAAATATTGCCAACCCCATAGCGGCCATACTTTCGGCAGCGATGCTGTTGGATCATTTCGGGATGGACGAGGAATCAAGAGCAGTCGTAATCGCGGTCTTAAAGTGCCTAAAAAAAGGAATTGTATCCCCGGATCTGGATGTGAGCAGCAAGTACGGAACAAATGATATAGGCGATTTCATTTCCGGAAATATTGGTGATTCCGATGATTATTTAACACTGAATAGAGAAAATATTTGGTTAGGAAAATCTACGATTATTTAATGGATACTTTACTGTTCCTCTAATAGGTTTGTTACAAAACTATGGAACTCTTTTTTGAAAACCGTGAACTTCTCTCCTGTTGCGGGCCCGTTGAATCCGGTATGAATCTTTCTTACCGTTCCCTTTTTATCGATAAAGATAGATGTGGGATAGGATAAAACGTGGTTGAGCATGGGTAGTTTTTCCTGGGCTTTGTCTTTATTGGATGTGCCATATTGCGCCAATAAAATAGGATACGGAATCCCTATACGCTCTTTTAATCGATTGATTCCCGCAAAAGCGGCATCGGGCGTCTTGGCATATTCAAAGGCCAGGGCTACAAATTCCAATTCCTCCGTACTGTTTTTCTTTAGATAGTCTACGTAAAATTTGGTTTCATCCATACAATTGGGGCACCATGTCCCCATAATCTGTACAATTACTACCTTGTCCTTGAATCTTTCATCCTCCAGGGAAACCATGGTACCATTGGCGTCCGGAAAGGAAAAATCGAATGTATCATATCCATCGTTCAAATAAGTCAATGTGTCCTCGTCCGGAAGCTCATAATTGGCATTGCGCTTCCCTAGAAAGGGCTCTTTAAAATGGTTACCGGAATAAAAGGTTCCATTGATGCTGCTATCCGAGACCTTTGCGGTGAACAAAAAAGCATGGGCACCATCAAAAGCGGATAATTTCAAGGAGTCCGCATCCATTACCCCTTCCAAATAGCGATAGTCCCCCGTTGTTGTGCGAAACGTCCCCACGACCTTATTTCCCATTTGTTCAAAAATTCCTTTGGCCATATAACTCTCCTCCGTATTTGGGCTAAACTCCGTTTCCCAGACTCCGGAAACGTTCGCAATTGGGGCATGGGCAACAGGGAATCGCTCATCCGTCCCATAGGTAGCAGTGAACGGAACTATCCTATCCAAGCTTTCTTTTATAAATTCCCCTTTGATTTCATTTTCGGTAAACCTGCCTATAATATACCCTTCATATACATCCATTTTTATTTTGATAGAATCATGCTCTACCCATACATCATTGACCCTGATTACTTCATCGGCATTGTACATCTCTAAACCGTACTTGTTTTCATCGGTCTTCATCAACTTAAAATTAAAAGGAAGCACCTCCTTGTCCTGTACCTCCAATTGGGCCAACCATATCCCCTCCTTAAGACCAGTTGTTTCAGAGTTTTTACAGGAAAAAAGAACGATTAAGAAAATCCATATAAATGATACTTTTCTCATAATTATGATAGCTATTGGAAATGTCAAAATTCAGGTCGGAAACTTACAATAAAAAATAAAAACAATTCAATAAAATACCTATTGAATGTCTAATCGCATTGTTTTATCTTTGGGTGCTTTAAAAACAACCGATGAAAATTTCATACAATTGGCTAAAACAGTTCCTTACTATGGACTGGGATGCCGAAAAAACAGGAGATCTTTTGACCGATTTGGGACTGGAGGTAGAGGGAATAGCATCCTATGAATCGGTTAAGGGCGGACTGAGCGGTGTGGTGGTGGGCCATGTACTTAGCTGTGAAAAACATCCGAACGCGGATAGATTAAAATTGACTACGGTAGATATAGGTGCCGAAGCACCGGTGCAAATTGTTTGCGGGGCACCCAATGTAGAAAACGGACAAAAAGTAGCTGTAGCCACTATAGGAACCAAGCTTTACACGAAGGAAGGCGAGGAATGGACCATTAAAAAAGGAAAGATAAGGGGACTGGAAAGCCATGGAATGATATGCGCGGAGGACGAATTGGGATTAGGCGAAAGTCATGACGGCATTATGATATTGGCGGATACCTTGGTACCGGGAACACCCTGTGCGGAAGTTTTTGAGGTGGAAAATGATCAAGTATTTGAAATTGGATTAACCCCGAACCGTGCTGATGCCATGAGCCACTATGGTGTAGCGCGGGATTTAAAAGCGGGGTTTCAACAAAAGGAAATCAAAAAAGAGTTAATAACCCCTTCTACAAGTAATTTTAATGTAGCCAACCGATCTTTAAAAATAGATGTTATCGTTGAGGACAACGAGTTGGCACCACGATATTGTGGGGTAACCCTTAGTAGCCTCATTGTGCAACAATCACCGGATTGGTTAAAAAACAGGCTCAAGGCTATTGGTATTAGCCCAAAGAACAACATAGTAGATGCTACCAACTATGTATTGCATGAATTGGGGCAGCCCTTACATGCCTTTGATGCTGCCAAAATCAAAGGAAAAAAAATAGTTGTAAAGACGCTGCCCAAGGGAACCAAATTCACTACCCTGGATGAGGTGGACAGGGAATTGCACGAAGAAGATCTTATGATATGTGATGCCGAAAAACCTATGTGTATTGCCGGTGTATTTGGCGGCGTACATTCAGGAGTCACTGAAAATACGACTTCCATTTTCTTGGAAAGTGCCTATTTTGATCCTATTTCCATACGGAAAACGGCCAAAAGACATGGCCTTAATACCGATGCCTCCTTTAGATTTGAACGGGGTATAGATATTAATAGCGTTGCATATTGCCTACGAAGGGCCGCTTTGCTTATAAAAGAAATAGCAGGAGGAGATGTAACCTCCGATGTGGCGGATCTATATCCTATTAAGAAGGACGATTATGAGGTCTTTTTAAGCTTTAATAAGGTGCATAAACTTATTGGGGAAGAAATCCCGAAGGATACCATTAAATCTATTTTGGCCTCTTTGGACATAAAGGTCAAAAATGTTACCGAATCCGGACTCGGATTGAGCATTCCCTTTTATCGGGTAGACGTGCAACGCGAAGTAGATGTTATCGAAGAAATTCTTAGGGTCTATGGATACAATAGCATTGGGTTTAAAGAAAAATTAAATGCCTCTATAGCATCGACATCCAACTTTGAGGATTATAAATTACAGAACGTCGTAGGCAACATGCTTGCTGCACAGGGGTTTTATGAGATTATGACCAATAGTCTTACCACCCCAAATTATCATATATCTGCAGAGGATATCCAAGATTCCCAAATGGTGAAAATGTTAAATCCTTTGAGTGAGGATCTTTCCGTAATGCGGCAACACATGTTATTTTCAGGCTTGGAGGCCATTTCCCATAACATCAATAGAAGAAATCAGCATCTCAAGTTTTTTGAGTTCGGCAAAACCTATCATCAGTTTGACTCCGGTACCATAGAGAACAAACATTTATGCCTGTTACTTACTGGTAACAAAAATGAGGATAGTTGGACAACTCCCAATCAAAAAAACAGTTTCTTTTTCTTGAAAGCGACCGTTGAAAATGTTCTAGGACGTTTGGGAATTTCAACAGCCAATATGGGCCCTGCAAAAAGCGAAATCTTCTCCGAAGGCCTGTCATTAAAATTCGGCAAAAGTGAATTGGTACATTTGGGAGTGGTCAAAAAATCAGTGCTAAAACAGTTCGACATCAAACAGGAAGTTTTGTTTGCTGATTTTAAATGGGATAAAATTTTGGAAATGGCGGCGCAGCATAAAATTACCTATCGGTCCATTCCTAAATTTCCGGAAGTGAGAAGGGATTTTGCCTTGTTATTGGACGAAAGTAGGTCCTTTAAGGAAATCCATGACATTGCTTTTCGAACGGAGAAAGGATTATTGAAACATATCAATCTATTTGACGTATACACAGGAAAAAATCTTCCGAAAGGTAAGAAATCCTATGCGGTAAGCTTTACGTTGCAAGATGAAAAGGGTACCCTTACCGACAAACAAATAGACAAGATAATGAACAAATTACAACAGCGTTATGAAAAAGAATTGGGCGCGGAGTTACGGTAACGAATTACATTTTTTTAGGCATGACCACACTATCGATTTCATGGATTACCCCGTTGCATTGATTTGAATCGGCAGTCGTAATTCTAGCGGTATTCCCGAAATCATCCGTCAGTATAATATCTATTCCTTTCATAGTAGCGGTAAGTTTGTTCCCTTGAACCGTGGTAAAGGTAGCTTTTCCCTTTCCCCTACACATTGCCTTCAAAATTTTTGAGGCCGTTAGTTCCCCTGCAACAATATGGTAGGTGATAACGGAATGTAGTTCCTTTTTATTTTCAGGAAGCAGCAACTCCGCGACTTTATTCGCCGATAACTTTTTGAATGCCAGATCGGAGGGTGCAAAAATGGTGAAAGGGCCATCCTCATCAAGGGTTTTTTCCATATCTACAGCCTTTACCGCCGCTAGGAGTGTCTTGTGATTTCCGGAATCCTCCGTACGCTCTATTATGGACTTATCCTCTTGTGCCAAGGAGATAAAAGTGGTGAGAAAAAAAATAATGGATAGGGGGGTCGCCATGCATTTCATAGTTCTAAAATTGGGGTCAAAAAATAAAGTTCATCGATAAAGGGTTAAAATCATCGACAATATACATTAATTACGAGGCAAAGGCGACTATCAACTAGGTAGTTCAAAGAAATTAACAAAATATTAACAAATCGATAGTTTTTTACCATACCCATTTAAAAATGTAATTGCTTAATTTTGATGTAATTGCTAAAAAAAAAGAAATGTTGCTAAAAAAAACGAATATTGAAGAGAAGCTCTCCAAGTCCTCTGTAAAGGACATGGATGCCGAAAAAATCTTGCAGGACGTATATGTCTTGTTGCAGGAAGATTTGGACAAGGAGACGAGAATTGAAAAAAATATTACCGGAAATTCCGGTACGGTACATAACAAGTTTGATTTTGACTTGTTGGAGACCGATAGGATATATCATATCAACCAGATCAAGGAGATATGTATCGACTACAGGCTTCGTTTTTTAAACACTAAATATTTTAAAGGCAAAATCCCCCATGAAGCTGTTTCCAAAATAAAGCAAATGGAAAAACAGCATCAAATAGAGATGAAAGGCTTTAAAATCATTGCTCCCTCAAAACTTTTTAAATTAGAGGATAAGGATGACCCCCTTTTATTTGCTCCCATCGGCAACGACTATTTTTATTTGATACATAAATGGGGAAACGATCTTCATCCTTTACGAAAGTTATTGATGTGGCCCTTTAAGAATATAAAAAACTTAACGGTATTGGTATTGTTGATAAGCTATCTGGTTACGCTTATGGTTCCGAACGGGCTATTTTCCAAAGCAAATTCTACCTCTGAATTTTGGATAGTTTACTTTTTTATGTTCAAGTCCATAGCATCCGTAGTCATCTTTTACGGTTTTGCCATGGGGAAAAACTTTAACCCCGCCATATGGAACAGCAAATACTTTAATGCCTGACCCATCGGAAAAATAGCATAAAAAAGACCTGACAATGTTGTCAGGTCTTTTTTATATATACAATGGGATATCATCTTAACTATTTAACGAAAATGTCATAGGGAACCCCGTCTAAATCTATATGATCCACAAATTTGGGATCTGGAGCCGGTTTGATCCGTATTAACCCCCCTTTGGTGTCCCCTGATTTTTTATATCCGATCAGTATCAAATTATTTTTGGCATCATAGGAAACCATACTGGTATCTTCCGGATCAAATTCAAAACGTTGTTGTTCCGTAAGAAAGTTTTCATAGAAATAAAGAATCGCGGTATTGGTGCTAAAATCATATACTGCCGGAATATGGGGGAAGTCTCCGGTATCCGATGGTCTTTGAAAGTATAGGTTGCCAAGACTATCAAAATAACTTCGTTCCGAAAAGCCGAATTTAGCTTCCTTGCCATCGGCATATCGTACCGTGGAAATAATACCCAGGGTAGTTTTGTTGATGACCAAATGTAGATTGGGATAGCTTACCAAAATATCCCCGTTCGTATTTTTTGCTATTTTTTGGACATCCAAATCTAAATTCACTTCATGAACCAATGTATTGGTTTCCGCGTTCAATACCACCAAGGCGTTTTTTTCGCTTATATCTTCATCTATAGATAGTATAAACAATCTATCCCCTGAGAAAATTAGCTGTTTCGGTTCTTTTTCCAATACAACGTCAACGAAATCAGCGGAATCGATATCCACGACCCTAATGAAAAAATTCGTTAGCTTGGGATCTGCGGTCGGTACGGAATAAGCAATAAAAAGAGAATTATTCGAATGGGCAATAGCCTTTACGGAAAGTTCACAATCCAATACATCCTGGAATACCGCTACTTTGTTAAAGGCGTCATCATCGAAATCATAGGTGGAGACTTCCCCACTACAATCCGATTTATTTTCAAAATAACTAAGTACGGTCCCGTCCCTGTAGGTAACCGACGGTGCCACGGTAGTGCCAAAAGGGCTTGGAGCAGGATTCGCTGTAATTACGTCAATGTTCGCATTAAGCAATGAGCCGCTAAGCATTCCGTTATTCGTTAAAAGTAAAGAGTAATCTACGGCAACCCCTATAACGTCGTCGTCGTTACCCGTACCCTGTCCGTCTTCGGATTCGCTGCAACCAATAACAAGCAGTGCCAAAAGGACGTACCAAATGTTGTAGGTTTTCATAATATTAAGATTTGGGATGATAAAATCTAGACGGGAACGGCGTACATTTTTTCGCGCTGCTCCTTAATAGTTTTATCGGACATATACTCATCAAACGTCAAATATCTATCAATATTACCCTTAGGGGTCAATTCTATGATTCTATTTGCCACAGTTTGAGCAAATTGATGATCATGGGTGGTAAAAAGAACCGTCCCTTTAAAGTTCTTTAGGGAGTTATTGAAAGCCGTTATACTTTCCAGGTCCAAATGATTGGTAGGTTCGTCCAACATCAATACATTGGCGCGGAGCATCATCATTCTACTGAGCATACAGCGTACTTTTTCACCTCCGGAAAGAACGGTACATTTTTTTAGGGCCTCTTCGCCACTGAACAACATTTTTCCCAGAAATCCCCTGATATACACTTCTTCCCTTTCCTCTTCGGTCTTTGCCCACTGCCGAAGCCAGTCGACAAGATTTATATTTTCATTGAAATAATGCGCGTTATCGGCCGGCAAATAGGATTGATTGGTTGTTATTCCCCATTGATAACTGCCTTGATCTGCCTTTTTATTGCCGTTGATAATTTCGTAGAAGGCGGTTGTTGCCCTTGAATCCTTGGAAATAATGGCAACTTTATCGCCTTTGGCAAGATTAATATTAATATTTTGGAACAGGATTTCGCCATCTTCGGAAGATCCGGAGAGCCTTTCGATATTCAGTATTTGATCCCCTGCCTCGCGCTCCCTTTCAAAAATAATGGCAGGGTATCGCCTACTGGATGGTTTTATATCATCTACCTTTAATTTTGACAACATTTTTTTTCTAGAGGTAGCTTGCTTACTTTTTGCCACATTGGCACTAAAACGTTGAATAAATTCTTGCAGTTCCTTGGCTTTCTCCTCGGCCTTTTTATTTTGTTGGGCCCTTTGTCTTGCTGCTAATTGACTGCTTTCATACCAAAAGGTGTAATTCCCCGAATACAGATTAATCTTTCCATAATCAATATCGGCTATATGGGTACAAACGGCATCCAAAAAGTGACGATCATGGGAAACTACGATAACCGTATTGTCATAATCGGCCAGAAAATTTTCCAGCCAACCAATGGTATCATAATCCAAATCATTGGTGGGCTCGTCCATTATAAGTACATCCGGATTTCCAAATAGGGATTGTGCCAACAGCACCCGGACCTTTAATTTAGAATCCATGTCCGCCATTAGTGTATAATGCAATTCCTCCATTATCCCAAGATTGGATAAAAGGGCCGCCGCATCACTATCCGCGTTCCATCCGTTCATCTCTTCGAACTGTACCTGAAGCTCCCCGATCTTATCGGCATTTTCATCGCTATAATCCGCATAGAGGGCATCTATCTCCTTCTTGATCGTAAATAATGGCTTATTGCCCATTACAACCGTTTCCAGGACTGAAAATTCATCATAGGCGTTATGGTCCTGTTCAAAAATGGACATGCGTTTGCCCGGTTCTAGGTGAACATTGCCCGAAGTGGCCTCGATCTGTCCCGAAAGGATTTTCAAAAAGGTAGATTTTCCTGCGCCATTGGCACCGATTACGCCATAACAATTTCCATGCGCAAAAGTTACGTTCACTTCATCAAAAAGAACTCTTTTTCCAAATTGTACCGATAGATTGGATACGGATAACATACTTAAAATCTTTAAAATTTCTGCAAAAATAGCAAAAATTAAAGCCTAAAACTAATTATGCGTCCTTCTTAAAAAAGATTGCCAATTAACTTTGCCATATAACTTTTAACGCACAATTAACAGCTTGCACCTATGGGTTTTATTAGTTTTGTTTACAATTACGGCAGTCATTTTATATGAATAAACTCTCATCTTATCTAATTCTTTTCCTGTTGGCTAGTTGCAGTGAAGAGAAGAAAGATTCCCCTAATGTATACTTTGCCGGGGAAATTGTAAACCCGACAAGCGGTCATGTTGTTCTCTATAAGGACGACATTGTTATAGATTCCGCCCAGTTGGATAAGAACAATAGGTTTGTTTTCCAATTGGATTCTATAGATGAAGGCCTACACCATTTTGATCATAGTCCCGAACTACAATATATCTATCTAGAGAAAGGCGATAGCCTCTTGTTACGCCTGAACACGGTTGACTTTGATGAATCATTGGTGTATTCGGGTACAGGGGAAGAAATTAATAATTTTCTTATTGAAATGTTCCTTGCCAATGAGAGCGAGGAACAGTTGATCGAATCTTTTTACAAATTAAAGCCTGAGGATTTTAGCAGGCAATTGGATTCTTTAAGGAATATAAAGATCAATTCCCTGAACGATATACGGTCGGAGGTAGAGTTATCTGCACAACAGCTGGAAATGGCCCGGGCAAGTATTGATTACAGTACCTTTATCTATAAGGAAAAATACCCCTTTTATCATAAAAAGAGGACGCGTGAAAAATCCATTCACGAATTTCCTGCCGATTTTTACAGCTACCGCAAAGACCTTAATTTCAATAGTAAGGATTTAACGTATTTTAGGCCTTATTACAATTTCATGAAATATCATTTTGGCAATTTATCGTATATGTCCTGTAAAAAGAATTGTGGCGGTAATGATCATATGGTAAAGAATCATCTTCACTTTAGTCAGCATACCATGAGATTAATAGATAGTCTGGTGAAACAGAAGGATCTTAGGGATAACCTCTTTAGGAACCTGGCCATGGATTATTTGTTGAAGGTAAACGATACGGAAAAGAACAATGAAGCCTTTATAGAACAATTCCACAAGCTTTCCGGCAACAACAAGCATATTAATGAAATAAACGAGCTCTACGGAGGAATCAAAAATATGCAGCCCCAAAGGGAATTGCCCAATGTTATAGTATATAATTCCGAGGGAGCCAAGGTTTCCATTAAGGAAATAGCGAAACAAGGCAATGTGGTTTTCTACTTTTGGTGGGGCACCCAGAAAGGGCACTTTAGAAACATTACCAAAAAAGTTGCCAAACTCAGCGAAAAGCATCCGGAGTATGACTTTGTAGGCATAAATCTGGATACGGACGAGCTTCGATGGTTATCTATGATGGAGGCCAATAAATTGGATAAGAGCAAGCAGTTCCGATCAGATAATACGAAGGAACTAAGACGCTCCTTGATCGTTGATCACTTAAATAAAGTAATCATAACCAAGGACGGCCTAATTGCAGATGCTTTTGCCAATGTATACACTTCCTTTCACAAAAGTGATTATTAGCGCTAGGAAACCTAGCAGCCCTAGTTTCCCTTTTCATAGTCGGCCAAAAACTTGGCCAAACCACTATCGGTCAATGGGTGTTTTAAAAGTCCTTCAATAGCGGATAATGGTCCTGTCATTACATCTGATCCCAATTTGGCGCAATCTATAACATGCATAGTATGCCGCACCGACGCGGCCAAAATTTGTGTTTCAAAACCATAATTGTCATAGATATGTCTGATTTCCGCTATAAGGTTCAATCCGTCGGTAGAGATATCATCCAACCTACCTATAAAAGGAGAAACGTAAGTAGCCCCTGCTTTTGCGGCCAGCAATGCTTGGCCCGGAGAAAAAACCAAGGTGCAATTGGTACGGATTCCTTTATCGGAAAAATATTTTAAGGCTTTTACCCCATCCTTGATCATAGGAACTTTGACCACGATCTGGTCGTGCAACTCGGCAAGCTCCTCCCCTTCCGTCACCATCTCCTTAAAAGTTGTGGAAATAACTTCGGCAGAAACGTCTCCTTCCACAATGTTACAAATATCCACATAGTGTTTTAATATATTGTTTCTACCTGTTATACCTTCTTTGGCCATTAGCGAAGGATTTGTGGTCACCCCATCTAGAACACCAAGTTCCTGTGCTTCCCTAATATCTTCCAAATTGGCAGTATCTATAAAAAATTTCATGTGTTATAATTTACAAGTTTATAAAAACCTCTTTTGAGAGGAAATCTAGCGATAGGCTAAATTACAATTTATAATGGTTCAATAATAGCTTCTCATACACTTTATCGGGTAAAATTTTCTTTAAGGAAAGTGAAAATTTTTGCATGAAAGCACCGACTTTATAATGCACTTTAGGTTTTTTGGTCCGAATGATCTCATATACCTTTTCGGCAACCTTAATAGGGTTTTCAGCACTATGGACATCTTCATTGATCATGGCAAGGGTATCGGAATATTTTTGAAAATATGGGGAACCGTTCACGGCTGGCGAATGATACCTTCCAGAAGCTATATTCGTTGCAAAATCCCCAGGGGCCAAATTGCTGAGCTGTATCCCAAAATCCTTGGTCTCCATCCGTAGTGCTTCTGTAATCAGTTCCAATGCTCCTTTGGTAGCGGAATAAATTCCTCTGTAGGGCAATCCCATATAACCGGCTATAGAAGTAATATTGATAATAAGACCGGATTTTTGTTCCCGCATTTGAGGCAGAACGGCCTTTACCATATGAATAGGTCCATGCAAATTGGTTTCAAAGGCTTTTAGGATTTCCTCGTGTGGGGTTTCCTCTATCGGACCGGTTATGCCGATACCGGCATTGTTGACCAAAACATCCAATCTACCCTCTTTCTCTATTAAAACGGCTATTGCCTTTTGAATACTCTCCGGGTGTCGAACATCCAATTCCAGAAGATGAAACTCATCAAAATCCGGATACTTCGCCAAGTCCCTAGTAGTACCATAAATCGTGAAACCTTTGGATCGCAAAAAAGTTCCTATGGCCTTTCCGATTCCGGAAGACCCCCCGGTTATCAATACAACTTTACGTTCCATATGGGTGCTATAAGCTTACAAATAAACGAATAAAAAGAACGAAAAAAAATACATCCGAATCCTAGGGTCTATATATTACGTTCAAACAGGGGAAGACCGGGAACAATCCCGATAACCTTCATTATAAGGCACAAAAAAAGGCAAGCTACCTACATCGCACCGCTACAACCTCATACCCTTGCTGCGTTCCCACCCTGGGGGATTCCGAGGGAGCTGGTCGTGTAGGACTTGCCAACTGCAAATATACAACCTTTTATATTTGGTACAATCATTTTACATTCTTAATTTGCCCCATAAAGTGCAAGAAATCTATGAATCCCTACAAGTTTTTAGTATTCAGTTCCATAGCAATTTTATTCCAGGCCTGTGGAGGAGGTAATAACTCTGCATCCCAACTTTTTGATATTCAATTGGAAGGCAACAAAAATCAATTTCGACAGCATCAGCAAATTGGTATCGGTCTAAAGAACAAGAAGGAAAAAACCATTGAAAGTATCTCTTATTCCATAGATGGCGCGGAACTAACGGTACAGGGTAATAAAGTTAGCATAGACGTTCCCAAACTAGGCAATAAGATTCTAAAAGCCGTAGTGAACTATGAAGGGACTACGGCCGAGATATCCAAAAAAATCAAAGTGTTGTCGGCAACTAGTCCGGAGCTGTATACCTATGAAATTTTAAACGAATTTGCCCATGATAAGAAAGCCTTTACACAAGGGTTGGAGTTCCATAACGATACGCTCTATGAAGGTACCGGGAGAAAAGGAAAATCCTCTCTTAGAAAAGTCGATTTTAAAACAGGGAAAGTTTTGCAACAAATAGATTTGGACAACAATTTTTTTGGAGAAGGAATTACGATCCTTGGCGATAAGATTTATCAACTGACCTGGCAGGGCAAAACCGGTTTTATCTATGATCTACACAATTTTAAAAAGATAGGCAATTTTCAGTATGGGCAAAGCAAGGAAGGATGGGGGCTTTGCAATGATGGAAAAAAGTTGTTCAAAAGCGATGGTACGGAAAAAATATGGTTGTTAAATCCGGATACCTTAGAGGAAGAAGGGTATATTGAAACGGTAACGGACAAATCTATCTTTAACAAGGCCAATGAACTCGAATATGTAGATGAAAAAATCTATGCCAACGTATGGCAAAAAGAAAGCATGATGATTATAAATGCCCATAGCGGAGCCATAGAGGGTGTCGTTAATTTTGCCGGACTAAAAGGAAAAGTAAGTCAACATGACGATTTGGATGTGTTGAACGGCGTTGCCTACCACCCTACCCGAGAGACGTTCTTTGTTACCGGAAAAAACTGGGACAAGCTCTTTGAGATAAAGATTATTAAAAAGTAGCTCATTGGTCGGCAAAATTAAATTTTAGATAAACTCGGTAATTGAAAACATACAGTAAAGAAATTATAGTTGCTAAAGATGATTTGGACGAGCTACAGCATGTAAATAACGTGCGCTATGTACAATGGGTACAGGATGTGGCAAAGGAACATTGGCAATCTGCCGTTTCCAAGGAAATGCAAGAGCAAGTAGTTTGGGTATTGTTACGTCATCATATTAATTATCTCAATCCCGCTGTATTGAACGATCGGATAACAGCAAAGACCTACGTTTCCCATAACAGAGGGGCAAAATGTACACGGATCGTAGAAATACACAACACCAAAAATGACAAAACTCTGGTACGTTCAGAGACCGAATGGTGTTTGTTAAATGCCAAAAGTTTAAGACCTATTCGCATTTCAGACGAAATCAAGAATATTTTCGTTAAAAATATATAGTCGTCCATTTAAGTCCATAGAATTTTATGCGCCCATATCTCTACCTTATTCCTATTGCTTTGTTAGTGACACTATGGAGTTCCTGTAGAAAGGATTTTGATTTTGAGGCAAGTACCGGCAGCTTGGAATTCTCGCGTGATACCGTTTTCTTGGATACCGTTTTCAGCAATATCGGTAGCAGTACCTATACGCTAAAAGTATACAACCGAAGTAATGATGACCTTAGAATTCCCAATATCCGTTTGGGCGAAGGTGATAATAGCAGCTACAGGCTAAATGTGGACGGGGAGGCCGGGAAAGTATTCCAAGATGTTCCTATTTTAGCAAAAGACAGTCTTTTTATATTTGTTGAGACCACTTTTGATATTGAAACCACCAATGAAACCCAATTTCTGTATACGGACGTCATCCAATTTGACCCCGAAAGCAATCTACAAGAAGTACACTTGGTTACCTTAATACAAGATGCCGTATTTCTGTTCCCCAGTGAGTTGGCGGATGGAACCGATGAAACCGTATTGTTGGGCTTGGACGAGGAAGGCAATGAGATACGGATCGAAGGTTTTGTGTTAGCCGATAATCAGTTGAATTTCACCAATGAAAAACCCTATGTAATCTATGGCTATGCTGCAGTTCCCGAAGGAGACATCCTTAGTATGGATGCCGGAACACGCGTGCATTTTCACAAAGATTCGGGAATTCTGGTCGGTCAAAATGCTTCGTTAAAAATAAGAGGGGAATTAAGTACCAATCAAGAACTCTTGGAAAATGAGGTGATTTTTGAAGGAGACCGCCTAGAACCCTCATTTTCGGATATTCCCGGACAATGGGGCACTATTTGGCTTTTGCCGGGAAGTGTAGCCCATGAAATTGATTACCTTACCCTAAAAAACGCTACCGTAGGCCTTTTGGTAGAAGGCGAGGGAAATCTGCCCTCCCCTGACCTAACCATTAAAAATTCTAGCATCTATAACAGCGCTACCGTGAATTTATGGGGCAGAACGGCTACAATTATTGGAGAAAATATGGTGCTGGGCAGTGCAGGTAATGCTTCCCTGTATTGTAATTCCGGAGGGGATTATGAATTTATACACAGTACAATTGCCAATTATTGGACCGGTAGTTTTAGAAGTGGAGCTGCATTACAAATAGATAATTTCTCCAGAATTGATGCAGATCAGACGGGCGGTCAGGATTTGGTAAAGGCCAACTTCACTAATTGCATCATAGATGGCAATACTTCCCTGGAATTGTCTTTAAACCGTTCCGAAACCCATGCCTTTACCTATAATTTCACCAATTGCCTCATTAAATTTCAGGACAATAGAGAACAGTTTATCGATGACCCCTTATATGATTTTGAAAACAAGCTGTTGTTTTCCAATATTTTGCTGAACCAAAATTCCGATTTTATGGCTCCTCAGGACAGTGATTTCAGGATTATGGAAACTTCGGCGGCCATAGATAGCGCGGAACCCGATTCGGCCCTTCTGGTACCCTTGGACATTTTAGGCATAGATCGAACCATTGCTCCAGATATTGGGGCCTATGAATTTATACCGGAAAACTGATTTTTTCTTAATTTTTATAAAATTGAGAGTATTTTCTTCCAAAAATATTCATTTTCAGTGCATTACATAGAAAAACCGTAGTTATTCTATGGTTTTTCTTTAGTACGTTCTAATTTACTCTTCCTAATTTGCACCCAAGTACTTAGCTGATGGAATATACGTATACCATTATTGACCCCGACGCCACTTCCAACTTGCAACTGCAGCATCTTTTGGAGGACTATGACGATTTTGTGTGTACAGGATTGGCAAAAGGTACTTCCGACGGACTTAACATTATCCTGAAACATTTGCCCGATGTTGTTTTTGTAAACCTGAACAAGAAGACCCAAGAATGTTTTCAGATGGTTATAGAACTTCATCAGTTCATGACTACCATGCCTATCTTTATAGGTATCGCAAAAAACAAGAATCATGCCTACGAAGCTATCAAAAATAATTTCTTCGATTACTGGCTGCAACCCTACAGTGAATTTGATATTCGCAAGTCCATTCTAAAACTGGTAAAGCTCGGCCCAAAAAAAGTCACTTCGCAAACCTTATGTTTAAAATCCTATAAAGACTTTCATTATTTGGATATCAATGAGATTCTTTATCTAAAGGCGGACAATAATGCTACGGACTTTATAATGAAAGACGGTAGTATGGTAAGTGCCTTTAAAACATTAAAGACCTTTGAAAAGAACTTGCCCAAGAATTTTATCAGGGTACATCAAAGCTATATCATCAACACTAACTACGTCTCCAGGATCAACTATGGAAAATCTATTTGCGCTTTTAAAAATGGCGACTTACAATTGCCCTTTTCAAAATCCTATAAGGAGAACGTAGATGGACTGAAAAAAATCCTTGCCAAAAACACCATTTCTACCTTAAATTAATAGAATCCTCTCAAAAAGGCCGTGTTTACTATCACATCTGGGTGGTTTACTAATACTTTTTTTCTCGACAGATCTCCCTGAGTTATCGTTCGTAGTTTAGCAGTAACATTAACAAACGCTTTTTAACTAACACAAAAACACAATTAACATGAGAAAGACCTTAAGTATTTTAGCCGTAGTTTTATTCAGTATGGGTTTATTTTCCTGCGAAGGAGAAAGCACTGCTGAAGACCAAGCATTATACGAAACACAAGCCACGGATGGTGATGAAATAAAAACTGAGGATAGAGGAAACTAAACTTATCCCTGTTTTAAAAAAGAAGCCTTAAATAGTATTTAAGGCTTCTTTTTTTATTATCTTGATGAGAGAAGTAGTGCTATGAAATCAACCTTTTACCCTCTTATTAGAACAGCAATCTGTATTGTATTATTACTATGCCTGTTATGGTTTCAAGGTTGTCAAAACCATAGTGATATACAGACTAATACACCATTGGAAGTGGCTACCGATAGTGTTATGGTTTGGATAAAAAACGGAAATGATATCAGTTTATCCATAACGGACAGAAAGGAATTCTTGGAAAAGGCATATCGCGAAGCACAGACAAACACCAATGATTCTCTTAGGACCAGATACTTTTCACAACTTTCCTTGGCGTATCTGAGAATGAACGATTCCTTCTGGTTTAGGAAAACCAATCAAAGGACCATGAACCTTTCCAGAAAAATAAAAGATACCGTAGTACAGGCAGAAGCCCATTGGGATCTGGCTACATTTTTCAAAAAAGCTGCAGTAGAAGATAGTGCCTATTACCATTATGGGGAGGCTCAAAAAATATTTAATTCTATAGAAGACAACTTTTCTGCTGGAAAAATGCTCTACAATATGGCCGTGGTACAGGCCAATGTAAAAGATTATACCGGTAGCGAGATTACTACGATAAAAGCAATTGAGCAATTAAGACCTCTTGACAAGTACATGCAATTGTATAAATGTTACAATAACTTAGGTTCCATTACCAAGGAATTAAAGGAATACGACAAATCCATTGAATATTACAGGCTGGCTTTGGACTATTTAGATAAAGCGGACATAAAAAATGGTTTGCAGTACGATACGGAGAACAATATTGGAATTGTATATCAGGAACAGGGCAATCATAAAGAAGCAAAAACTTTTTTTAACAAGGTGGTCCAATATGATAGCCTGTTCTACAACGACACTAGATTGTACGCCAAAGCCCTTTCCAATTTAGCCTATAATAAAAGTAAGTTGGGCGATACAACGGGAGTGCTGCCAGCGCTTCAAACGGCCTTGAAAATACGGGATAGCATAAACGACATCCGAGGAGTTTCATTGACCAGTTTCCATTTGGCCGAACATTATCTGACCCAAAAAGATACCGCCAATGCCCTTACGTATGCCAACAATGCAAAGGCTACCGCAGAACAAAGCAGTAACTATAAACGGCTGTTGGAAACCCTTAAACTTTTCCCTCGCATAGATCCCGCAAATGCAACCACCTATATACAGGAATATATTGCCTTGAACGATCAACTACAGATGGAAGAACGGAAGACACGCAACAAATTTGCCCGTATCCGTTTTGAAACCGATGAGTTCATTGAGCAAAATCAGCTCTTGGCAAAACAGCGGCAATTATGGATAGGTATCGCTACCGGACTGTTTTTGTTGGCAGGTGCGGTAACAATTATAGTTTATCAGCGGGTACGGAATCAAAAACTAAAATTTCAGCAACAACAGCAAGAGAGCAATCAGGAAATCTTTGATTTGATGCTCTCACAAAAGAAAAAGGTGGAGGAAGGCAAGCAATCCGAACAAAAACGCATTTCCGAGGAATTACACGATGGTATCCTGGGCCAGATGAACGGTATTCGTATGATGCTTCTTGGCCTGAACAAGAAAACGGATGAAACCGCAGTGGCCCAACGCTTAGAGGTTATTTCCAAGCTACAGGACGTACAGGAAGAAGTAAGGACTATTTCACACGAACTGAACCACGCTTCTTATCAAAAATTTAATAACTTTATCCTCTCCATACAAGATCTTCTAAAAACAATAGGGGAATCTGCCCAAATGGAATATCAATTCCACTATGATGAGGATTTGGATTGGGACGACTTGAACGGAGACCTGAAAATTAATGTATATCGCATGGTTCAGGAAAGCTTACAAAACTGTGTGAAACATGCCAAGGCAAAACAGGTGGTCTTGGATTTTGACACCATGGAAACCCAACTTAAGATATCCATTACAGATGACGGGGCCGGTTTTGATATGAAAAAAGGCAAAAGGGGCATTGGATTAAAAAATATCACCTCCAGGGTGCAAAAATTAAATGGAACTTGGGATATTAATAGTAAAATAGGGAAAGGTACAACTGTTACGATAGTGGTTCCCCTTACCAATGAAAGACCCGAGCCACAAGCAAATATAAAAAGACCCGATTTACAAAACGTGTGAATCTAATACACCATGTCCATGAAAACATTACGGATTTTAGCGGTAGATGACCATGAAATGACAACTATTGGCTACAAATATATTTTGGAGGATGCAGATTTCAAGGATTTTAAAATTCATGTAGATACCGCAAAGAGCTTTGCATTGGGAAAAGAAAAAATTGAGGAATCCGCTAAATCCTTTAAGTATGATATTATCTTACTGGACATACAACTCTCCAACTCGAATGACACGCCGCCGGATAGCGGGGAAGATTTGGGCATTTTGGCCAGAAAAGTGGTTCCCGAATCCAAGATTGTTTTCATGTCTTCCTTTAGCGATAATTACAGAATAAATAGTATTCTTAAAACGGTTGACCCGGAAGGTTATATGGTGAAGTCCGAAATAGACCAGAAGTCATTGGAAGCTATGGTAAAAACGGTAACTACCAATCCTCCCTATTATACGCAAAAAGCGCTTTCTGCCATCCGAAAGAAAATGTCCAATGATATGTCCTTGGATGATAATGATAAAAAACTCCTTTATTATCTTTCTATTGGAACCAAGACCAAGGATATGGTAAATCATATCTCCCTTTCCCTTGCCGGAATAGAAAATAGAAAAAGACACTTGAAGACTCTTTTTGGAATTGACAAACAAAATGATCAGGCCTTGATACGAGAGGCCAAAGAAAGGGGTTTTATCTAATTTTTTTAAGGGGCTTACCTTTTTGGTAAATAAAGGACTACATAAAACTATTTTTTCACAACATTTTTTACTGTTTACACAAAAACCTTAATTATTCTAAGGTTTTTGTGTAATTCAAATCTCTACTTTACCATTAAGTTTGTGGATAACTATTTGTTTTAAACCACAGTTCCCAATGCCTATACATTCCGACGGCTCTAGAAAAGATCTACATTTTGAGTTTCAAAATAGCTCAAAACTGGTAGGACTGGATACTTTCAAAAAAACTTTGGAAAGAGACTTTTTTTCCGAAGTCAATATACGTAATCAATCTTCAGAAGAAACTTCCAACGGTCTAATTATTGAATTGGACTGTAATTTTAGATTGTTAGAAATCCTATACCATTTAAAAAGTGGTACTTGGGGAAATAGTATCAAAAAAAGTAGTTCCACAGAAAAGTCCTGTTTTTCCAAATTGTTATTACAGCTAAGAGAACTGAACAAAACGCATGTGGATGTGGAGGAGTTCTCCCTTATCCTGAATGATACCTCCGTCATCATTAATAAGATATACGAACAAAGTATTCCCGAACAACTAGAAAGCATTTTTACCAAGGTAGCCGAACACTTTGTATATTTTACTAAGGAATTAACAGAGATTCCTTTTGAGATATATGTTCCGGTCTTTGAAGAAAGTCTATTAAAAAGTGACACCGCCCTGTTGAACATTCAAACGGGCAATAATAGCGAAAAGGACTATTTTGGATATTGGGGATTATATTTTGACTCAGAAGAAGATGCCGTAATTTATGATTTAGCCGATAGATCCATTGTATATGGAGACTTGTATACGCTAAACCATTTATCCTAATGGGAAATTAATATATAGGGCTATTGATTTCCCATTTACGGCTCAAATACTAAACAACGAATAAGGGCCTATCTTTCATTAACAAATTTACCTTCTTTTTCACTTCTTCCAACTTACGTTCGTTCTCGGGGTCTGTGATTACTTCATCGATTAAATCGACTATCTTACCCATATCGGTCTCTTTAAGTCCGCTCGTTGTAATGGCAG
>JBATTK010000148.1:0-73447 GCA_049670505.1 Saonia sp.
TTTCCGGTTTTATTTCCCAAATGACCGCTTTGGGACGTGTTGGAGAGTCGGAGGATATTGGGGGAGTGGTCTCTTTTTTGGCCACTGATGATGCCAAGTGGATAACAGGACAGCGTATTGAAGTATCCGGAGGCATGTTTTTATAGTCGCTTAGAATGAAAAATAGAAAAGCCCTGACGATACCGACAGGGCTTTTTTTACCTATTTCGGTAAATCCATTTAATAACCGCATTGCTATCCATACCGGAACAACGGTTGATATCTTAAGCCGTGGGATCGGGGGTCATCCGTAAATAGGGCTTTACTTCATCTACACCTCTAGTGAACATTTCCCTGGCTTCCTGGGTGGGGATGGCCGGACTCACTACTACATCCTGTCCATGTTCCCAGTTCGCCGGTGTCGCTACTTTGTGATAGGCCGTTAATTGTAAGGAATCTATCACCCGTAATAATTCATAGAAATTGCGTCCCGTAGAAGCGGGGTAGGTCAATATTAGTTTTACCGTTTTATCCGGTGCAATAATAAATACAGAGCGCACGGTAAGGTTATCGTCCGCATTTGGATGGATCATATCATACAGGTCGGATACCTTTCTGTCTTCATCCGCTATAATTGGAAAGTTGACCGTGGTATGTTGTGTTTCATTAATGTCCTTGATCCATTCTGCATGGGATGCCGCTCCATCTACACTCAGGGCTATCATTTTTACATTACGTTTCGTAAACTCATCCTTAAATTTTGCCGCTGTACCCAATTCCGTAGTGCACACGGGAGTGAAGTCGGCGGGATGTGAGAATAAAATACCCCAACCATCACCTAAATAGTCATAAAAATTAAGTGTTCCCATAGAGGTTTCTGCCGTAAAATCCGGGGCTAGATCCCCCAATCGTATTGTTGCCATATTGTACTGTTTTTAAGTTGAAGAATAAACATGCCATCCAATGTGATGGATAGCCATACAAAATTAAAGGATTCACTTATAATCCAGATTATATAAGGTTAAAACTGTATTAAAGTTTACATTCCTGTAATGCCCTTCTTTACATAAAGTAGGCAATTGATATGCTGTAAATCGAGGGAATTTGTACTGTTGATAAGATACGATATTTTTTGATAACCGCAATTTGGGGGAACTTAAGCACTTTTTTAACTGGGCTTGATCAAAATCTTCTTTATTTTTATAGGATGAAACATATCACTTTGGAACAATTACGTTATCCCATAGGGAAGTTTAGGGCTCCACAACCCATTACCGAGGCACACCTTGGGGAATGGATACATATTCTGGAAACATTGCCCCAACGCTTGGACGATATGGTAACGAATCTCTCTGCCGAACAATTGGAAACTCCGTATAGGCCCGAGGGTTGGACCGTACGTCAATTGATCCATCATATAGCCGATAGCCATCACCATAGTTATATTCGCTTTAAGTGGGCGCTTACAGAAGACAGGCCGATTATAAAACCTTATGACGAAAAAGGATGGTCCTCCCTTTTTGATGCTCGGACGGCACCCATTCAGATGTCCCTGAACCATTTAAGGGCCGTACACGCGAAACTGGTCTACCTGCTCAAAGGATTGTCTTCTTCCGATTTTACAAAGGAATTTATACATCCGGATGGGAATGTTATCACTACGCTTAAGGAAAATATCGGAAGATACGCATGGCACGGGAGCCATCATTTTGCACATATCGAAAATCTTTTGAAGCGAGAGGGTTGGGCTTAGGGAAAGCACAATAGTCCGTTTGCCGATCTGCAGATAGCTAAACTACAAGTCATCAAAGGTCAACTCCTTCACCATAACGTACATAAGGCGTTCTTTTTTCTTAACTTCCGGAGAGGGATGTTTTATGGTGTGGGCTTTATAAAATCCGTTTTTTAGGTAAAATTGTAAGGCAGGACTATTGGCCATCGCATCCAACCAAAGTATTCTTTTTCCAAGCTTTCTTGCATATGTTTCTACAAAATGGATTATTTGCTTACCGATACCTTTTCCGGAATATTGCTTTAGGATATAGATTTTCTCCAATAATAAGGCTTCTTCCTTTGGAAATGTGGCTACGGAACAGTCTTTTATGATTTTTAAAATTCCCACGGGTTGTTCTTCATCCTGAATGATGAAAGATCCGATATTATCGTCTTCCATTTCTTTGTGTAATACATCCAAGGTAAAACTATTATTTATATAGGGAGAGGGATCCCGATTTTTCCATAAGTGCATGTAATGTTGGGTATAGGATGCCTTCCCTACTCGGATGTATACCTCTATGGTATCCTTGGTCAATGGTATAATAGCGATGGAATTTTTCATTGGCCATCTATTTTTCTCCTCCCTCCGGACCATAAAAAATCACCCAAGTCGCAAAATCATCCGTAAAATTTTCAAAACGATGTGGTACTCCTGCGGGTACAAAAAGAAAGTCTCCCGGAGCAAACGTAGTTTGCACATCCCCGTTTAAAAATTCCCCGGTGCCTGAGACCACCACATAGACTTCGTCCCTACTATGCGGCTGTTGAAGGTCTATGCGTTCTGGTTTATAAATTTCTACGGATAAGGTCCCATGCTCAAAAAGCGTAAGAAAAGGAGAATCTTGTTGCGCCAATTTGGCCAAAGCAAAGTTTTTATCGACTTTCATATATTTAGTATTCCGTTGGTCTTGATAAATTACATATTAGTTCAAACGAAGATTTATCTGGGAATCCTTTTGCGTATTATTTTGCCATTAATTACTTGGAAGGATCTAAGCACCTCATAATCCCAAAAAACCCTCTCATTCTAAAATGATTTTATCGGTTTTATTTGCCATAGATATACTTACAGCCATTAATAGCGTTGAATACTACAGCCATTTAATATTACAACCGATACTAGGTTTTTGCACAGTATCTATTTCCTTGCCCTGTAATAATGCATCCATTGCGTTCCGAAGATCATTTCCCGTTAGTGGAATGCCGTTACCGGGTCTAGAATCATCCATTTGTCCTCTATACACCAATTCTAAATCTGCATCGAATAAATAAAAGTCCGGCGTACAGGCGGCATTATATGCATGTGCCACTTCCTGTGTTCGATCATACAAGTAAGGAAAGACATAGTCCTCTTTTTGAGCCACTACTTTCATTAAATGGGGGGCATCTTGGGGATAGTTTTCAACATCGTTACTAGAAATGGCGACAAAAGCGATACCTTGGGGTTGGTAGGCCTTTGCCAATCTGGAAATTTCAGGGTTTACGTGAATTACGAACGGACAGTGGTTACAAATAAACATGATTAAAGTCCCTTCTTTTCCTTTAAGGTCCTGTAGTGTCATCGTTTTATCGGTGACCGTATCCAAAAGGCTAAAATCTGGTGCCACCGTACCTAGGGATAGCATATTGCTAGGGGTCATTGCCATGGTTTATTTTTTATATAAAGTTAAAAAAAGTATCACCGTTTCTTGTTAAAAATACATCGGTTTACATCATATTGCCAAAGAAAATAGCATTCATCAATAGCTTGTTGGTACCATACCAAAATGCCCTAAAATTAGTATTGTCCGTAAAGGCGATTACCCTGCCTTTTCCCATTTTTCTTACCTGAAAAGGCACACTATTTTTTAAAAGTTCCAGATTTTCCTCGGAAATATACCCGCTCAATAAAGGATCGTTGGTATATTGGATGGGATTGTTGTAACTGTTCTTGTCCGGTTTTATATAAGTGTTGGTATTTCTGAACAAGGCCAGACTATTATTTTTGTAGCCAAAGTTAATAGGGTGGGAACGATCTAACTTTGCTTCAAAAATAGCTCCCCCCGTTACTTGGGCACCATTAAAATCACCTTTTTGTCCAAAAGAAATGTTATTGGCCACCAAGGTATCCCTTTTAAATTCAAGTTTTATTACCTCCTGCTTGTTGAACCATTCGGCCATAGTTCTATAACCGATCAGGGTACCTCCTTCTTTGACCCATTCCTTTAATTTATCTGCATCTTTCTGGTCTAGGGAATCATTATTCCATCCACTGGGAATAATGAGATCGGTATACCTACTCAAATCTACATTGTCAAAATAATCGGTATCGATTTTCGTTATTTTCATATCGTAGCGCGTATCGAATAAATGCCATATTTCTCCGGCATCGTACGAACGTATCCCCTTGCCCACCAAAATGGCCACTTTTTGTTTTGCGATTGGATCAAAATCATTGCTGCCGAGATCAATGCCCTGGGTGAGACCTGTGCCTACACTGGAAATCTGTAATTGACTTTCCTTAGCTACTTGGGTTAGGAATGCATGTAAGGTGCTAGCATCCAACTTTTGATTTTGCACCGGAATCATTACGGTACCATAATCGTATCTTTTTCCTTGGATCGTAAAAGGCGATTTGGCCACCTTTGCCCGCAAACCTTTATTGACAATTTTATTAAGTGCTTTTGGGGTGTAATATTCATGCCACTCAAAGAGATAGGCATACGTACTTAACCCATCTACGTTTCCGGTCAAAGGCTCAAAATCGGTTACTTCTTCTCCAGCATTGGCCAAAGAGTTCAGTTCTGAATAATCCACATTAAAGGCCAAAGGAAATGTCCATGCGGAAATGTCATAGAATAGACTGTCCGTAAATGTGGTGCGCTTTTCGAACATGGCTTGGATCAGCCGATGGTTTTTTTGGTTCATGGGTACCACGTAACTGTTCCCTTTTGTATAAGATTTTCCGGCAATGGTGGTTTCATTGGCCAGGGTATGGAACTTAATTTTATGGCGATGTAGAATTTCGGCCAAATGCCATGTTTTGGCTGCATCTTTGTGGTCTCCGAATATAATGGCCTTGGTTTTACTCTTGGCCGCCTCGTTTCTACTGTTAGTATAAAAATCCCTTTGATAGCCCAAGATTTTGGCCCGCATATTCTTGGCGGCCTCAATGGTGGACAAGGCCGTTGTAAACTGATTGCGAATAGTAAAGGGAAATGTTAGTATACCGTTCTCACTTTCCTGGATATGGCCCCTGGAGCTTCCTTGCTCGAACAAAATACCAATACTGCCATTGACATCGGGAAAGGTGGAACCTTTTCCATAATAATAATCATCATAATTTTCCTCCGAATAATACAGGGAGCCTATTTTATCCAAGGCCTTGGCATGGTAAGTACCTATTTCCATAGTAAGTTCCTGGTTTAATTTAGGAGTGAGGGGATGTACCCTCGTAGGTTCCCCGGGTTGAAAAAAGAAAGTAGAATTGGTACCCATTTCATGATGGTCCGTTAGGATATTGGGAAGCCATTTATGAAACGATGCAATACGGGCCCTACTTTCGGGCAGTTGCACTGGTAACCAATCTCGGTTCATATCGAACCAATAATGATTGGTCCGTCCCCCCGGCCATACTTCATGGTATTCCCTTTCGTTTTTATCCGGATTAAGATGAATGCTTCTATTGGTATTTGCCCAATAGGCAAAACGTTGCAGTCCATCCGGATTAAAGGAGGGATCCATCAAAATTACCATTTTATCCAATAGATCATCTATTTCGGGCCCTTGGGCCGCAGCTAGATAATAGGCATAGGCCAATCCGGCATTGGCACCACTAGGTTCGTTACCATGAATGGAAAAACCTTGGTAGACCACTATGGGCATATCCGCTATGGGAAGTGAGCTTCCGCCATTTTCTGTAAGTGCTATATGTTCTTGCCGTATTTTCTCAATGTTTTGATGATTTTTGGGTGATGTTATGGTCAATAACAGAATGGGTCTTCCTTCAAAAGTTGCACCCCTGTTTTCAATGGTTATTCGGTTACTGGCTTTGGCAAGGGCCTGCATATAGAACAACAATTTATCATGCGTTACATGCCATTCGCCAACTTCATGGCCAATAATATCGGCAGGTTTGGGAATACCTTCGTCGTAGGAAATATTCTGGGGTAAATAATACGATAGATTCAAGGATTCCTGAGCGGCTACAATTTGGGAAAGGGCAAATAGTAAAAAGAATAGTGTTTTTTTCATGTTGGTAGAATTAGTCAGGTTATAAAAATAAAAAACGACCCTTAATTCCAAGGGTCGTTACAATTTATTTATGAAAAATAAGGATTAAATATCATCAAAGTCCACATCCGTAAAACTGTCCGTAGACTTAGTTTCCCCATTTTCACTGGGTGCTTCTCCCTCTTCTTTCTTAAAGTCCTTTTGATGACGTTCTGATATCACTTCAACCCCTTTCTCATCAATGATATAATCCATCATTTCTTCCATAATCTCCCGGAAGGACTGAAAATCTTCCTTGTACAGGTATATTTTGTGTTTTTTATAATGGAAAGAACCGTCATCGTGTGTAAATTTTTTACTTTCCGTTATAGTAAGGTAGTAATCACCTGCCTTAGTGCTTCTAACATCAAAGAAATAGGTCCTTCTACCTGCTCTTAATACTTTGGAATAAATCTCTTCCTGATCCATTAAATCTTTATCGCTCATATGGTGTAGTGTAATTAGTGAATTGTTGTTGCATCCTTCAAAAATGTAAAAAAAAAGCTAATCCGGCAAGATTTTTCTAGTTTTCTTTCTCGGATAGCTGATTGATATAAAGCTCTTTGTAGTAGCCATCTACATTAATTAGATCGTCGTGAGTGCCCTCCTGTAAAAGCCGTCCGTCTTCCAAAACGAGTATTCTGTCCGCGTTTTTTGCAGAGGATACCCTGTGACTTACAATTAAAGTGGTTCTATTACGGGATGCGTTTTTAAGGTTGTTCAAGATTTCTTCTTCGGTCTCGGTATCGACGGCCGATAGACAATCATCGAATAAATAGATCTGCGGATCCTTTAACAGTGCACGTGCAATGGATACCCGCTGTTTTTGTCCACCGCTCAGTGTAATTCCCCGCTCTCCCAGAACGGTATCATATTTTTTGGAGAAACCCATGATATTTTCATGTACTACCGCTTGTTTGGCTATACTGATGATTTCTTCATCGTTGGCATCGGACTTCCCGAATTTTATATTATTCTTAATGGTGTCGGAAAATAAGAAGGCATCCTGTGGTACCGCTCCTATAGCTCCCCTAAGACTATTAAGGTTCAACTTTTCAATTTCTTTGTCATCAATCAACAACTTACCCGAACTCACATTGTATAAGCGTGCTATCAAGTCCAAAATTGTAGACTTTCCAGAGCCTATTTTTCCAATAATAGCAACTGTTTCCCCTTCCTGGACCGTAAACGATAAATTATTCAAGGCGGTAATGTTGGTATCCTCATAGGTGAAAGAAACGTTTTTGAATGTTATCTTTCCCCCTATAGGAGTTGCCTCTTCTACCTCATTTTTAATCTCTGGTTGTTCTTTTAAAAATTCGTTGATTCTTTTTTGGGATGCTCCCGCACGTTGCACAATAGACGTTAACCATCCTACAATGGCCACCGGCCAGGTAAGCATATTTACATAAAGAATAAATTCGGCGATAATCCCTACGGACGCAATTTCACCATCAATATATTGTTTGCCCCCTACATAGATGACAAAAATATTACTTACGCCTATTAACAGGATCATTAGTGGAAAAAACCATGCATTCACTTTGGCCAAGTCCATGCTCTTATCCTTTCCTTCAATGGCCAAAGCTTTAAGTTCGCTATTTATTTGTGGTTCCAGGCCATAGGCCTTGATTACGGATACCCCAGAAAATGATTCTTGGGTAAATGTAGATAAGGTAGATAGATATTCCTGGACCTTGGTGCTACGTTTATGGATGATCTTGCTGATTTGATAGATTAAAACGGATAATATGGGCAATGGCAGAAGTGCATAAAAAGCAATGGTAGGTGCCTTTATGAACATCAAGGGAATTAAACAGGCAAAAAGTGTCAGCGTCTGTATACCGTACATAATTGCAGGACCGGCATACATACGAACCTGATTAACATCTTCGCTGATCCGGTTCATTAAATCCCCCGTTCTATTTCTTTTGTAGAAGTTGAGGTTCAAGAATTGATAATGATCAAAGACCTCGTTTTTAAGGTCATATTCAATATATCTGGATACATTTATAATGGTCTGTCGCATCAGGAACGTAAAAAAACCCGAAAGCAAGGCCGCCCCAACAATGATGAGGATATATTCCAAGAGCATTTCTTTTGCAGTTGATTCCGCAATGCTATTAGCGACAAAATCTTCTACAACTTTAATGGATTTATTTACATAGGAAGGCATTACCAATTGAAAAACGCGGGCAATAATTGTAATAAGGATACCGATCAGGAGTTTGAGCCAGTATTTTCTAAAGTATTTGTTCAGGTGTTTCAGTTCCTTCATCCAACGGGTTTGCTTATGCGATAAAGTCTTGTAGACAATTTTGCAAAGATATAGGTTTGGGTTGAAACCAAATGTTATAAAACTGATAAGATGTAATTGAAAATAGATTACTATTTTTGCGCCATAAAAGTTTAATACATCTAAACAAAGTTCTTTAAAAATGCTTACAAGAAGGCATATCAGGGTTAAAGTGATGCAATGTATCTACGCCTTGACCCAATCGCACGATAACGCTCTTGAAAAACAAGAGAAATTTTTAAGAGTAAGCATAGAGAACACCTATTCCCTCTATTTATTGATGCTGAGTCTATTGGTAGAGGTGCATCTCATGGCCGAAAACCAGTTAAAACTTTCTTCCAAAAAGTATTTGGCCACCCCTTCGGACGATTATCCCGATAAGGAAAAATTCGTGAATAACCGACTAATGCTGCAAATAGCGAACAACGGTATGCTGGCGGCCGAGTTATCCAAACGGAAGCTAAAGAATTGGTACCTGAACGAGGAGTACGTAAAAATAATTTATAAGGAAATAGTTGGCAGTACCGCTTTTGACGACTATATGTCCAAAACCAAAAACGGCTATGAACAGGATAGAAATCTTCTGATAGAACTTTTTAAAGAAGTCATTGCGCCCAACGAGAAAATTTACGACTACTTTGAAGACGATAAGTTAACTTGGGTGGATGACATTCCCATTGTGAATACCTTTATTCTTAAACAGCTTAGAAAAGTAAAGGAGAACCAACATGAATCCTTCTTTTTGCCTTCTTTATTAAAAGATCAGGACGATATGGTTTTTGCAAAGCAATTACTTACCAAAACCTTGTTGAACAACGCCCAATGGGAAAATGAAATTGAGGGGAAAACCCCTAATTGGGATAAGGACCGTATCGCCGATATTGATGCCATCCTTTTAAAAATGGCTATATGTGAGCTGCTCAATTTTTCTTCTATTCCGGAAAGAGTGACCCTTAACGAATATTTGGAGATAGCAAAGGAATATTCTACCCCTAAGAGCAGTATTTTCATCAATGGTATTTTGGACAAATTAGTGAAAGAGTATAAAAGTGAAGGAAAGCTAAAAAAAATAGGGAGGGGATTATTGTAAAAAAATATTCCTTAATTTTGCTCAAAATTAAAATTCAACAATCATGAAAAAAGTATTTTTAGGGTTAAGCTTAGTTTCAATGATAGCATTTTTTTCCTGTAAGGATAATAATGCGTCAAGTAAGATCAATGCGGCCAACGTAGAGGTTGCGGCCGAAAGGGACGAAGCATCAAAAAGTTTACCCGTTATGAGTTTTGATAAGTCCGAACATGATTTCGGTCCCATTCAACAGGGTACTCCCCAAGAAACTATTTTTAAGTTTACAAATACGGGAAACGCCCCCTTAATTATTACAGATGCTAAAAGTAGCTGTGGTTGCACCGTACCTGAATATCCCAAAAATGCCCCGGTAGCTCCTGGCGACTCCGGAGAAATGTTGGTGAGGTTCAACGGTTCCGGTCAAAACCAAGTTACCAAAACGATTACGGTAACGGCCAATACGGCCAAAGGTTCTGAAATTCTAAGAATAAAGGCTTTTGTTAACCCTAAGGAAGGTGCAGCACCAGCTGGACCGGTAAAAAGATAGTTTATGGGCGATCTTGGATCATTTCTTCCCTTAATTTTGATATTTGTAGTGGCTTACTTTTTCATGATACGACCTCAAATGAAGCGTCAAAAGGATGAAAAAAAGTTCGCGACAGAACTAAAAAAGGGTGATAAAATAATTACTAAAAGCGGAATGTATGGAAAAGTGGTGGATTTAAACGACAAAGATCTTTCCTGTATCATAGAGACTATGGCGGGCAGGATTAAATTTGATCGGTCTGCCATCTCCATGGAGATGAGCAAAAAACTGAATGCTCCGCCTCCGGCCAAAAAGTAATTCCATCATAGAATATATAAAAGTGCCCTGACTGTAAATGTCAGGGCACTTTTTACGTATACCGCTTATTAGATACAATTGTTAGTCAAAACCCTGATTTCGGCAAGCAGGTACGCCGAACGGGAATTTAGATACTATAGCATTCACGGTTGTGCAGTATTCATATTAGCTTGCCGAAAACTGCTTACTGCCCACTGTTTACTTTTGTATCGGAATTTCATTTTATTCTTAAACCTACACATTTTCAGGTTTTGTATTAACGCCCCCTATTTTCTGTAAGCATCGTGCAGTCCAATTCCCTTGCCGATCATAGGGAGGATTTTTTCCAAACGGGATAATTTTGTCTTTTCTTGTTTTGCCATAGCTATATATTCAAAATACGCTTTCTGTTTGTAAGGGGATAGCGTTTCAAAAGCAGTTTGCAAACCAGGTTTTTCCTTTAGGACCTTTTTTAAGAGGATGGGCATTTCTACAGCTTTATTTCTTTCGGGTTTTAAGACAATTCCCTTTTTCTGGTTGGCGATAGCCTCTTCCATATAGTCCAGTACATCTTTGGTATTGATCTCATCTACGGATGTAAACTTCCAATGTCGCATGGCTTTGGTCTTTCCTTCTTGGGCATTTTCCAGAACGTCTTTAAAATCGTTTAAAAAAGCACCGTTATAAAACCAAAGCCCAAAATAGCCCTTAAACGCACAGATGCCCAGCACATTTTTGTTTTTAATGGTATAAACGGGAATGCCCCACTTGCAAGTTTCCTCTAATTCCGTCTGTTTGGCCAAGCTTCGTAGGATGGCGATACCCTCTTTAAATAGATGATCTTTGGCAAAATACGCCTCAATTCTTTCTGATGGATCCATGGTCTTTGATTCTATTTGATGTAATTTCGCAAATTTTTACGATAACTTCAACTGCTTTCTGCATACTTTCCACAGGTACGTATTCAAACTTTCCATGAAAATTATGTCCACCGGCAAAAATATTAGGACAAGGCAAACCCATAAAACTCAGCTGTGAACCATCGGTACCGCCGCGAATCGGTTTTATGATCGGAGTAATCCCCAAAGCTTCCATAGCTTCACGGGCTATTTCCACAATATGGAATTCTGGCTCCACTTTTTCCTTCATATTGTAATATTGATCTTCAATTTCTAGGCCAATGCATTCCCCATGGGAGTTGTTCAATTTTTTGACGATATCCTCCAATAGTTGTTTTCTGTCCTCAAAGCCTTGCCGATTATGATCTCTAACAATCAGTTCTAATGTCGCATGTTCTATCTCACCTTTTATCTGATGAATATGAAAAAAGCCTTCCCTGCCTTCCGTATGTTGTGGGGTTTCATGACTTGGAAGCAAGCTCATAAACTCATGTAGAATACTTATTGCATTCACCATTTTTCCCTTGGCATAACCCGGATGGACGCTTTTTCCCTTTACATGGACCTTAACTCCGGCGGCGTTAAAGTTTTCATATTCCAGTTCTCCAATTTGACTACCGTCCACGGTATAGGCCCAGTCGGCAGCAAATGTATCTACATCGAATTTATGGGCTCCCCTGCCTATTTCCTCGTCCGGGGTAAAACCTATTCGGATTTTTCCATGTTTGATTTCCGGATGTTGTATCAAAAATTCCATCGCGGTAATTATTTCTGTGATACCGGCCTTATCATCTGCTCCTAAAAGGGTAGTCCCGTCCGTAGTAATCAGAGTTTTACCCTTGTAAAGAAGAAGGTCATCAAAATAGTCGGGAGATAGCACAATATTTTTTTCTTGGTTCAGGAGAATGTCACCACCATCATAGTCTTTTACTATCTGTGGTTTTACATGGGTTCCCGTAAAATCAGGTGTAGTGTCAAAATGGGCAATAAAACCGATTGTTGGCACCTCCTTATCTAGATTGCTTGGCAGGCTTGCCATGATATAGGCATTTTTATCAATAGTAACCTCCTGCATTCCTATCTGTGTCAATTCATTGACCAACTTGTTCGCCAGATCCCACTGTTTTTTAGTGCTAGGCGTTGTTTTGGAATTGGGATCGCTTTGGGTGTCAATGGTTACATAACTAATAAATCTATCAATGATATGCTGCATTTCATGAGGTTTTTATCCAAAAATACAATATTGGCAGAAAGTTTAAATCATCTGGTCCGTCCTAATGTTTTTACACTTGCTTTCCAAGAAAAAAACGACTATAGGAATATTCCTTACATTTGATTACAAACAATCGTACAATTAGCACGAATTATCAAGGCCGAAAAAGTCATATGGTTTTTCTTTATAGAAGGTGATCTTAAAGCTTTCTCCACTTTATTTAAGGTGTATTACCCGCTTCTACATAATTACGGTTTTAAAATTTCCGGCAACATTTCTTTTACAGAGGATTGCCTACAGGATTTTTTTATCTATTTGTATGACCATAGAAAGGGTCTGGGAGAAGTAGATAATGTAAAAGCTTATTTATTCATTTCATTTCGCAGGGCAATTTTTAAAAGTTTAAAAAAGGAGAAATTGTTCAAGGATTTTAATGAAAGCAGGGAATCCTTATCAAAATTTGAATTCTCTGTAGAGGAAATCGCCATACGGCAAGAATTTATTTCAATACAGACCAATGCCCTTGCCCATATGTTAAACGATCTTTCCGTTAGGGAAAGAGAAGTTGTTTATTTAAAATATTACAGCGATTTGGGAACAAAGGAGATTTCCGTCATTATGGGAATCACCTATCAAAGTGTTCTAAATACGCTTCAAAAAGCGTTTGTAAAACTTCGAAAAACCTTGGAATCGAAGGCGATTATGAGTATGCTAAAAAGATAATATTACTTTTTTTTGAAAAAATAGGGTATAAAAGAAGCGTTTATAACTCTTTATATACGAAGTCCAGTCTTTAACCTTTACCAGTAGCATACAATGAAAGAACATACCCAACCTCTTTTGGATAAACTTTTGAACGATTCTTCTTTTAAGAATTGGGCCAAAAACAACAATAAGAACGATGTTGCTTTTTGGAATGCTTGGATCCAAAATAATCCTGAGGAAACGGAAACAATATATACCGCAAAATCCATTATACAGGGAATTGCTTTTGAAAGGGCCTTTATAAAAGAAGAAATGGTGGATAAAAAGTTGGATACGGTTTTGAATCATATTCAAAAGCCTAACACAACAGTTGTACGTAAACCAGTAATATCATTTAAATCAAGACTAAAAAGGGTGACGGCCGCGGCGGCAATAGCGATCGTTTTTATAATAGTCGCACTAAATTTTGCGAATGCCCCACAGGAGATTCTTCATAAAACCGGGTTTGGAGAGGTTATTGACCTAAAACTCCCTGATGGTACCTCCGTTGTTCTAAACGGTAACTCGGAAATTAGGTACAACAAAGAAAACCCCCGTGATATTACGCTTAATGGGGAGGCTTATTTTAAGGTAAAACGGGCGCATGCTACCGATGCCAAATTTTATGTCAACACCAATGATCTTAAAGTAGAGGTATACGGTACACAATTCCATGTCAACACACGCGATAGGAAAACCGATGTGGCCTTGGACGAAGGTTCTATTAGTTTATTGCTTAACAACGGGACATACAAAAAAATGGTCCCTGGGGAATTCGTTTCGTATTCGGAGGAAAATAATGTCGTTCTTCATGAAAAGGTCAATACACTTAACACCTATGCACTATGGCGAGAAGGAACTTTTGTTTTCAATAATATGAAGCTGAAAGAGGTGATGAAGTATATTGAACATACCTATGGGTTCCCTTCAGAATTTGTGGATACTGCCATGGAAGAAAAAATCCTTACGGGTGGTATTCCCAATGAAAACCTTAACATATGCTTGACGGCAATTGAAAAAACAACAGGCACTAAGATTGTCCAAAAGGACAATAAGCTCATCATACTCAATACGTATAACTAAAACTCAAAACATGAATGGAAAACAACGCTTTACAATGCTGCTGTTCCTACTCCTATTTTCAGGGATTTCGGAATCGATAGCAGCGAATGGCTCTAGCAATTTTGCTGAGAGCAAGACGATGGCGCTAACAGACTTTTTAGCGGACCTAAGTGAAAAACACGAAGTATTCTTTACGTACAATCCGGGCTTGTTATCGGGAACAAATTTGGACCCTAAGGAATATAATGACGACATTCTGGATAAGATCATAAGCAAACTGGAGAAAAGGACCAGTTTCGATTTTGAATATTTTGGAAACAAATATTACGTAGTTTATCATAAGAAGGTTCCCAAGACAATATTGGATAAAGTAAGTACATTCAGCACGTTGGATTATGTTACTTCCAACAATATCTTTGAACTTCGTCAAGCGATTTCCGGAAAGGTAACCGATGAAAATGGAGATCCGCTTCCAGGGGCATCTATAGTGGTTCAAGGGACTACCAATGGTACCGTTACGGATTTTGACGGTAATTTTACCATAGATGCCATACAAGGTGATACTTTGGAGGTCTCTTATATCGGTTACGAAACAAAACTGGTGGTAGTTAGCGGTAGTACGGTCAATGTGACACTGGTTTCAGGGGTAGCACTTTCCGAAGTAATTATCATAGGTTCCCGTAACCCAAATAGAACCGCTACGGAAAGTACGGTACCGGTAGATGTTATTGATATAAAGGAATTGAATAGTGTGGCGCCGCAAGTAAATCTTAACCAGATTTTAAATTATGTAGCTCCTTCGTTCACTTCCAATACACAGACCATATCGGATGGTACCGATCATATAGACCCGGCTTCATTGAGAGGTTTGGGTCCCGACCAGGTTTTGGTGTTGATCAATGGAAAAAGAAGACATACATCATCTTTGATCAATGTAAACGGAACTTTTGGTAGGGGTAGTGTCGGTACGGATTTAAATGCAATTCCCGCCGCCGCCATACAGCGTATAGAAGTATTACGGGATGGTGCAGCAGCACAATATGGTTCGGATGCCATTGCCGGTGTTATCAATATTGTCTTGAATACCACCGTTAATGAATTGAACGCTACGGTAACCACCGGGGCCAACTTTTCTAAGAATGCCAATGGACAAACAGGTGGTTCGGATGGGGAAACTACAAATATTGCGGCAAGTTATGGTCTGTCTTTAGGTGATAAGGGCGGATATATCACTTTTTCCGGTGATTTTGATGTCCGTGAGGATTATAATCGCATGTTTGAATGGGAAGGCGATGTTTTTAATTTGTACAATACGGTAGAGCGGGTAGCCAATGATTCTGGTTTTGATATTGCCAACTTACTGGATGATGATGTTGCCGATGTGATACAATTTGCGGAACAGGCCGGAATAAATTTGAACGGGGCGTCCACAAAAGAGGAACTTCAGCCAATTTTATCAGCTGATAATACGGAGGCGGAATTAGCCGCCAGGGGGCAACAAAGAAGTGATTTCAATATGCGTGTTGGCCAATCGGCGCTACGAGGTGGTCGTTTGTTCGCTAATTTTTCCTTACCCTTGGATGATAATGGAACGGAGTTGTATTCCTTTGCAGGAATCAGTTCCAGAACCGGTAATTCTGCGGGCTTTTATAGGCTTCCTAATCAAAGTAGGACTTTTACCCCGGCCTTTATTAATGGTTTTTTACCGGAAATCAATTCAAATATCAAGGATGAATCCTTATCCGTTGGAATTAAGGGCATGATCGGGGATTGGAGTGTTGATTTTAGTAATACTTACGGGCAGAACTCCTTTTTGTACACCATTGGGAATACGTTCAACGCTTCTTTGCAGAGCTCATCGCCCACGACTTTTGATGCTGGAGGATTTTCATTTTCACAGAATACCGCCAATCTGGATATCGCACAGTTTTTTGAAGATACGCTTTCCGGTCTCAATATTGCCTTTGGTGGGGAATTTAGGGTGGAAAACTATGATATCGTTGCCGGGGAGGAAGCGTCTTATGCCCAGTATACGGCGGATGGACAAGTTATCACCTTGGCATCGCAGCAGCCTTCGGAGGATTTCTTTGGAAGTGCCAGACCAGGTGGCTCTCAGGTTTTTCCAGGTTTTAGTCCGGATAACGAATTGTCCAGGGGGCGTAGTAGTGTCGCCGGTTATGTTGATGTGGAAGCCGATTTTTCCGAACGGTTTTTGGCCAGTTTTGCAACGAGGTTCGAAAATTATAGCGATTTCGGCTCTACCATAAATTTTAAATTAGCATCACGATATAAAGTTACAGATAATTTAAACGTTCGAGGAGCGGTCAATACAGGATTTAGGGCTCCCTCTTTACATCAGATCAATTTTAACTCTACTTCCACTATTTTCGATCAAAATGGAGACCCACAAGAAGTAGGAACGTTTGCCAATGATAGTAGGGCAGCGGAACTTTTGGGTATTCCACAGTTAAAAGAAGAAACTTCCCAAAGCGTTAGTTTGGGTTTTACCGCAAAAATACCGAATGCCAATCTTACCGTAACGGTAGATGGTTACTTTGTGAAGATAGACGACCGCGTGGTATTTACAGGGCAGTTCAGTGCCCCTGACGGTCCGGCGGGAGATGACTTAAGGTTTTTATTGTCGCAAGCCAATGCTACCGCCGCATCCTTCTTTGCAAATGCCATCGATACAGAATCCAAAGGTTTGGATGTGGTAATAACCCATGATGCCGTACTAGGGGACAATTGGCGATTAAAATCGGATTTGGCAGGTACCTTTTCCCAAACAAGACAAGTAGGCGAAATCAACGCTTCCCAAGTGCTCAGGGATGCAGGTCTGATAGATACCTATTTTCCGGAGGACAGTAGGGTATACTTAGAGGAAGCCGTTCCTAGGACAAAGGTAAATTTATCCAATAGTCTTACCTCTGATAAGTTTGTTGTGTTTTTAAGAAATGTATATTTTGGAGAAGTTACCGAGGCTACCACTACCGTTGCCAATCAGCAAGTATTCGGCACTAAGATAGTAACCGATCTGTCTATTGGATATAAGGCTACCGATGCACTTACCTTTACCATAGGAGCGAATAATTTATTCGATATATTCCCGGATCGGGCTGCACAAGACCTACAACCCGGTGTAGATGGGGATCAGAACAATCGTAGTTCAGGACGTTTTGATTGGTCTCGTAGAGCACAGCAATTTGGAATCGGTGGTAGGTTCCTTTTTGCAAGGGTCAGTTTGGCCTTAAAATAAATTGTTCAAGTTAGTTTTAATTAAGGCCGCCCGTTTGGGCGGCTTTTTTTATGAAAAGATGAGAGGATGACATACTTTTTGATAAAAAATGCTGTTTATATAGATGTTGATTTAAACCGTATGATAAAAAGGAATTAAAATGGTCGGTCTTAAGCATATATATTCTTTGTTGGTATTAGGTGTAGTGTGCTTTTTTGGAAATGCCCAGGATTGTACGTTGGATATTGGAGGGAAAAGTTCCGAAACTATTATCAAGATTTTTCAATTGAACGAAGAACAGATCGGGAAAATGGAAAGTTGGAGTGCCCAATTGAATACGGAAACTAGTTTGATAGAGGACCAGATAAAACTACTGCTAGACGAACACCCGCAAGAAACTCCAGATGACCTTGCTTTACTGGCCAAAAAGTACAATACCTTAAAGGAACAGATCGTCAATACCTCCAAGGAATATGATAAAAAATTAATAGCCCTCTTCAATGAAAGACAATACCAACGCTATTCAGATCTTTGCCATGCGGCATTTCGGAAACCTATTATGGTAAATCCCGAATGATTTTTAACCGTTCCGTTAATAAAATAGCAATCTAAAGGACTACTACTTCGCCGGAGTTCGTATTTTTGCCAAAATTTCTCGTCGTTAATGTACAAGTTCCTAGTTCGTCCTATTCTTTTCCTACTAGATCCAGAAAAGGTGCACCACCTTTCTTTTTGGTTTATAAAGTGTTTATCGAAAATTGGCTCTTCCAAGGTTTTTAGGGCTATTTATGTGGTTGATGACAAACGACTTGAACGGCATGTATTCGGCTTAACATTTAAAAATCCCGTGGGTATGGCGGCCGGTTTTGATAAGGATGCCAAATTATACCAAGAACTCTCGGATTTTGGTTTTGGTTTTATAGAAATAGGAACACTTACCCCAAAACCACAGGAAGGCAATCCAGGAACAAGACTTTTTCGGCTTAAGGAAGATGAGGGCATTATTAACCGAATGGGTTTTAATAATAAAGGCGTGTTCGATGCCGTAGAACGTTTAAAAAAGAAACGTAATATACTCATAGGAGGCAATATCGGGAAGAATAAGGCCACTTCTAATAGTGACGCTGTAAAGGATTATCTCATTTGTTTTGACGCCCTTTTTGAACACGTAGACTATTTTGTAGTAAATGTGAGTTCGCCCAATACTCCCGGTCTTAGGGAACTTCAGGATAAAGAACCCTTGACCGCCCTTTTAAAGGAATTAAAACGTGTGAACACCAAGTATGCTATAAAAAAGGGTGATAAGGAGAAGCCCATTTTATTAAAAATAGCCCCGGATTTAAAGGATGACCAATTGTTGGATATTATAGAGATTGTTAAGGAGACAAAGATTGATGGCGTCATTGCCACAAATACGACTATTGCCCGGGAAGGTTTAAAGTCGCACCATGTATTATTGGAGGAAAAGGGAGGATTAAGCGGTAAACCCTTACGAAATAGAAGTACCGAAGTCATTCGGTTTCTATCGGAAAAAAGCAACAAGGCCTTTCCTATAATTGGTGTGGGCGGCATACACTCACCAGAAGATGCCTTGGAAAAATTGGAGGCAGGGGCGGACCTTATCCAGCTATGGACGGGATTTGTTTACGAGGGACCCGCATTGGTAAAGAAAATAAATAATGCTATCCTTCAAAAGCTAGAAGTGCAAAAGTAAGTTGGTCTTGGCAGTAGGTGGCTACAAGTATCGCCTATACCTGTTTTTAGTATCAGTTAGCTTCTTTTTGCCAAATTAAGCCTCTAAATCCATGTTCATAATGCCTAAATTCAAGTAAGTTCAATTTCGGAAATAATTCCTTCAGCTCATTGTCCGTTAAGTTTATTGAAGTTATCCCCTTGGTTGGGTTATCACGTTTACTTAGTTCTTCGCTATTTTCTTCGGTCATGTAGGGATTGAACAAACCGTATAAAACTCCATTTTGGTTTAAATTTCCATAGATTTGGGTTTTAGCCTTCAACAATTCTTCATTGGAGATATTGTCTAATATTTTGGAGGCCAGAATACCATCGAATGCTTTATTGATAAATGGATTATCAATTAGGGGCGAGCATTCATATATAATCTCTTGGTTTTCACTCTGCGCCCATTTTTTGGCAAAATCAATGGCCTTCCTGGAAAAGTCTACACCACTAACTTTTAGATTTGATTTACTGAAAAACATTGCCCAAATTCCAATTCCGCAGCCTAGGTCCAATACGGTGCGTACATTGTTCCTGTTGTAATATTTAAGACAATCCCGCATTGCTTCCGAAACTTCGGGTTGTGTCCATTCGGGAGGGACATTGGAGAATATGCTGTCCCATATAATCTGGTCGGATTTGTTAAACATCTCTTTGTTAAAATGCCTCATATTGCTGCTAAAACAATACTATGATACGTGTTTCGTATGAATGCAACCTTCAGCGGTCTTCATTCCTTTGGATAAAATTTGCGAATTACACGGACCTACTTTTATTTGGTCCAATAATCCAGTACCAAAACATCTTCCAGGTGTGGTTCAAGAAGCGCTCCAAAAGCTTTATGGTCAGGATGCGGAAGATAAATAGCACGGTCTTCCTCACTCTTAAAAGTTAAAAAGAAACAATGCGTAAATCCCTTTTCCAATCCTTCAGGGCTATTGTTTAATCCCCATTCAAAGGATTGGATCTGTGCTATTTTTGATGGCAGTGCACCAAAGGCTTCCTCTATTTGGATCAATTTTTGCTTGGAAGTCCCTTCTTTGAATTTAAATAATACCACATGTCGTAATATACTGTCCTGCAAACCTGATTGTGAACGTTTCAAATTTTCCGTTTCTTTTTGTGGTTCAGGGGATTTAACACCAAACCATAATAATAACCCTACGGTGATAAGTACTGAATAGAAGGCTTTCATGTTTTTTTGTCAAGATATAAAAAACTACGGATACTCCTATAGAATTTGTATTTTGTGAGTTGAAATATTCACATTGAATTACGATATTCTATACGCCTTTATATTGGCGACCGCCGCACTGGCTATTGCCCCTGGTCCTGATAATATCTATGTGTTGATGCAGAGCATGGCCAACGGCAAAAAATTTGGCCTCGCCACGGTATCCGGTCTTATTAGCGGTTGTTTGGTGCACACTAGTCTTTTGGCCTTCGGGGTTTCTGCTATTATTAAACAAAGCGATACCTTATTTTTTGCAATAAAATTGTTCGGGGCGCTTTATCTTTTTTATTTGGCATTCAAGGTTTTTCAGGATAAAGGGGATTTGAATCTATCGAACGAAACGGTTCCGAAAAAGAGTATGACAAAGTTGTTTCATCAAGGTTTTGTAATGAACGTTCTTAATCCCAAGGTCACTATTTTCTTTTTGGCTTTTTTCCCCGGATTCTTGTTCAGCGAACAGCTGGATACTGTTTGGCAGTTTTATATTTTGGGCGGACTTTTTATGTTGGTGTCCTTTGTGATTTTTAGTACGATAGCTCTTCTGGCAGGTTCAATTTCGAACTATATTGCCAAACATGCAACGGTAGGCCCTTTTTTAAAATGGCTGCAGATTCTCGTTTTTATAGGGATAGCCGTTTATATTCTATTATCTCATAAATAATGGTAATTTTGTTAGTGAAAGTCAATCGTAAGTGCATGACAATGCCAATTATGATTGGTTTTTTGAACTATCCCTGATGGTGTTTTGATCAGGGCCCCATGAATCAAACATTAGTTTTTAATCAATTCCGAATTAATGCTCGCAGAGGTAAAGCTTATAGAGTGCCCAAGGGACGCTATGCAGGGTATAAAAACTTTTATTCCAACAAGGGAGAAAGTACACTATATCCAATCTTTGTTGGGTTGTGGTTTTGATACCATCGATTTCGGAAGCTTTGTATCACCTAAAGCGATTCCGCAAATGGCGGATACGAGTGATGTACTCTCCCAATTGGATTTATCCAATACAAAAAGTAAATTGCTGGCCATTGTTGCCAATGTAAGAGGGGCCCAAGATGCAAGCCAGCATGCCGAGATAGATTATTTGGGGTATCCATTTTCTATTTCGGAAAATTTTCAGATGCGGAATACACATAAGACCATTGCCCAATCGGTGGCAGCGCTACAGGACATTTTGAATATTGCCGATGCCACGAACAAAAAGGTGGTCACCTACATTTCCATGGGGTTTGGTAATCCGTACGGAGACCCGTGGAATGTAGAAATAGTGGGGGAGTGGACAGAGAAATTGGCGGCTATGGGCACAAGGATATTATCACTTTCCGATACGGTAGGAACTTCTACGCCAGAAGTAATAGATTACCTCTTTTCTAACCTAATTCCAAAGTATCCGGATATTGAATTTGGCGCTCATTTACATACCACACCGGACAAATGGCATGAAAAAGTAGATGCCGCGTACCGATCGGGGTGTCGCAGGTTCGATGGGGCCATCCAAGGATTTGGTGGCTGCCCCATGGCCAAAGATGAGCTGACGGGAAATATGCCTACCGAAAAACTACTCTCGTATTTTGATGCCGTCAAAGCTGTATCGAATGTGGACCCTACTGTTTTTAGTACTTCGTATCATAAGGCCACAGAACTTTTTTCGGTCTTTCACTAATAGTTTCAACTTCTATCTTTTTGCTAGATTATCATAATGAACTGGTTTAAACTTTTTCAATTGGCTAAAAAATTGCCCTTTTTCACCCGTTTTTTGTGTTTTTTTCCTTCCGTAGCTCTGCTATGCAACTCAAAAAAACCTTCAACCGGGCAAAAAATTGCTAATTTTCGCTACAATCCAAAAAGTTTAAACCAGTTCAATGTTAAATCTTAAAGTTTATTTAGATTTAATTTAAATAAAGTTTGTCAAATTCAATTTTGCGATTAAATTTGCACGGATATTATCAATAATCAATCTAAATAAAAATAAATTATGCAGTTTAGAAATTGTCTATTCCTTTTTGTTGCTTTTGTAGCCCTAGTCTCTTGTTCTTCCGATGATGATTCCACTCCCCCAATATTGGCTACCTGCTCGGACCAACAACAAAATGGGGATGAAACGGGTGTAGATTGTGGTGGTACAGCTTGCACACCTTGTGAAACTGCCATTGACAACCCCGCAACTTTTGTATTTCAGAGAAATGGGGAATCCACGGTAAGTTTTAGTGGACAGACCACAAGAATATTGATGGGGGAAGAGTTGATAGCCGATTTAAAAGACGATACGAGTACTTCTGAGGGTTTAAACGCGATGTTTGCCCACGAAGAGGGCAATCCGGATTTTGAGGATGCCGATTTAAACGCATCCGATAAGAACATCAGGAGTAAAACAGCTGCCTCTGCCGATTTCTTTTCGTCCAATGCTACCGATCAGGCATTGATACGGGCAGATTTTGTATCATGGATACAAACACAGGTAGATGAGGTTTTTCCAAACTTTGGACTTGCCGCACAACCCGGTGTTGCCGGTCAACTTGCCGACGGCACTTCCACAAGATATGTAGCGGACAATGGATTGGAAATGGATCAGGTTTTTGGTAAATCATTGATCGGGGCATTAATGGTAGATCAAATTCTAAACAATTATATCAGTGCCGCTTTTTTGGATGCCGGTAGCAATAGGGAAAATAATGATAATGGTGTAACGGAAGATGGTGAGACCTATACGACCATGGAGCACGATTGGGACGAAGGTTATGGATACACCTACGGTACTGCCGCCAATCTGGCAGATCCCAATGCTACCATTGGAGCAGATGATAGTTTTTTAAACAAATATATCGGTAGGGTAGAAGGTGATAGCGATTTCGCCGGAATTGCGGACGATATTTTTCAGGCCTTTAAATTGGGCAGGGCCGCAATAGTCGCTAAAGATTATGAGGTCCGTGATGCGCAAGCGGAAATTCTACGTGAAAAAATATCCGAAGTTATGGCCATACGGGCGGTTTTTTATTTGGAACAAGGTAAAATAGCACTTGAAGCGGACGATTTTGGAGGTGCTTTTCATGATCTGTCCGAAGGTTATGGTTTTATCTATAGCCTGCAATTCACTAGGATGCCCAATTCCACAGCACCTTATTTTACAAAAACCGAAGTAGATGCTTTCCTATCGGATTTAATGGATGACGGCGACAACGGGCTCTGGGACGTTACGCCGGAAACTTTGGAGGCCATTTCGGCGGCAATTGCCGCTAAGTTCAGTTTTACCGTGGAACAAGCGGGTAGTACCAATTAAAAGTATGGCCCTATACGCTACTAAAAAGAGCGGATATCTTAAGTAAGATAACCAGCTTTTTGTTAAATTTGCGCCTTTTCCAGTCAATGAGAATAAAAAAGAAAACTATGAAAAAATTTTTAAGCCTATCCGTAATTCTCTTGATTATTATGGGCTGTTCCTCATCGGATAGCTCTGATGATACGCCAACGCCCCCAACGGGAACAACTTTTCAAAGAAGTGTAATGCTTGAAAATTGGGCGGATAACATTATTATACCCTCCTATCAGGCTTTCCAATCGTCTTTAACGGATTTGGATGCAGCTTTTGAAAATTTTAATACTTCGGCCAATGAAAATAATTTAGTGGCATTGCGGAATGCGTGGATAGAGGCCTATTTGGCTTGGCAGCGGGTGTCCATGTTTGAAATTGGACCTGCCGAAACTATTGATTATCGTTTGAATATGAATATTTACCCGGCCGATGTAGCACAAATTGAAACGAATATCACCAACGGAAATGCGGATCTGTCCCTGCCCTCCAATAGGGATGCAAAAGGGTTTCCGGCCTTGGACTATATAATCAATGGTCTTGCCGATTCGGACACCGATAGGGTAGCAAGATTCAATTCACCAACAGAGGGAGCCGACCTTCTTGCCTACATGGAAAGTTTGATTTCCGATATGCAGACCCTTACCGATCAGGTTATACAGGAGTGGACGGGTACTTTTAGGAATTCATTCGTTGAAAATGATGGATCGTCCGCTACCGCTTCCGTGGATAGATATGTCAATGACTATATTTTCTATTACGAACGATTTTTACGTCAAGGGAAAATAGGAATACCCGCCGGTGTTCTTACAGCTACCATAGATCCCGGAAATTTGGAGGCTTTTTACAAAGGAGATATTTCCAATGCATTATTTTTAGAAGGGTTGGATGCCGTTCAGGATTTTTTCAACGGGATAGGTTTTGATTCTTCCACCAACGGAATAGGTTTGGACGATTATCTGGATGATTTGGAAGAAGAAGGAGATGCACAACGTCTTTCCGATATAATAAATGCTCAGTTCAATACCGCTAGAACTGCGGTCAATGGATTGGATTCCTTTCAAGAAGAGTTGCAAAACGATCCTCCGGTCCAATTGCTTGTGGCCTACGATGAGGTACAACGGATCGTTCCGCTATTAAAGGTAGATATGTTGTCCGCCCTGAATATAAATGTAGATTTTCAAGATGCCGATGGGGATTAATTTATGAGTCGGATCCAATCATACCTTCAACAGCATACGCAGGCCGCTCCTCTAGCGGTCTTTCGTATTTTATTTGGGGTAATGATGCTCATTAGCATTTTTAGATTTTGGAGCTATGGATGGATCGATAAATTGTACATCCAACCAAAATTTTTCTTTTCGTATTATGGTTTCGAGTGGATAAAACCATTGGGGCCATACACCTATTTCCTTTTTGTAGTGTGCGCGTTGGCTGCCTTATTGGTAACCTTAGGATATAGATACCGCATTTCCATGATTCTCTTTTTCTTGAGTTTTACCTATATAGAACTGATGGATAAGACCACCTATCTAAATCATTACTATTTCATAAGTGTTTTAAGCTTTCTCATGATTTTTTTGCCGGCCAATGTCTATTTTTCGGTAGACGCCTATAAAAATAGGAACAAAGCGTTCCAATATGTTCCGAAATGGACTATAGATAGTCTAAAACTCTTGTTGGGTATGGTATACTTTTATGCGGGTTTGGCGAAACTTAATTCAGATTGGTTGTTCAAAGCTATGCCGTTGAAAATTTGGTTGCCTTCTAAATTTGATGTTCCTTTTCTGGGGAGTTACCTAGGGGAGGAGTGGGTACACTATGCCTTTAGTTGGGGAGGGGCGCTATACGATCTCACTATTCCATTTTTATTGTTATGGTCCAGGACCAGATGGTTCGCTTTTTCCCTTGTAGTTATTTTTCACCTGCTTACAAAGGCGTTGTTTCCCATTGGGATGTTTCCATACATCATGATATTTTCCACGCTGATATTTTTTAATCCTAAATTTCATGATAAAGTTATTTCCTTGTTTTCCAAAGTGATTAAAACCGATAGGAAACACTTTGACACAGGACAGATTTATTCACCTGCAAAAGGATTTTTGCCAAAAATAAAATATACCCTTATCGTTCTTTTTTTTGCAATACAGCTAGTCTTCCCTTTTCGATATTTATGTTATCCGGGAGAACTCTTCTGGACGGAAGAGGGGTATCGGTTTTCTTGGAGGGTAATGCTCATCGAAAAAGCGGGATATGCACAATTTAAGATCGTAGATGGAAAAAGTGGCAAGTGGTTTTATGTGGATAATACCGATTTCCTCACTACTTTTCAAGAAAAACAAATGGCGACCCAATCGGACTTTATATTACAATACGCACAATTTTTAGAGCAGCACTTTTATGGACAGGGACACCGTAATATTGAAGTTTACGTGGATAGTTACGTAACGTTAAACGGCCGTTTAAGCACGCCATTCATAGATCCAAGTACCGATCTCACCAAGCAAAAAGAATCTTTTAAACATAAAAATTGGATTATACCATTTAAGGATGACATCAAAGGAATTTAAAATATTTATAATCCTGTTTTTTACGGCCCTATCTACCTATGCCCAATTCAATCTATCCGGTAAAGTGATATCCAGGGAGGGAACACCGGTACAAGGGGCCGAGGTATTTGTTAAAGAATTGGAGCGACTTGTGGTATCGGATACGGATGGAAATTATAGCATCAATGATATGGCTTCCGGGTCATACCAGATCGTAGTCTTTTCTTTTGGGCATAAGATAAATGAAATAACGGTGGCTGTGGATAGCGATAAAACGTTGGACATTAATTTGGATGCTTTGGGCGAAAAGTTATCCGAGGTCATCCTAATACAACAACGGGAAAAACTTTTTGCGCTAAAACAATTGAGAAAAGTAGAGGGTACGGCGATCTATGCCGGTAAAAAGAGCGAGGTAGTACTCCTAGATCAATTAACCGGGAATCTCGCCGCCAATAATTCCAGACAAATTTATAGTCAGGTCGTCGGGCTGAATATTTATGAAAATGGGGATGCGGGACTCCAACTTAATATAGGAGGTAGGGGATTGGATCCCAACAGGACCGCAAATTTTAATACCCGGCAGAACGGATATGATATTAGTGCTGATGTTTTAGGATATCCCGAAAGCTATTACACCCCACCGGCGGAAGCCTTGAGTGAAATTCAGGTAGTCAGGGGAGCGGCATCCTTGCAGTATGGGACACAGTTTGGCGGTTTGTTGAACTTTGTATTTAAAAAACCGAATCCCGACAAGGAGATTGAATGGATCAGTAGACAGACAGTAGGTTCTTTTGGGTTGCTTACCAGTTTTAATAGTTTAAGCGGTACCCTAGGGAAGTTTAGCTATTACACCTACTTTAATTATAAGGAAGGCAGTGGTTTTAGGCCCAATTCCGATTTTAATTCTCGAAACTATTTCGGCCATTTGGGATATCAATTCAACAGCCGGACAAAGCTTGTTTTTGAAGCTACCATCCAAAATTATTTGGCTCAACAGCCGGGAGGTCTAACAGATGCGCAATTTATTGCGGATCCAAATTTTAGCAATAGGGAAAGAAACTGGTTTGGAGTCGATTGGAATTTGTTCTCCTTGCGATTGGAACATCAATTTTCCTCAAAAACCGACTTTAGCCTCAATCTCTTTGCTTTGGATGCCTCTAGAAAGGCTTTGGGTTTTAGGACCAATAGGGTTTCACAGGAAGACGACCCTGAAGCACCCAGGGAGCTGCTGATAGATAATTTTAAAAATTGGGGTGCCGAGGCCCGGGTATTGACTAGATATAAGATTGGAAGTCGGGATGCCGTTTTTTTGATAGGTTCCAAATACTATCAATCCGTTAATGACCAACGCCAAGGTCCCGGTACGGCTGCAGCTAATGCTGATTTTAACTTTGCTACGGACGAATTTCCAAATTTTGAACGGCAGGTGGCCTTTGATTTCCCCAATGCAAATATTGCCGTTTTTGGGGAAAATATTTTTAATATTACAGATAAGTTGACCTTTGTCCCTGGATTTCGTTTTGAACATATTAAAACGGAGAGCGAAGGGAGTTTCAGGAATATTGTACTGGATCTGGCCGGTAACCCCTTACTTAATGAAGAAATCCCGGATAATAGGGTCTTTGATCGTAGTTTTGTGCTTTTAGGTGTAGGAACTACATACAAATTAAGTGCGGGTGCAGAGCTATATGGGAACTTTTCCGAAAATTTCAGATCGGTTACCTTTAATGATATCAGAGTAGTAAACCCTAGTTTTCAAGTAGATGAAAACATTAGTGATGAAAGCGGTTTCTCTACGGATATTGGTGTTAGAGGACGTTTTAAGGATGCCCTTTCCTATGATATCAGTATTTTTGGATTGCGCTATGATGAACGCTTGGGGGAAGTCCTGAGAAATGAAGAACGGGTAAATGCGGCAGGTGAACTGGTGGAAACAGGTCGCGTCGTACGTTTTAGAGGTAATATAGGAACGGCTTTTATCTATGGATTGGAAAGTTTTGTCGACTGGAATCTTGCCAACACTTTTTTTCCTGAAAATGAAAATATTAAACTGAATATATTCTCCAATATAGCGATTACCGATTCGGAGTATACCGAATCGGAAGAAATTAATGTGGAAGGAAATCAGGTAGAATTTATCCCTAGTATCAATCTAAAAACGGGATTGGGTTTCGGTTATAAAAACCTTTTGGGAAGCTTGCAGTATACCTATCTTTCCGAACAATTTACAGATGCTACGAATGCGCCACAAGATGTAAATGATAACCAAAGGGGCATAGAAGGGACTATACCGGCCTATGGAATCCTGGATCTATCGCTATCCTATTCCTATAAACGATGGAAATTGGAAGCCGGCATAAATAATCTATTGGACGAGCGTTATTTTGTTAGACGGGCTACGGGTTATCCCGGTCCTGGAATTATCCCTTCCGAACCAAGAACTTTTTATACTACCTTACAATTTAAACTGTGAAACTATAACACCGATCAACATCATGAAAATCATCAAAAAAATCTTAATCTTTCTGCTCATAGTACTAATAGCACTGCAGTTCTATCGCCCTGCCAAGAATCTTTCGGAAAATGAAACAACGGCTCAATTTGAGTTGGAAACAAAACCCACGGATGACATTAGCACCATATTGCGAAATAAATGCTACGATTGTCACAGTAATAACACCAATTACCCTTGGTATGCCGAAGTATCCCCTATATCCTTGTGGATCAATGGTCATATTGAAGAAGGAAAAGAGCATTTCAATGTTTCGGATTGGAAGAATTTCTCTATCAAAAAGAAGGATCATAAACTCGAGGAACTTGTGGAAGAGGTGGAAGAAGGAAAAATGCCCGAGGATACGTATACCTGGATGCATGGCAACCTGGATGCCAATGAAAAACAGGCATTAATAGATTGGGCCAAGGCAACAAGAAATCTTTATGATGTAAAGGCATCGGATTAAAAACTTTGTTCTTGTGGTATTTGGTCGATTTCCGTTTTGTACGGTATCGATTCATAGGAGAATCAACAAATATGGATTGGTAAGGGATAGATGTCCCATTTCCTTTAAAATGTAGTATATTTGCACGCAATTAATCTTTAATTGCTATGCAAGCTCATCTTGATAAGATTGTTGGTGAAGGACTAACGTATGATGACGTCCTCTTAGTGCCGGCATATTCGGAAGTACTTCCCAGGGAGGTGAACATCCAGACAAAATTCACAAGGAATATAACCATTAACGTGCCTATTGCTTCCGCTGCAATGGATACGGTTACCGAATCCCGAATGGCCATTGCCATGGCTCAGGAAGGAGGTATCGGTGTATTGCACAAGAATATGACGATTGCACAGCAGGCCATAAAAGTACGTAAGGTAAAACGTGCCGAAAGCGGTATGATCATGGATCCGGTGACCTTGCCCTTGAACTCCGTGGTACGAGATGCCAAAGCGAATATGAAAGAGCATAGTATAGGAGGCATTCCCATTGTAGATGGTGCCAATAAATTAATCGGCATCGTTACCAATAGGGATTTGCGTTTTGAGAAAAATAACGATCGACCTATAGCCGAAGTAATGACCGCTAACAACTTGGTTACCGTAGGTGTAGGTACTTCCTTGGGAGAAGCCGAGGATATTTTACAGGAAAATAAGATTGAAAAATTACCTGTCGTCAATAAGAACAATGAATTGGTGGGACTGATTACTTTTAGGGATATCACCAAACTGACACAAAAACCCATGGCCAACAAGGATCAGTACGGAAGGCTACGTGTAGCCGCTGCGCTAGGTGTTACCGCTGATGCCGTTGATCGGGCAGAAGCTTTGGTACAAGCGGGAGTGGATGCCATCGTAATCGATACCGCCCACGGGCATACCCAAGGTGTTGTAAAAGTATTAAAGGAAGTAAAAAAGAAGTTCCCCGAGCTAGATGTTATCGTGGGTAATATAGCCACCGGCGAAGCGGCCAAATATCTGGTAGCTGCCGGGGCCGATGCCGTAAAGGTAGGTATAGGACCAGGCTCAATTTGCACGACCCGGGTTGTTGCAGGAGTCGGATTCCCACAATTCTCCGCAGTTTTGGAGGTGGCGGCAGCCATAAAGAACAGCGGCGTTCCCGTAATTGCAGATGGAGGCATTCGATATACGGGAGATATTCCCAAAGCTATTGCAGCAGGTGCAGATAGTGTAATGTTAGGGTCTTTGTTGGCAGGTACCAAAGAATCCCCGGGCGAGACCATTATTTATGAGGGAAGAAAGTTTAAGTCCTATAGAGGAATGGGTTCCGTAGAGGCCATGAAGGAGGGAAGTAAGGATCGTTACTTTCAAGATGTAGAGGACGATATTAAAAAATTGGTGCCGGAAGGTATTGTAGGCCGTGTTCCGTATAAAGGCGATCTCTTTGAAAGTATCCATCAGTTTATAGGAGGTATTCGCGCCGGAATGGGCTATTGTGGGGCCAAGGACATCGGTACCCTTCAGAAAACAGGTAGATTTGTTAAGATTACCGCCAGCGGTATTAATGAAAGCCACCCGCATGACGTGACCATTACCAAGGAGTCTCCTAATTATAGTAGGTAACGATTACATATATCTTTTAAAGTTATTTGCCAATAGTTTTTTCTTTTTAGGTAGGAAATGGTTTATTTTTATTATACCAAATAAATCATACCAAATTCTAACTCCGCACACATGAAAAAACCAATCTATGCCTTCGTCCTTATTTTTTTCCTTTTAAGTTGTGCTAGTGATAGTGGGGATTCTACAGAACCGCCTATGCCCCCTTCTGATGAGGCCGTCCCTGTCATCTCCTTATCCAATGTTCCCAAGTTAATAGAAGTGTTAACCGAATTGAGCGTTACTATTACGGACACTTCAAATGTGACAAGTAGTATTTTAATTGATGGAGAGGAAGTGTTTAGTAGTTCGGAAAAAAGTTTTGCTTTCTCCTTAGATCCTTTCGATTATTCCATAGGAGATAAAACTATAACGGTACGGACAATGGATGAAAATGGCAATGAGGCTAGTGCCAATGCGTCTTTTGAATTGAAGAAACTGCTGGTTGATTACCCTAATCCTTTAAGAGATGTGCTGTCCGACATCGCCGACTCATACCTCGCCATCAATGATGACAATGGAGCCTTGATTATGTACCGAAAGGTGGAGTCCGAAGCGGATGGGGTCTTTTACGCGGATGATAATTTTGAAAGACAGCACTTTACTTTTACAAGATATAGGATTCAAAAAGACCCTGTAACCGGACTAGTTCTGGACTCTTTTGGTAATATTGAACCGGGAACACGTCTACTTTCGGACGAGGAGATAGCTAATAGATTTCCTGCCCCTTTCCCGGGTAGGGATACATCTTTGGATATCACTGTTAATAGCACCAAGTTTGCAGGAGTAAATACATACCACAGTATTCTTTACCCAAACGTATTGCCCGGTTTAGGAAATTACAGCTTGGAATACGCCTCTGAAGTGGCCCCGAATTTTTTAATGACCTTATCTCCACCAGGAATCTTTGAAGCTTCAGAGTATTTGTATCTATTTATTGATGACTTGAGTAAACTTGTCTATGAGGAGGCAGACTTTAAAGCCGCGGATACCTTTGCCACGGTCACCATTCCAGAAGGCGATTCCTTTAATCTAAGTTTGTTGGGTTTTAAAAATGAAATGGACTATCGCGAAAATAAGTATCAGGTGGTTTATGGAGCTTTTGACTATTTGAATGGGTCTAACGATCAGAAAGAAGTGCCCATATTACCTGAGTTCGACCTTTATGAAAAGCGTTTGATTCTAGAGCGGCCTGGAGGAAAAACCTTATTTCTACAGCAAAAAGGAATCGATACCGATTTTTCAATTCCGAATCTTGATATTTCGGCAACGACGGAAACGGTCAATATTATCGGTGACTATGATTTTATAAGGTATAATTTGATTATTTTGACTCCTTTGAGCGGCGGAGGAAGTGGCTTTTTTTGGGAATTTACAGATAGGCCTACCAGTTCTGATAATATTCCTTTCCTGACCAATTTTGTATTTCCTGAAGAAATAGCAATAGAGTTGTCGTCAAAAGGAATTGAAACTAATCCCACGCTTGTGGACCCTGGCACCTATGTAAGTAGACTTTTTAAATATGAGTCGCCCGTAGATTATACAAGTCTTATTTTTACGGGGATAACTCCTAGGAGCGGTTCTAATAATAGTTTCCGGCTTCAATTGAATTTGGAAGAGTAAGTTTTAAAATATTAAAAGGACAGGTTTCCGAATTTGTTTTAAAGTGGATGAAGGTTATTTGCTCTCCCCATCATAAGTCTTCCAATCTTTTTTCATGTAGATGTTGTCACCGAAATACCGGGCTATTTTTAAAAAGGGATCAGGTTTTTGATACCCTGGCACCGGGGATAGCATTTGTTGTTTTTCATCCAAAAATATGACGGTTGGATAGCTCATCCTCCCTTGCATCAATGTTGCGGCAAATTCATGATATCCTTTTCTTCCCGAGGGGACAAATTTATAGGTCTTTCCCTTATACACTATCGGTTCTTTTCCTTCTCCATCCATCTTCACCATATAAAAGTTTTTGGCCATATAAGCGGCTACTTCCGTATTCTGGAAGGTATCCTTGTCCATTTTTTTGCACCAACCGCACCAGTCGGTATATACATCTATGAAGATTTTTTTCGGAGCTTTATCGGTTTCGGCCTTTGCCACGGCTTCTTCCCATGTAAGCCATTCCACTTCCTGGGCATTTCCGCTGAACGCTAAAAGAACAACAAAAAGCAAGCAAAGGGATTTCAGAAAGTAAGATTTGATGAACATTGTAATGTTTTTGAGGTTTAGTCCAATAACTATACCAAAACTAACGTAAATTCCCTGTCTTTATTTTAGCAAACCCCTTATATCTAAACAAATCATTTAGCGAAGCAGCACCTTTAAAACAAATTTTTACTTAGCTTCTGCCTTCTCTTTTTCTGGAACAAAAAGGTCTTTTACATCGACTTGATTCTTGATCAGGTCATCAAAAGTTTCACGTTTCCGTATAAGAACCGCCTTCCCCTTGTGCCACAAAACTTCCGCGGGCCTAAACCGGGAGTTATAGTTACTGGCCATTGTAAAGCAATATGCCCCTGCGTTTTTAAAACACAGGACGTCTCCCTCGGAAATTTCATTGATCCTACGATTACTGGCAAAAGTATCCGTCTCACAAATGTAACCTACCACCGAATAATAGCGCTCCCTTCCCGAAGGATTCGAGATATTTATAATTTGATGGGAAGCCCCATATAGCATAGGCCTAATTAAATGATTAAAACCAGAATCCACACTGGCAAAAACGGTCGAAGTAGTCTGTTTTACCACGTTCACTTTTGCAAGGAAGAACCCAGCTTCACTCACTAAAAACTTTCCGGGCTCAAACGCCAATGTCAGCTCCCTGCCATAATCTTGACAAAAAGCATTGAATCGTGTCGTCAATTTTTTTCCAAGCTCCTCGATATTGGTTTCGATATCCCCTTCTTTATAAGGTACTTTAAAACCACTTCCAAAATCGATAAAATCGAGATTTTTGAAATTTTTGGCGGTTTCAAATAGGATTTCCGAAGCATATAGGAATACATCAATATCCAAGATATCGCTTCCCGTATGCATATGGATTCCATTAATATTCATTTTCGTAAGCTCCACAATACGTAACAAATGTGGAATTTGATGAATACTGATTCCGAATTTAGAATCGATATGGCCTACTGAAATATTAGAGTTTCCGCCCGCCATCACATGCGGATTTATACGGATACAGACAGGAATATCAGGGTGCTTACTGCCAAACTGTTCCAAAATGGAAAGATTATCTATATTGATCCGTACCCCAAGGGCGGAGGCTTCTTCAATTTCTTCCAAGGAAACTCCATTTGGGGTAAATATGATCGATTCAGGTTTAAAACCCGCCAACAGTCCCAATTGTACTTCTTGGATGGAAACCGTATCCAAACCACTGCCAAGACTATTCATTAGTCGTAATATCGTAATGTTGGACAGCGCTTTTGCGGCGTAGTTTAGTTTTAAACGCTTCACACCTTTAAAAGCATTGGTCAAGCGTTCGAACTGTGTAATTATTTTTTCCGAGTCATAAACATAGATAGGATTTCCATATGTTTTTGCGATTTTCAACAAATCGGATTGTTTCATAGCGAATCATATTTTAAACAAATCTAGGCTACTTAGAGGTTTTGGACAAAATTTTTTAAGCTTAATTTAAAAATACAACAAATAGTTATATTTGTAACAAAATGGAATTTTACTCAAGTTTGCCCTAATGGATTCTGTATTGTATTTTTAAATAAAAAAGTCATATGAAAATGCCATTATTTCCCCTGCAATCCGTCTTTTTCCCCGGAGAGCGTATTCCTTTACATATTTTTGAGGATCGTTATAAGCAGTTGATCAATGATTGTCTGGAAGAAGCTATTAATTTTGGTATACCCGTATATCTAAACGATTCTTTGGCGTATGGAACGGAAATGAAATTGGAAGAAGTGATGAACACCTATGATAATGGTGAGATGGACATTATCTGTACGGCCAAACGGGTTTTTAAGGTATTGATGTTCGACAATCAAATGGGTGAAAAATTATATGCAGGGGGAATTATTGAGTTTTTGGATAATATAGATGATGGCGCGCAATCCCAAAAGAAAACTGTTTTACAATATATTCAAGAATTGTACGTACTGATGAACGTTCCTCTTACTGACATTTCTACTGAAGAGTTTAACAGTTATTTGCTTATACATAAAATCGGTCTTTCCGTAGGACAGGAACATGAGTTGTTGCAAATGACGCGGGAAAGTGAGCGTTTGAAATATATTGAAATGCATTTAAAGACCATTATTGCTGTTTTGAAAGAGGTGAACCGCACAAAGAAGATTATTGAGATGAACGGTCATTTTAGAAATTTTGACCCCTTGGATTTTGAGGATTTTAAAATTTGACCGATACCCCTATTTTTCATTAGGGTAACTCCCTCGGGTTTGCTATTTTTGCTACCGAATAAAAACTCACCTTTATGAATCTTCACGAATATCAAGGAAAGGAAATTTTAGCAAGTTTTGGCGTACGCATCCAACGGGGAATCGTGGCCCATAATGCAAAAGAAGCAGTCAGTGCGGCCAAACAGCTTACCCAGGAAACAGGAACGGGATGGCATGTCATCAAAGCACAGGTACATGCCGGTGGACGTGGCAAAGGAGGAGGGGTAAAACTTGCCAAAAACTTAAAAGACGTAGAGGATATTGCCGGTAGTATTATAGGAATGAATTTGATTACGCCCCAAACATCCGCTGAGGGCAAAAAGGTGCATAAGGTTTTAGTGGCCGAGGATGTTTATTATCCCGGGGATAGCGATACGAACGAATTTTATATGTCCGTGCTACTGAACAGGGGCACTGGTAGAAATATGATTATGTACTCTACCGAAGGAGGAATGGATATAGAGACTGTTGCCGAAGAAACCCCACATTTGATCTTTACCGAGGAAATAAATCCCGCAACGGGCATGTTGCCTTTTCAAGCCAGAAGAATTGCTTTTAATTTAGGACTTTCGGGAACGGCTTTTAAAGAGATGACCAAATTTGTCGCTGCCCTATATAGGGCATATGAGCAAAGTGACGCAAGTTTGTTTGAGATAAATCCAGTACTCAAAACTTCGGATGATAAAATCATGGCCGTAGACGCAAAGGTCTCTATTGATGATAATGCGCTGTTCCGAAGAAAACAATATGCGGAAATGCGTGATTTACGAGAGGAAAACCCCATAGAGGTAGAGGCTAGGGCCGTAGGCCTGAACTATGTAGATTTGGATGGCAATGTAGGCTGTATGGTCAACGGGGCCGGTCTGGCCATGGCGACGATGGATTTAATAAAGATGGCCGGTGGGGAACCTGCCAACTTTTTGGACGTGGGCGGTACCGCAGATGCCAAAAGAGTAGAGGAAGCATTTAGGATTATTCTAAAAGACGCTGCCGTAAAAGCTATACTGGTAAATATATTTGGGGGCATCGTACGATGTGATCGCGTAGCGCAAGGTATTGTGGATGCCTATAAAAATATGGGAGATGCCATTAAAGTCCCTATAATAGTCCGTCTGCAAGGAACAAACGCGGAACTTGCCAAAGAAATCATAGATAATTCGGGCTTGGCGGTACATTCAGCAGTTCAATTCCAGGAAGCTGCGGACAAAGTAAAGGAGGTTTTAAGCTAGGTATTTTTTCAGAGACTAATTCAAAATAGGTAATGGGTAATGTTATTTTAACATTGCCCATTTCTTTTTTATGATGCGCCTATCCAAATCTATTTAAATTCCTTAACCGTTCAAGTAAATTTATTTGGAATTATTCATCATTTTCAGATATTTTGATCGAAAAACGCAAACTCGGAAATTTCCTAACATTGGTATCAGATTATTAGCTTATAGTTACCCAATTTAAATAAGGGTTAAGCTTCTTCCGTATGTTATTTTCGAACCTTTTTTAATTCTAATTTTGTCCTATCCAATTGCGGATTAGGGATGAGATGATTGGATTTTTTTTAAGTCCTAATCATTAATCAGTTATAGTTTTTATTATCAATCAATTCATTTAAAACAGTAGGTCATGAGAAAAATTAGTTTAATCTTGGTAGCGACAATGCTACTTTCCAACAGTAATCTTTTTGCCAATGATTTCAAAAAGGACAAGCAGAACAAAAGTAAAAGTCTCTCTATGCAAATTGAAGCACTTTTAAAGAACAATTCTTTTGACATCGGCTATATGGATCTAACCGCTAGCGTTAAATTTATGGTAAACGATAAAAAAGAAATCGTAGTTGTTTCTGTTGAGACGGATAACGAAATTTTTGAAGGGTTTGTAAAAAGTAGACTTAACTACAGAAAAGTAGATGTTTCGGAATATCAGGAAGGTAAAATGTATAGGGTTCCGGTAAGGATTACCACTTAAGAAAAGTAGGAACGGTATAAAAAATCCTGAACTTGGTTCAGGATTTTTTTTTGTTTTTATATTTTACATAGCTCAAGTCTTGAGTTCCTCCCTTTTTTAGCTTTGGTTTAGCACCTGATTTAATAGGTCCGGAAGTTTTGACTTCCTGCTTTTTCTTGTCCCTAAATAAGACCTCCTTGGGGTTTTTTGGATACTCTTTCGTTCCTCTCAAGTGAAGGACCAGTCCATTGAGAAAATTACGTAGTATCTGATCTCCACATGCAACGTAATTAGGGTGATCTTCCCTTCTGAAAAAGGCACTTATTTCACTTTTCGATATTTTAAAGTCTACCAATTTCAGAATTTCTATAATCTCATCATCCCTTAGCATTAGGGCCACTCGAAGTTTTTTAAAAATATCGTTATTGGTCATAAATTGTTTTTTGGCAAATTAGTATAAATAAATGGTGGTAGCCCAATTTAAGATCAGTTTTATCAGGTTTTATACGAAATTTCATATTTAAAAGTTATCTTATTAAGAATGTAGGAGTTGACCACTAAATTCCTTACCTATGAGCACCCATAAAGAAAAACTTAGTATTTTATCGGAGATGATAGCTTTTGCAATGGTAGATAAGACGTTGAAAGAAGCTGAATACAACTTTCTTTTAGGTGTCGCTTCACAATTGGGCATCGACAAGAAAACCTTTGACTCGCTTTTTAATAAAAAGGTGGAAAAGATAATCCCTAAATCCCAAGCGGAGCGTATACTGCAATTCCACAGATTGGTACTATTAATGAATGTGGACCAAGAAGTACATGAATTGGAAGTAGGTAAACTGCATAATATAGGCCTGGCCATGGGGTTACCACCTTCCGCTATCGAACAGGTACTTACCATAATGCATACATATCCCAATAACGTGATTCCACCTGATGTCCTGATCAATATTTTTAAGGCGCATTACAACTGAGAAACTTTCTTTTTAAATGCCAATATGTCACTAGTTCTAAAGAATAAAATGACAAAAGGGCATTAAACTGTGCTTGGTATATCATTTGAACATACGATTGCGAAGTTTAAGTTTAATTAAAAAAAGATAATCATGAGTTTAGTAAAAAGACATAATGTAATGTTCCCGAATTTAATGAACGAAGTTTTTAAACCAGACTGGTTTGGAGGAATTGATAATTATAACAACACTCCCCCAGCGGTCAACATTAAGGATAACGAAACGGATTTTACACTGGAATTGGTCGTTCCAGGAAGAAAAAAAGAGGATTTTAACATAGAGATCGATAAAAACGTACTGACCGTTTCCGCTGAGATCGAATCCGACAATACGGTAACGGAAGAAAATTATACAAGAAGGGAATTTGTAAGCTCTTCTTTTAAAAGGGCATTTACCTTACCTAAAACCATAGATGAGGATAAAATCGTTGCTTCTTATAAAGATGGAATATTAAGCCTGTCCATACCAAAAAAGGAAGAAGCGCTGCCTAAACCCAAAAGACTGATTGACATAGCGTAAAGGACGTTTATCAGATGTAGTAGTACTGATACCGGAATAAATCTGGTACCCTCTAGTTTTTCATGATAATTGGTTTGGTTAGTTAGTTGAAAAAGTGCCCAAATCCTGAAACTTCAGGAGATGGGCACTTTTTCTATTTTCAAGAGAGACTTGGCACCATATTATTCAAGAGGCTCATCCAAGATGGCAAGACAAGACATTATTCCTTCCATGAAATTACCCAGTCGTAAATTTTCGTTGGGACTGTGTATGTTATTATCCGGATTAGGGATTCGTATGGAAACCGCCGGTATCCCCAAGGTTTTGATAAAGGGTGCTATAGGTTGGGAACCACCAGTAGTCCTCATATTTACCAACTTATCGCCAAAAATCCGAATCATGGCCTTATTCAACATTTTTCCAATAGGATCATCGAACTCGGTTCTATAAGGACTGGAACCCATTGAATATGTAAACGAAGCCAATTTGGAATACATATTCCGTTCCTTTTCGGTTGGTATTGAATTTACCAAATGGTAGCCACTGTCTACAATATATTTTCTTAGGGATTCCATCAAGGTCTTTCCATCGGATTCCGGTACCAATCGCATATCGATTTCCACAATGACTTCCGAAGGAATAATAGTACGTACTTTATCCCCGACCCAGGCCGCATTCAGCCCTCGAATGTTTAAGGAAGGGTATTGGATCGCTTCTTGGTAAGTTGCTCCCACGGCATCCGCCTTCGCGATTCCCAAGCGACGTTTAATACTATCCATGTTTTCAGGAAGAGAATTCATCAAGGTTTTTTCCTTTTCGCTAAGATGGATGCCGTCATAGAATCCGGGAATAGTGACCCTTCCGTCTTCATCTTTGAGTCCACCTAATAGTTTTGCCGTTTCAAAGATCGGATTAGGCGCAAAGTTCCCATACTGACCGCTGTGCAAAGGATATCTGGGTCCAAAAATCTTTAATGTGGCCGTTGCGATACCCCTAGCACCAAATGTTAAGGTGGGTAGGTTGGAAAGATGCCTTGTTCCATCCATGATCAACATCATGTCCGCTCCTAAAAGCTCTTTATGGTCCATCACTGCTTTTGGAAGATGTGGGGAGCCCATCTCTTCCTGAAAATCCATAATTACCTTTATATTATATGCAGGTTTCAAGTTTTTGGATTTCAAAACTTCCAATGCGGAGATGAATGCCATTGCAGGCCCTTTGGAATCAGATGCGGAACGGGCAAAAATTCGCCAATCCGGATGGTATTCATCTTTTAGGCGATTAAAATCGATTGCTTTCCAAATCCCTTCCTGCTTTTCCTTTAGTACCGGATAGAACGGGTTAGGTTGTTCCCATTTTGTGGTGTCCACAGGTTGTCCGTCGATCTGAAGATAGAACAATACGGTCTTCGCTTTTTTATGGAATTTTTTTTCGGCGAACAATATAGGGGCACCTTCGGTACGTATGGTTTGGGTATGAAATGATAATTCGTTGAAGACCGTGTTGCACCATTCTAAATTATACGCTACCTGATCAGGAAAGTGTCCGTCATTGGGTAGTTTCAGAAACTCGTTCAACTTAAATAGTGCCCCCGGAAATTTTTCCATAGAGGCTTCTTCGATCTGTGATGCTGTTAAATGTTGACAGAATGCCCTGGATGGAAGCATGGTTATAGACAGACAGCTCAGCAATAAAAAAAGTATCTTTTTCGGTATTTTCATAATTTTGAAGGTGTCTAGATTTAAATCATAGCAATAGTTCGGCGATGGGGCAATAATAGGAGTTTCTAATCCTGTTCCTGTAACATTTTAATCTCATCCCTTAATTTTGCCGCCTGCATAAAATCCAGTTCCTTAGCGGCTTTCTCCATGGCCTTTCGCTTTTCCCGGATAATTTTTTCCCGCTGTTCCTTGGTTAGATATTCTATATCCGGTTCTGCCGCTCGCATGCTTTCCTTTTCAAAATGATAAGTCGATACGGAATTTTTGGTCAATGCACTATCCAAGCTTTTGTTAAGGGCCTTTGGCACCAAATTGTTCTCTAAATTGTACGCCATTTGTTTTTCCCTGCGGTAGTTGGTCTCATCTATAGTTTTTTGCATGCTGGCCGTAACTTTATCGGCATACATGATGGATTTTCCATTAAGGTTTCTGGCGGCCCTCCCTACAGTTTGCGTCAAAGATCGGTTACTTCTCAAGAAACCTTCCTTATCGGCATCTAAAATAGCCACTAAGGATACTTCCGGCAAATCCAGTCCTTCACGAAGTAAATTGACCCCGATCAATACGTCAAAAATACCCTTTCTTAGATCCTGCATAATTTCTACCCGTTCCAGGGTATCTACATCACTATGGATATAACGACACCTGACATTGATACGGGTAAGATATTTGGCCAGTTCCTCTGCCATTCTTTTGGTCAAAGTAGTGACCAACACACGCTCATCTTTTTCCACACGTAGCTGTATTTCCTCTACTAGATCGTCTATTTGATTAAGGCTTGGACGAATCTCTATGGTAGGATCCAATAGCCCTGTTGGGCGGATTACCTGTTCTACATAGATCCCCTGACTTAGTTCTAGTTCATAATCCGCCGGTGTGGCACTCACGAATATAACTTGGTTCTGTAAGGCCTCGAACTCCTCAAATTTCAAGGGTCTATTATCCATAGCGGCGGGTAAGCGAAAACCAAATTCTACCAAATTTTCCTTTCGGGAACGGTCACCTCCGTACATGGCATGTACTTGGGGTATAGTTACATGACTCTCATCGATTACCATTAAATAATCATCCGGAAAATAATCTAATAGGCAGAAAGGTCTGGTTCCCGGTTCTCGTCCGTCCAAATACCTGGAATAGTTTTCTATACCCGAGCAATATCCCAGTTCCCGCATCATTTCCAAATCAAAGTTCGTACGTTCCTCCAAGCGCTTGGCTTCCAAAGGTTTTGCGATTTCCTTAAAATAATTTACCTGATTGACCATGTCGTCCTGAATTTGATGAATGGCATTTTGGAGTATATCCGGAGAGGTAACGAACATATTGGCAGGATAGATGTTGAGATTGTCATAGACCTCTATTATTTTGTTCTTGAAAGGGTCAAATGCCTCTATTTCCTCTATTTCATCCCCAAAAAAGTGAATTCTGAAGGCATGGTCCGCGTAACTCGGGAATACGTCCACGACGTCTCCCTTGACCCTAAAATTACCGTTCCTGAAATCGGAAGTGGTCCTGGAATATAAACTTTGTACCAATTGATGTAAAAATTTGGTGCGCGCAATTACTTGATCTTTTCGGATTGAAATTACATTTTTTTGAAATTCCACCGGATTACCGATACCGTAGAGGCAGGAAACCGATGCTACCACCAATACGTCCCTACGTCCCGATAGGAGGGAAGAGGTGGCACTAAGCCTTAATTTCTCTATATCCTCGTTTATGGAAAGATCTTTTTCTATATAGGTTCCGGTAGTAGGTATGTAGGCCTCCGGTTGATAGTAATCGTAGTAGGAAACAAAATATTCCACGGCATTTTCGGGGAAAAATTGCTTGAATTCCGAATACAATTGTGCCGCAAGGGTCTTGTTATGGGCCAGCACTAAAGTCGGTTTTTGCACCTTTTCAATAACATTGGCTACGGTAAATGTTTTTCCCGAGCCGGTTACTCCCAAGAGGGTTTGATACCCTTCTTCACCCTGTATTCCTTCCACCAATTCATCTATTGCCTGGGGTTGATCTCCCGTAGGGCTAAATTCCGAAACAACCTTAAATTTCATATTTTAAATATTGTGATATTCCATTGTTAACAAACAAGAAGTATAAAATTACAAAACCACTACTGGATTATGTAAATCGTTAGGGATTAAATTTGACATTTATCTTTTTAAGGCAAAATGGCCATGAAATTCGCTATTGTCTGCACCAAGGGCCCTAAACCAATAGTTGGAGGAGGGTAGGGGCCTTCCGTTAAAGGTGCCGTTCCAACCTTGGGAATTTGGATTTATTTGTACAATTAGCTGCCCAAATCGGTTAAAAATAAAAATGGTGGCCAAATCAAAGGCCGCTGCGTTTGGAGGGGGTGAAAATTGCCAAAAATCGTTGATGCCATCACCATTTGGAGTAAAAAAATTGGGAAAGCCCTCGGAAATCAAATCCTGCTCTACTAATTGGGATACAATGCATTCCAATTCATTTTTATCACGAACAAAAACGGTATTATTTCCAATAGGTACATTATCAAAGACATTACTATCCTGGTAGGGACCTTCTTCACTGTTCAGTGCGTATTCATAGTCACTTGTTCCGGAAATATTCACGCTAAGCCTTAGACTATCTCCTTGCCTTTCAACATCAACGGAATTGATGGTAGGACCTGGTATAACAATTACGGTAAATTCCTGAATTGCCGGACATGGAATATTATTTCCGTTGGGGTCGGCAAAATTGAAAATTTCCAAACGATAGAAACCTGCTTGCGACACCTCTGCTTCTCTAGTGTCCGATAGCTCTTCGATTACCGTTCCTGCCTGTGTTGTTCTGACCCACCGAAATGCCTCTGCCGTTGCATCGGTGGATAATGTAGTGGGTAATGCGTTTTCACATATGGATACGGAATCGGGAAAATCCAATTCTGGAAAAAGGTCGATAAGCTCACCTGTAGTCCTATCCAAAAAAGGACCGCATCCTTCCGCAGTTGAGAATGATTCTTGTGTACAACCCAAGGCTTCTCCCGAATCATTAAAAGGAATGATAGTAATAAATATCGTACGGTTGGGATCAAAATCCAGTACGGGGGTAGAAGTCCTTTGCCTAAATATGGCATTTTGTGCGATGTTATTTTCAAAGGGGGAAGTACCGATGGAAACCAAATACCCTTCTGCTCCGGGGACAGGTTCCCATTGTAAAATAGGGGTTAAGGGTACATTTGTTTCTCCATTCACAGGACTTATCAAAGTTGTACATTCGGGTAGCAGGACAACATCGCTCGTAATGAAACTTTCCACGGAACAACCCATAGCATTCCCTACGTCGTTGACAGGTGTTACTTGTACGAAAATTTCGGTCAAGGTAGGTAAGTCGCCGGGAGGATTAAAGGTAAGCACGTTGCCTACGTTCATATTAACGATATCCGGTCCTCCAAGCGGTGTGATCGTCAAAATATAGCTAGTTGCCCCGGGTGCATAGTTCCATGAGATATTAGATTCGATATTTACATCGATATCATTGTCCAGTGGCCTTCTTAACGTTGTGCATTCCGGCGGGTCGGTAATTCGTTCTGTTGTAAAAGGTATGCTGCTACATACAATGTTATCGAAATCAGGATCAAAGAAGAAAAGTGTTATGGTCACAAAAATCTGTGTATCCTCAGGAAGTCCTACAGGGGGTATATACGATGTAGCACTACCCACAAATTCATCGGAAAGAATATCCTCCGCCCCGGGCATAGTACCCAAGGATATGAAATAGCCGGGAACACCGGGAATCTCTTCCCAAGAAATGATGGTTTCAACGGGTACATCCGTAGCCCCGGCAGTTGGAGTGATTAACTGTGGACATCTTTGGGAATAACCAGTGGCACCTATTATCAGAAGTAATAGATAAACTAATTTCTTTTTCATTACATGTTCAAAGCAAGCCTTTCAAGATAGTAAATATCCCTTGTTCTAACACAAAAAGTCCGTTAAAATCAGTATTGCCGGTTGAAATGTAGTAAATTACTATCACAGATCTCCGACAAAATGGGAAGGGCATACTAAACAATTTGCCGAACAATAGTTTACCGTGTTATAAGTCCCGCTTTTTGAGGAGAGCATAGGACAGATAGATAAAAATGGCCGTCCAGCAGAGAACGATTAAAAAATCGTACCAATGTACGGCATAATCAAATCTAAGGTCTTCCCCTATCTGGTCTCCCAGACTTTGCACGGCTCCTAATCTACTAAAGGGTTCATGCAATAGATTGGACATGGATTGCAATGGTAAAAATCCTTTGATTACCAGAGCATTTTCCCAAGAAGTAGCCTTCCAGCCCAGAAGCCCAAAGAACAGTTGTTCTAAAATCGCCCACAATATAAGGAAACCGAGGGCAAAGGCCGATCTTTTTACCAAAATCCCCAAAAACAGACAGAACGAGAAAAAACCCAGCAGTTTCACAAAAAAGGCCACAATAAATTCAAGATCGGAAAAAATGATGCTCAGTTCATTATAATCGGAATAAGCAAGGCCCAATATAAGTGAAACGACAAAGAGAAAGAGCGTGGAAATTGCTGAAAAAGCCAATACGGTCAAAAATTTGGAATATACAAATTCCCACTTGCTCAAACCATCTATGAGGTTTTGTTTTATGGTCTTATTACTGTATTCGTTGGCCATCATGGATACAATTACCACAGCGAGGAATAATTTAAAAAAAGCGGCTATAAAAGCATTGAAATGCCAGATATAAGGAAAATTGAATATACCCAGATCCGCCAGATGAAATTTAATGGGACCTATGTCAAACTTTATCGCAGCAACCAAAGATATCAGAGTGAGTAGGATGAAGTAGGCAATAATTAACATTTTACTGGCCCTATTGTTCCAAAGTTTTATAAACTCTATTTGTAGTAATCGTAACATGTCTTCTTTCTTGGTTTAATTTTTATTGGTTATTGGTCAACGTTAAGAACTGCTCTTCCAAGCTTTCTTTTCGCTTGACCAGATGGGAGAGCACAATCCCTTTTTTAAATAACATTTTATTCAATTCCATGGCATCCATTTCTTCTTTTGGGAAAGCTGTAATTAAACCATTTTCAACTTTGACCTGCCCAAAGCTGGCATTATCTTCCAAATAGCTAATAAGCTGTTCTTGCTGTCCTGTGCGTAGTTCAAAGAAACCATGGCTGGCCAACATTCCATCTACCCTGCCCGAGTACAGTTTTTCACCTTTTCTTAGAATGACCACATGGCTGCATACTTTTTCTACCTCGTCCAGTAAGTGCGAGGCCAATAAAATTGTAGTGCCCTGAGCGGCTATTTTTTTTATGATTTCCCTTATCTGGTGAATACCTTGGGGATCCAGACCATTGGTAGGTTCGTCCAGAATTAAAATTTCCGGGTCGTTCAATAGGGCGGAGGCAATGGCCAAACGTTGTTTCATCCCTAGGGAATAGGTTCTAAACTTACTATCCTTACGCTCCCATAAACCTACGAGTTCCAACTTTTCCTGAATTTTGTGGGCACCTACCCCTTTTATCCTACATACCAGTTTCAAATTTTGAATGGCGGTCATATAGGGATAAAAATTAGGCCGCTCAATAATGGCCCCCACTTTCTTAAGTGCATCATGGGTAGAAGTATTCCCATCGAACCAGCTAAATTCGCCTTGGGTCTTATTTACCACATTAAGTACAATACCCAAGGTAGTGGACTTTCCACTGCCATTGGGTCCAAGAATACCATATACATTGCCTTTTTCAATGGAAAAAGAGAGATCTTTTACGGCGGTCAGGTATCCAAATTTTTTGGTTAGATTATTTACAGTAAGTATGGTTTCCAAAATAAAATCGGTTTTTTAATTCTTTATAGTAACTTGACGAGGAAATCCTTATTTTGTTACAAATTAAGGGGAATTAAAAAATAGTGTCATGTCTGATCGATTAATGTCCAAGAAAAAACCCGCCTATCCCATAAATGAGCGATTAGATGCATATTTGTATCATTATAGCCGTAAAATTGAAATACCTATCTTCTATGATGATCTGTTGCGGTTTACCGGTTCGGTCGTGGTCTATGATTCCAATGATGAGGATACCCTTTGGGTGCGTGTCTACTATTCCGATTTTGATCGCAAGGAAATCGATTTAAGCCTTAAGAAGGTATATTCCATTTTACATTCCGACGGTAGCGACCGTATTATTGAGTATCTAAACGTGGATGCCGTAGACTATTGTACGTTCGGAAATTCCAAACCCTTTCGCATTAAGATAAGGAATATCCTGAACGATAATTTCACCTATTTTTATGTAAAAAAAACCGATGCATCGCGAGTGTATGGATTGGAATTAGAGCATATGCTCTCTCCTTATAACCTGAACTTTTTAGTCTATAAGGATACGCTCATCGAGGAACATATTGCGGGGATTCCGGGAGATGTTTTTATTAAGGAAATCCTGCCCAAGTGTACAGAATCGGAAAAGGCACAGTTGGCCAAGGAGTTCGTAAAATTCAATGAGCGTTGTATGATACGGTTATTGGGAGACATGCGTTCCTATAATTATGTAATTGTTCCTACTCATGATTTTGACCATGTGGTATATAAAATACGGGCCATAGATTTTGATCAGCAATGTTTTGAAGGGAAGTTAAAAGTATATCGCCCACAATTTTTCAAGGAAAATTATTTGATGGTAGAGTTGGTACGAAAAAAATTGCAAAAAAATTCTGTAGATCAATACAAGATAGAGGAACGGTCCATCGTAGCCAAACGTATTATTAGTTCGGAAGATCGTATAGAAGAATTGGTAGACATTTGTAGGGAGGATACGATATCTATCGAAGACAATATCGCTAAGTTAAAAGGGGAGATCTATGACCTCATTTTGGATGTCAAGTTTAAAAAATGCAAGACCATGGGAGAAGTGCTTACCCTTGCCTTGGATTTTGTGAAAAGAAATTATGAGGATGTCAGTATGAAACAGATTATTGAAAGTAAGTATAAGGTTCGGTAGTCAGTATTTAGTAGGCAGTAGGCAGTGATGATTGTATCGTTTCTGGTTTCCGGTCTTTCGTCTTTTCCTTTATCTTTTTTCTCTGGATCTTAGAAAGTATAGTATTCAGTAAGCAATGACAACGGGAAGGAATTATGAATTGTGGATTATGAGTTATGAATTATAGGTTCAAGGTTTAAAGTCCAAGGTGGGTTTAAGGTATTGGTTTTTGGAATTTGGTTTCTGTCTTTTGTCTTTAGAAAGATAGCCTTCAGTTTGCAGTATCCAGTATTGAGTATTCAGATTCCAGCATTCAGTATCTCGTTTCTCACTTCTAATTTCTCATTTCCGATTTCTGTCTTTTTTCCTTCATCTTTTGTCTTTAGAAAGATAGTCTTCAGTTCGCAATATCCAGTATTGAGTATTCAGATTCCAGCATTCAGTATCTCGTTTCTCACTTCTAATTTCTCATTTCCGATTTCTGTCTTTTTTCCTTTGTCTTTTTTCCTCGATCTTTGGAAAGATAGTCTTCAGTAGGCAGTGACAGTGGGCAGGAATTATGAGTTATAAATTGAGAGTTAGGAGTTATGGGTTCAAGGTTTTGGTTTTCAGTTTCTGAATACTGATTACTGAATACTGATTTCCGGTCTTTCGTCTTTTTTCCAGTTTCTGATTTCTGGCTCCTTGTCTTTTATCTTTTTTCCTTTTTCTAGCCTCTAGTTTCCAGCCTCCAGCTTCTTGTTTACGGTCTTTGAAAGATAGTCCTTCCGCAGGCTTTTAGTTGTGGTACCCTGAACATTTTCTGCCAAACGGGACTGACGACCAGCTAGCTTTTCTGCTCTTTGTTAAAGTATACCAGATAATAATACATCTGTCGTTCCTCGTCCCAACCTTTTTCTACAAATTTTTCGGCCGACTCGGGATTGATGAAATCCAGTTTTATTTGAATATTGGTATCCAGGTTGATTACATTTTTTATTTTTTTTCGCGCATCGGATACGGCCTTGTTGGCAATATCAAAGTTGGAAACATCCTCGATACTGTACTTGGGCCCTTTTTCTACCTTATAGTGTTTAAATTCCGGGATGAGCTCCGGGTTTTCCATAACTTCGTTTAAAAAGCCCGATTCCTCGAACGCATCATTTTTGGCAAAATGGTTCACTGCCCTGTTCATAAACAATACTTCCTGCTGTTTATCCTCGGCAGGTAACACCACGTCCTTGGCGAAGTTCTGACAAAATTTCAAATAGTTTTTGGTATAGAAGTTATTATCGGTGAGGGCATCGACCCCAAGAAAATTCTCCAACCAATACTTAGCATCATATCTATTGCTGTCTACAGAAAGTATCTTGTAGCCATCTTCCTTTTCTACGTTAAAAATAAGACAGCCTTTATCCAGCTTGTTTATATTTATTCCTTGTTGTACCAAGATGTCCAAATTACTCCCTTTTTCCTCGAATTGAAGGAAGTCGTGCTTCATCTCACTTTTAAAGATGCCTACGGCGTCTACTTTTGAATTGTCTAAGAGCACCTGGGACAAATAGGCAACATATAGCTCACCGCTTTTGATATGTGGATGGTTGGATTGCTCATACAGATGTGTAGCCAGTTTTTTGGAATTGACGTGTGCACTGGAGGGTTCGTTAAAGATTTCCGAGACAATCTTGTGCACTTCATTGAATTCAATATCCACTTCATGGGAAAATCGAAAATAATTCTCTTCTTTCTCACGAAAGGGTTTAAAAAAGTATTCCTTCAGCAGACCAGAAGTTTCATCGTCCAAGGCATAAGGCTCTGCCGAAAGGAACATCGACTCACTTTTATTCTTATTTCCAATGCGGTGAAGGGAAACACTATCTATTTGGGCAGGGTATAGGTTAATCATTAATTTAGTTATGAGTTATGAGTTATGAGTTATGAGTTATGAGTTATGAGTTATTGCGTGCCGATGAAATAAAGAGAATAGTTGTGATTACATCTTGATCGGCCAATTGCGTTTCTTCTCACTTTTTACTTTATATTTCGAAGGTGGTCAGTTCCAATTCTCATCAAAATCCAAGTCGTCGTAATTATCCAAAGTATTATCAAAATCAAAAGAAGGATCGGATTCGAACTTTTTTTCAGGTGGTGCGTCCGGCAATTCCCCAAAACTGAATAGTACATTGGGATAGGATCGGCCGTCTTCTTTTTCTACCATATCTGCCAATTCCACGAAAAAAGTCCACATACTTAAAAAGTCATATACGTAGATAAGCTTTGGTGTATCTTCGGTGAGGACATCCTGTAAAAAGGTTTCGCTCATCAATCGTACTTCGGAACCGTTTTCATTCATATCGAAAAGGGCAATTTCTTCCTCCTGATTCCATCTTTCATCACAAGTATAGAAAGAAGCCATCTCGTTTCCCATAAAACCGAAGGCCTGGGCAATAGTATTGTGGAATTCTTCCAAGCTATTGTCCCCCTCAATTTCGATATCCCTGAAGATATCGTCATCTGCATCCAAGATTACCCTGATTTTAAAAATCATCGATCACTTTTTTGTTGGACAAAGTTACAAAGTTTTGGGACTTCTTCTGGATTTTAACGCCTCCAAAACCAAATAGAACTGAAGCCCGAACAGTAGAGAGGCCAATACCAAGTGCAATGCCTGACTGCCAAAGGGGAAATCTATGTAATACATGGACATACCGGTAATAACTTCCAAGAGAATGAGTGATAAGACCCATTTGATTTTATGAAAGCCTAATCGCGCTTTATAAATTGTGTATGCCAAGTATCCGTTCAACAACACTACCAAAATGGAGAATGATCGATGGATATAAAATTGTGGCAAGGGATTTTGTAACCATAGGTTTTTGGCATTTTCCCCTACAATGTCAATCTGTTCATCTACAAATTGCCGTACCTGTGTTCCCAGCACGATCTGTACCAAGGTGATGCCTAAGGTCAGCGATAAAAGTAGTACTATTTCTTTGCGGTATATGTGTTTGGTGGATGCTTTTCCAGTAATAAAAATGAGGTATAGTAACATGGCTACTATAATGAGGGCCATGACCATATGAACGGTGATTTTCACGGGTTCCAACACAGAATACACTACAGTTGCACCCAACCACGCCTGAAATCCCATACCAATTACTACAAGCCATGAAAATACGGTCACAACTTTCTTTTTTTTCCAATACTTCAATGAAAAAAAGGCTAATACCAATGTTGCCACACCGGCCAGGGCCCCTAATAATCTATTGATATATTCTATCCAGGTGTGCCAGACATTGAAAATGGCATAATCGTGCTTTATGTAAGGAATCCAATTATCACTGTTGTAGGTAATGGAGGTTTTAAAACTTTCACTGGCTACCTGTAGTGATTCGTTAACTATAATCACCTGTCCTTTTTTATAGGCCTTGTTTTTTTGCCATTGTAATTCCGATACATCCGTTGGAGGAACGTAGTAACCAAAGCATTTGGGCCAATCCGGACAGCCCATTCCGCTACCGGTCATCCGGACTACGGCACCGGCAATGATGACCAAATAGACCAATATCAGGGAAATTTTAGCAACTTTTCTATACTGTTTTTGCACTAGGAGCCTTTAGGATGCACAAAATTACCACTCTTTTACGTAATTACGGCTAAGTTCCTTGTTGGTTTTTTAAGATTCCTTATACCTTGAAAAGGTCTAATGTATTTGTTGAGGTTCTTTCCTTAAATTGAGGAAAATCATAGTTTTTCAAAGATGTTCTAATCGAGTTTTTTATTAGAACAAATGAATTTTGGGAGAAGTGAAGTTTACCTTTAGGTGTTTATATAAATTTGTTGGTTTCCTAGCGATCGTTATGTACGACCAATCCCATTTTTTTGCCTTTTTGGAGCATGTAGGCATGGGCCGCGCTATATTCATTGGGTATATCGCCCTCCAAAATGGCCTCTTTAATAGCGTCCTTTATGATCCCGATTTCTTTGGAAGGTCTTAGGTCAAAAGTTGTCATAATCTCTTCTCCGCTTATTGGAGGTTGAAAATTCCGTACGTGATCCCGTTCCTCAACCTCGACTATTTTTTGACGGACCAGTTTAAAATTGTTTTTATAAAGTCTTTGTTTTCTGGAATTTTTAGTGGTGATATCCGCTTCGCACATCGTCATCAGGTCGTCTACAAAATCACCCGCATCAAAAATAAGCCTGCGAACCGCAGAATCGGTTACATAGTTTTGGGATAACACAATGGGCCGGGAGCTCATCAACACCATTTTTTGAACAAATTTCATTTTGTCGTTTAAGGGCATTCGGAGCCTTTTAAACAGTTTATAGACCATTTTGGAACCTACAAATTCATGCGCATGAAAGGTCCATCCTAATTTTTTATCAAATCTTTTGGTCGGTGCTTTCCCTATATCGTGTAATAGTGCGGCCCAACGAAGCCATAGATTATCTGTATGCGGGGCAATATTATCTACAACTTCCAGTGTATGCCAGAAATTATCCTTGTGACGTTGTCCCTCCACTTCCTCTATGCCTTCCAAAGCGGTAAGCTCCGGTAAAATATAATTCAACAGACCGGTTTTATGTAATAATGCAAAACCTATGGATGGTTTCTTACTTGTTAGGATTTTATGGAGTTCTTCTACTATTCGTTCTTCGGAGATGATTTTAATACGCTCTTTGTTCGCTGTTATGGCCTTCAACGAATCGGGGGATATGGTAAAGTTAAGTTGGGTAGCAAAACGTACGGCCCGCATCATTCTCAAGGGGTCATCGGAAAATGTAATTCCAGGTTCCAAGGGGGTACGTAAAATTTTTTCCCCTAAATCCTCCATTCCCCCAAAAGGATCTACCAAGGTCCCGTAATCCGTATCATTAAGGGAGAGCGCCAAAGTATTGATAGTAAAATCCCTTCGCCTTTGGTCATCTTCCATAGTACCGTTCTCTACAGCGGGTTTTCTACTTTTTGGATCATAACTTTCCTTTCTGGCACCCACAAACTCCAATTCAATACCCTTATGTTTGATCATAGCGGTACCAAAGTTCTTGAATATGGAGATATCCTGTTTGCCCGGTAACATAGCCGCTACTTTTTTAGCGAGCGTTATGCCACTACCTACCGCAACGATATCTATATCTTTTGGAGTACCTCTTTTAAGAAGAAAATCCCTGACAAATCCTCCAATTACATAACAATCCATTGAAAGCTCCGAGGCAGATTTTGCAATGATGGAAAATATAGGGTCCTGTAGTGCTTCCTTATAAGCTTCTTTCGTCATTTTATTCCCTAATCACTTTAACACTCCCGTCATTACCCAGTTTTATAATGGCCGAGGGAGAACTTTTCTGTATATCACGCTCCAAATTTACCACATAGTCCACACCTTTTAAAATTTGCCCATCTATTTCTTTGAAACTTTTAGGTGTAGGTTGTCCACCAATATTTGCCGATGTGGATACAATCGGTTTTTTGAATTTCTTGATGAGGTACTGACAAAACTTGTCCTTAGCGACCCTAATGGCCAAGGTGTTGTCTTCTGCTATAAGATTCTTGGCAACCCCTTTGGGATTGTCATAGACAATGGAAGTGGGTTTGGTCGCCAAGTCCATAATATCATAAGCAACCTCTGGAATGTTCTTAATATGCTGTTCCAACATAAAATCATCGGCCACTAAGCATATCATCGTTTTTGAGCTCGCTCTTTCCTTTAAGGTATATATTTTATTTATGGCATCTTCGTTGGTAGCATCACAACCTATGCCCCAGACGGTATCCGTAGGATATAGGATAAGCCCTCCATTGGAGAGTACTTCCAAACAACTGTTTATTTCGTTGGTCATAGCGGTAGCAAATAATGTACAAAGATAATAGTTTGGCCAATAATTCACATAGGTTTCAGGAGTAGGAACACTTCTTATATTTGAAGATCAAAATAGCTGCTTACCGCCGACCATTGCACTCTATTTTTGTCTTGGTCTACATTCCCTTTTTTAAGGGATTGGGTTTGGGATGCAAGAATAGGAATGGGGGGATGGGCAGGCGCATTGTTAGCCTGTATACTTAGGGTTCCTTTTAACAGGGACATGGCCTTAAACCAGAGATCGTCCGCTTTTGGGGCCAACTTTAGGAATAGATCTACATCGGTCGTTTTTTCTGAAAGTGTATGGGGAGGATATAGAACTCCTCCTGCACCTATTGGAATAACCGCTCTTTGGTTAAAGGGACTTTCTTCCGTGTACACCCATTGTTTATAGGGCAATAAATTCCCTTGGGCATCATAGCGGATAAAACGGGTTTGATTTGCAATGATCGTGTTTGGATTTTTTAGGTGTTCCGTATAGAGTGATTGCGCCCAATCCCTGGCATAGATTAAATCATCATCACAGGTAATAATGGTCTCTTCCGGAAAAGAATCCAAGGCATGTATCAACTTTCTATGGGAACAGCTAAGATGGGAAAATCGAATCTCAAAAGTAGCTCCTTCCAATTTTCTTAATCTCCCGGGGATACTATTTTTAAGGCTATCGTTCAACCAAAGTATTATTTTTTTTGGTCCTACCTCTTGATCCATAATACTTCGAATTACGATATGGACAAGATTCAGTCTAGAGGGTATGGAGGTAAGGGAAACAATTATTGGGATTTCCCTTTTTTTGTTCACTTTTAATTTTTTAGCGGATAGCGATAGTAATCTTAAAGAATGAAAAATTGATACGGGAATTTCTTTTATCTTCATCTAAATACGTATAAAACTAACCGATTTTTGGTATATTTCGCTTTGCTTTTAAAATCAATATCGATATCCGATCAAAGATATACAATAAGAGTTTTATATTTTTGTTCCTATGATCCAAAATACTATGGAGAGTCCCAAAATATCCATTATTGTAAGTACCTATAATTCTGAGGAATGGTTGAAAAAAGTATTATGGGGTTTTAATTGCCAGACCTTCAAGGATTTTGAAGTAGTAATTGCGGACGATGGTTCCGGACCCAAGACCAGGGAATTGCTCGAAGAAATGCAAAAGGAGGTCTTTTACAATATCATACATGTTTGGCAAGAAGATGACGGATTTCAAAAATCCAGAATATTGAATAAGTCCGTAATCGCCTGTAGCGCTGATTATATTATTATGACGGATGGGGATTGTATACCAAGAGAGGACTTTGTTGAAGTACACTATATAAACAAAGAAAGTGGATATTTCATTTCTGGGGGTTATTATATGTTGCCAATGAATATCTCCAAGATGATTACTTTAAAGGACATAGAGGAGCAAAACTGTTTTAATATCCATTGGTTGAAGGATAAGGGAATCCCCAAGACATTTAAGAATAACAAACTTACCGCACGGGGTTTAATATCTACTTTTTTCAACACCTTTACGACTACCAATGCAAGCTGGAACGGTCATAATTCTTCCGGATGGAAAAAAGACATCTTCAATGTCAATGGTTTTGATGAGCGTATGCAATATGGTGGTCAGGATCGCGAATTAGGGGAGCGACTTTTCAATTTTGGAATCAAGTCCAAACAGTTACGTTATAGTGCCGTTTGTGTACATTTAGATCATAAGAGAGGGTATAGGACTCCCGAATCTATTGCTAAAAATCTGAATATTAGAAAAACGGTTAAAAGGGAACAGGCGGTTTGGACGCATTACGGCATCAACAAGTAATAGGCCAATTCATTTTTCTTTTCCAAACTTTTTAATTCGTTATATCTTTCAAAGTCTCCCAAAGCATTTAGATAACAGATAATAACTCCTTTTTTTCCATCCAATATGCCCAATCTGAGGATATAATGGTTGAAAAACTTCCAAAACGGTTTCAAAACAAGAAACAAATAATTGAACCTTCTTTCCCTAAAAAAATCCTCTTTTGCCTTTAATCTGCCGTATTTCAGCATTTTACTTTTGTAATCTTCGTAATTTTTATAGCAATAATGGATTAACTTTTCTCCTAATATTCCATCCTTACCATTTACTTCCAAGGTCTCATGGACAATTTTTTTATCAGAAAATTTTACTTTACTTTTTCTGAACAGGCGATAGTTTTTATCCGTCTGCCATCCACTAAAATGAAGCAACTTATTTTGAAACATAAAACTTCTATAGAACCAATATGCTACGCAGTCCGTGTTATTTTTTACCGTATCAAGAATTTCGAATTTAAGTTTTTCCGGCACCACTTCGTCCGCATCCGGGAACAGGACCCAATCGTGCGAAGCTTGTTTTAATGCAAAGGATTTTTGTAATGTGAAATTTTCGAAGGGGTTTTGTAAAACCGTAATCTTGGGATGGTTCGTTAAATATTCATAGGTCCCATCGGTACTATATGAATCTACAACTATGATTTCATCGGCAAATGAAATGGACTCTATACATCTTTCAATATAACCCATCTCGTTGTAGGTAATGATAACTGCCGATATTTTATTGTCTGGGTTACTCATTAATCTTTTTTAAGTAGGCTTTAAAGCGTATTACAAAAGTATAACAAAAAAAATAGGAAAAAATTATGTTACGGGTTAAAATTCTTACATTTTCAAAAAATTATTACTTTATAAAGTGGGCTGTTCATAAGTTGTAGATTCCTTAAAGGAAACGGTTTTTTAATCAGACTTTTTTAATGGGTAAAGTTAGAATTCAATAGGGTAAACTTTTACGGTAGGTTTGTTAATTGTGGTCATTGTTAGTATATTGACGCCAATGATAAAGTGGGTTTTATGAATTATGTATTTTGGGTTTTGGCCCTGTCGGTTATAGGGTTTTTTATAGGAAAGTTTATAAAGCACAAATCCCTATATCCTTTTATGCCGTTCCAATATGATTTTAGGAAAAGGAGGGGTACCTTTCAAAAAACGTTGGAACTGCTAGATCGAACAAAAGCGAGGGTAATTATAGAAACTGGTACTTCCAGAGAGGGCCTTCATGGGGCCAAAAGTAATGGCGCGGCTACAATTGTGTTCGGCAAATGGGCCAAGTTGAACAATGCGATCTTACATTCCGTGGATATTAGCGAAAAATCCGTAGCTGCTGCACAAAAGGAAGTGGACAAGCAGGGATTGAATGCTTATGTACGGATACATTTATCCGATTCGCTACTTTTTTTGAAGGCATTCAAAGAGCCAGTGGATTTCCTGTATTTGGATAGTTATGATTATAGTAATGATTTGGAAGTACAGCTTAAAAGTCAACTGCATCACTTGGAGGAATTTAAGATTATAGAAGACCAACTGCATCAAAAAACTATTGTGCTTATAGATGATTGTGATCTTCCCAATGGGGGGAAAGGTAAGATGGTTGTGGAGTACATGCTACAAAAAGACTGGAAAATTCTAATACAGGCCTACCAGATCTTACTGGTTCGCAAGGACTTTGTTTGCTAAAAAGCCTTCCAGTTTATCCAATAGGAGGCTAGGTGTAAAGAGTGGATATAGCTCAAGGGATTCTTGCTTTAGTTCTTTTTTGGATTTTCCCTGTATTTTCTCCGGCATAAAATCATTTAGATGTACGGCAACATTGTTTTGATCGCTAAAGATATCCCAGGCTAGTTTGGTAATCCAAGGGGAGAATATGCTAAATGTGGGTATATCCAAGGCCTTGGCCATATTAATGGCGCCCCCCTCGTTGCCAATGATGGCATCACAATGGTGTAACAAGGCTAGAAAGGAACGTAACGATTTTGCAAAAGCATCGAATTTAATATGTTTTTTGGTGCCGATCGCACACCGATCATATAGTTCTTTTGCTTCCACATATTGGCTGGGGATATAATTAAACAGTAAAGTGGCATCCGTTTTTTCTGCGATATGGTCAATTACCTCGGCCATGTAGGGCAAAGGATATGTTTTGTTTTTTCCACTTCCCAAAATACTTAACATCAGTATCGGTTTGGCGAAATCTATGGAATGGGATTCTAAAAATTTTTTAGCGCCCGCTATTTCTTGATCCGTTAAATAGATGACCGGTTTTTTTACGGTTTCTTCCAAGGTGGGTATAATCGGGGCTAAAAACAACAATCGATCTTCAATGGCATAGCCGACTCCCATGTCTCTTTTTTTTTGCTTGGTGATATGATGGGTGTACACAAAATTGGTATACCATTTCTTATGGGATACTTTGATAGGAGCTTTTGAAAAAAGACTGACTAAATTACTTTCCAACTTGCCATATACATCTATCACCGCTTGATATTTCTCTTTTCGGATGCCTTTTAAAAACGCATAAAACGCTAGTCTATTTTTTTTATATTCCGCTTTAAAGTAAACAATGCGGTCTATGTAGGGATTATTTACAACAACCGCTTCCGTATGGTTATTGATCAAGTAATGTACTTCCGAATCCGGAAGGTTCTTTTTAATGTTTTCGCATAGGATACTACTGATCAATACATCGCCTATCATTTTTTGTTGAATGATCAATATCTTCATAGGGTCAATATCTGAAATCTATACCGCTACATCATATTCCCTTAGCGCATCGTTAAGGGATGTTTTCTTGTTGGTACTTTCCTTGCGTTTGCCAATGATCAAGGCGCAGGGAACATTGTAATCGCCCGCAGGGAATTTTTTGGTGTAACTACCGGGAATCACTACGGACCTTGCCGGAACCAGCCCTTTTCTTTCTACCGCTGTGTCACCGGTAACATCAATAATCTTAGTAGATGCGGTAAGCACTACATTGGCGCCAAGTACGGCTTCTTTTTCCACACGGACACCTTCCACTACAATACAACGAGAACCTATAAAAGCATTGTCCTCAATAATTACAGGGGCTGCTTGTAAGGGTTCTAGAACACCTCCAATGCCCACTCCGCCGCTTAAATGTACGTTTTTTCCAATTTGCGCACAGCTACCCACGGTGGCCCAAGTATCTACCATAGTGCCTTCGTCTACGTAAGCTCCTATGTTTACATAACTGGGCATTAAAATGGTGCCTGGAGAAATATAAGCTCCGTGTCTTGCCACGGCATGGGGGACTACGCGAATTCCTTTTTCCCGATACCCTCTTTTTAAGGGTATTTTATCGTGATATTCAAAAATTCCCGTTTCCCAAGTTTCCATTTTTTGGATAGGGAAATACAAGACCACACCCTTTTTTACCCACTCGTTGATTTGCCAACCATCGTTGGTAGGTTCTGCACAACGTAGTGTCCCCATGTCTATAAGGTCTATTACTTTCCGTATGGCATCTTGGGTCTTACTTTCTTTTAATAATGCTCTATTGTCCCAAGCTTTTTCTATAGTGTGTTGTAATTCGGTCATGTTTTTGATTAAATTTTAGCAAATATAAGTTGTAGCCAGTAATAAACGTATCAATTTGATACTTATAACAATTTATGGTTATTTTTGCCAAAAAAATAAATTTGGGGAGAGTTGTTGCACTGGATTATGGGAAGAGAAGAACAGGGATTGCGGTAACCGATGAATTGCAGATCATTGCTTCCGGACTGACTACTATTGCTACTAATGAGCTTTTAGGTTTTTTAAAAGACTACGTGAAAGTAGAACAGGTAGACCTATTTGTGATGGGAGAACCCAAACAAATGGATAATACCCCTTCGGAATCCGAAGCGTTGATTCAACCTTTTTTGGAAAAAATGCTACGGACTTTCCCAGAAATCCCCATAGAGCGACAAGATGAGCGTTTTACTTCAAAAATGGCTTTTCAGAGTATGTTGGATAGTGGGGTGAAGAAGAAAAAAAGACGGGATAAAGGTTTGGTAGATGAAATCAGCGCTACCCTAATTTTGCAAGCATATCTAAATAGAAAATAATAGCAATGACATTACCGATCGTAGCTTATGGTGATCCCGTGTTGAGAAAGGTGGGGAAGCGTATAGATAAAGATCATCTAAAGTTGAATGAGTTGATTTCCAATATGTGGGAGACAATGTACAATGCCAATGGAGTAGGTTTGGCCGCTCCGCAGATTGGACTTTCCATTCGTTTGTTTCTAGTGGATACTACGCCTTTTGCCGATGATGAAGATTTATCGGAAGAGGAGCAAAAGGCCCTCAATGGCTTCAAAAAAGTGTTTATCAATGCCAAAATGATTTCAGAAACCGGAAAGGAATGGCCTTTTAATGAAGGTTGTTTGAGTATTCCCGATGTGCGGGAGGACGTGCAACGAAAGGACACCATTACCATAAATTATATGGATGAAAGTTTTGTGGAACACACGGAAACCTACAATGGCCTATTGGCAAGGGTAATTCAGCATGAATATGATCATATAGAAGGTATCTTGTTTACGGACAAGTTGTCTTCCCTAAAAAAACGATTGTTAAAAGGGAGGCTTTCCAGTATATCCAAAGGAAAGATCAAGGTAGATTATCGAATGCGTTTCCCTGACGTTAAAAAAGGTCGTTAAATCGGTTTCTTTATCATGGTAAAAGTGTAATATTGCCGAATTAATTAATAAGAATACATGAGTTTAGATAAAATTTTGTCCATTGGAGGTAAACCAGGGCTTTTTCAGTTAATGACACAGACCCGCACAGGTTTTGTGGCAGAATCCTTGTTGGATGGAAAAAGGATTACCGTAGGGTTCAGAAACAACGTGAGCGTGCTTTCGGAAATCGCCATTTATACTTTGGATAAGGAAGTTCCTTTGCGGGAGGTCTTTGAAAAAATCGGCGAAAAAGAAAAAGGTAAAAAAACATCGGTCGGACATAAGGAAGAGAAGATAAAACTAGAGGAATATTTCTTCGAAATCTTACCAGATTATGATGAGGATAGGGTGTACGCCAGCGATATCAAAAAAATAATTCAATGGTACAATATTCTTCACGATCATGGAATTACTGATTTCTCCGAGCCAAGTGACGCGAGTTCCGAGGAAGAATAAAATTGGATAAAAAATATAAAAGCCCTGACGCAATCGTCAGGGCTTTTTTTATGATAGAAACATCAATTTATTAACTATATTTAACTGACTAATTAACTTAAAAACTAACAGCCGATGCATAATCAATCTATAGTCAGGATGGTACTGCTTTTTACGATCCTGAACCTCCCTTCAATTTTTGCACAGGACAAAGAAACCGAAAAGGATACTACCAAGAAAGCTACCAAAGAACTTCCGTTAGAGCCGGAACGTACCATATCCTTTAGTACGGATCGGGGCACATGGATTTCCTTGGATGTGAGTCCGGATGGAACCACTATCGTATTTGACCTCATGGGGGACCTATATACTATTCCCATAGCTGGTGGAAACGCTACTAGGATTACGGGTGGAATGGCCTATGATGTACATCCGAGGTACAGTCCCGATGGAAAATCGATCGTATTTATTTCAGATAAAAGCGGATCCGATAATATCTGGACATTACATCTAGATACTAAAGATGAGAAACAGGTAACGGAAGAAAAAAAACATAATTTCTTTTCGGCGGAGTGGACCACGGATGGTGAATATATTGTTGGGGTAAAGGGAAGGCGTAACATAAAACCACATATCTACCATAAGGAAGGCGGTTCGGGAAGTCAGTTGGTGGATAAGCCCAAGGAAATCAAACTGATCGATCCCGCTTTTAGTGCAGATGGAAAATTATTGTATTTCTCCCAACGTAGAAACGCATGGAACTATAATGCACAATTGCCGCAATATCAAGTAGGAACCTATGATATGGAAGATGGCGATATGGCCGTTGTCACTTCAAAATACGGATCCGCCTTTACACCTACCTTATCACCAGATGGCAAGTGGATGGTATATGGGACCCGGTTTGAAGCGGAAACAGGTTTGATGCTTAGAAATCTAAAAACAGGAGACGAGCGCTGGTTGGCCTATCCGGTGCAACGGGATGAGCAGGAATCCATAGCCCCTTTGGGTGTATTGCCCGGGATGTCCTTTACACCGGATAGTAAAAATTTAATTGCCTCGTACGGAGGTAAAATCCATTCCATATCCTTGGATACTAATTCCGCAAGAGAAATTCCCTTTCAACTAGACGTGGAATTGGATATGGGACCACGTTTGGCTTTTAAGTATCCCATTGAGGACGTTGCGGAGGCCCTTGCTACACAAATTAGGAATGCCAAGCCATCCCCGGATGGATCCAAATTAACATTTACGGCCTTGAATAGACTGTATGTCATGGACTTTCCCAATGGAACACCCAAAAGATTGACGGAAAATAATTTTATAGAAGCGCAACCCTCTTGGTCGCCTGATGGGAAGTATATCGTTTTTAGTACTTGGGAAGAAGGTGGTGGACATTTGTACAAAGTTAATGTAGAAGGCAGATCTAAAATAGAGCAGCTGACACGGGAAGCCGGCGTATATAGCTATCCGTCCTGGTCTTATCAATCGGATAGGATTGTCTTTCATAGCGGTAGTACCCAATCTTTTCAAGATCTGTTGGGAATGTTTTCCAGTAGGATTACCGAGAATCTGGTATGGATAAGTACTAATGGCGGTCCTATTAATTTCATCGATAAGTCCAAGGGAAGACAATTCCCGCATTTCACTAAAGCGGATGACCGAATTTATCTGAGCAATCCGGAAAAGGGGTTGATTTCCATACGATGGGACGGAACCGATGAAAAAGTACATCTAAAACTAAAGGGAATTGTTACTTACGGTTCGCAGGATATGTTAGACGAGCATCATTTGTTGCCTATGGAAACGGAGGCCGATGATCCCGACAAGTCATCCAAACCCAATGTAATTAAAATTTCACCCAATGGTAAAACGGCCTTGGCCAAGATCAATAATGATATTTATACGGTAACTGTTCCGCAATATGGGAAAACACCCACCATTTCATTGGCTAAGGCGGATAAAGCAGCTTTCCCTGCTATGAAATTAACCGTAATGGGCGGGGAGTTTCCATACTGGTCTTCGGACGGGAAAAAAGTACATTGGTCCCTGGGAGCAAGTCATTTCCGCTATGACGTAGCGACCGGGACACAATTCAAGGATAGCTTGGCAGCGGCAAAAAAGAAAGAGAAAGAACTCAAGCAATCAGAAAAAAAATCGGATACTACGGAAACCGACAAGGAAAAGGATAAAAAGAAGGACCCTAAGTTTCTGGCCGATGAATTCAAGATAAAGGTTACTTATATAAAGGACACTCCCAAGGGAAATCTCCTGTTAAAAGGTGGACACGTCATTACAATGAAGGGGAACGAGCTCATTGAAAAGGGAGATGTTTTGATCGTAAATAATCGAATAAAGGCCGTAGGTGCTTCCGGCAGTTTGGAAGTACCGAAGGATACAAGGGAAATTGATGTTACGGGGAAAACTATAATGCCCGGTTTTGTAGATACCCATGCCCATTTGCGTCCAAATTGGGGGATACATAAGAATCAGGTTTGGATGTATTCCGCCAACTTGGCCTATGGGGTTACCACTACCCGAGATCCTCAAACGGGAACGACCGATGTACTCAGTTACTCGGATATGGTGGAGGCCGGTATGGTACATGGCCCTAGAATTTACAGTACAGGCCCTGGTTTGGGCTTTTGGTTCTATCAATTGGAAAGCTTGGAACAGACCAAAGATGTGTTACGGCAATACAGTGATTATTTTGATACCAAGACCATAAAAATGTATTTGGTAGGAAACCGCCAACAACGTCAATGGGTTATTGAGGCCTGCAAGGAATTAAAGTTGATGCCTACTACCGAAGGTGGATTGGATTTTAAGTTAAATATGACGCAATTATTGGATGGTTACCCCGGACATGAACATTCGTTACCTATTTATCCCATTTATGAAGATGTAGTAAAGGCCATTGCCCAATCCAAAATGGCGGTTACGCCAACCTTACTTGTTTCGTATGGAGGTCCTTGGGCGGAAAACTATTTTTATTCCCGTGAAGATGTTTGGGGAGATAAAAAACTACACTATTTTACACCTTATAAGGAATTGGCAAGAAAGAGTAGAAGAAGGCCCGGTTGGTTTATGGACGAGGAGCATATCTTTAAAAAACATGCCGAGTTTATGAAAGAACTGGTGGAAGCCGGTGGTCTCGCCGGAATTGGAAGTCATGGCCAATTACAGGGACTTGGTTTTCATTGGGAGCTGTGGTCGGTCGCCAGTGCAGGCATGGAAAATCATGACGCTTTAAAAGTGGCTACTATTATTGGTGCCGAGGCTATTGGCCTGGATGGTGATCTGGGCAGCTTGGAAGCCGGTAAATTGGCCGATATACTAATTTTGGAAAAAAATCCATTATCGGATTTGCGAAATACGAATACACTGACCCATGTAATTAAAAATGGGAAAGTATATAATGCCGACACCTTGGATGAAGTTTGGCCCAAGGAAGAAAAGGCGGAAGCTTTTAATTGGCAGACCAAAAAACCCGAAGGATTGCCCGGAGTTAAGAAATGAGAACCTAATGTAACAGGATGTTCCTGCCTCAATCTTCTGGAACTCCGGTATGGATATGTGCACTATCCTTCCACGCAATGCGTTTGGAAGGATAGTATTGTATATTGGCTCGCTTTAAAAATGGGACCTGATTTGCCAAACGGACTTTATAGTTTTCCCAATCCCTGTTTTCTTTAGTGCTCCAACCCAATTCGGCATAACCGATAATCCTGGGGAAAGCCAAATATTCCAGTTCGGCGATGTTGGTAATGGTTTCCGACCAAAGTGGGGCTTCTATTCCTAGAATACTTTCCACCGGAATGCCTTCTATGAATTTTTCTGGGGTCCAGTGGTATGCGGAATCCACGGGAATGTGGGCGGCCCAATCCAATCCGTATTTGGATAACGAATCATATTTCATATCCAGATATGTTTTTTTAGCGGGAGATAAAATGACCTTAGACCCCCTTTTGGCGGCAGCTATGGCATTTTCTTTGGTATTCCAATGTTGTGCAATAGTGGTAGTATCCACATCGGCCTGAATGATCTCGTCCCAGCCTATCATTCGCTTACCGTGTTTTTGTACGATCTTTTCCACTTTATTAACAAAGCGTATATAATCTTTCTTTTTGGTGACATGGCTTTCATCACCGCCAATATGAAAATAAGGGCCGGGCGTTAAGGCAGAAATTTCCCGCACCACATCATCTATAAAAGCATAAACAGTATCTTTTCCTGTATCAAAAGTGCTAAACCCTACCCGCGTTCCCGTATATAATTTTGGTGTTTTTCCGTTGCCGTTCAAGAAGGGGTAGGAGACCGACGCGGCATTGGTGTGCCCTGGCATATCTATTTCAGGGATAACGGTTATATATCGTTCGGCCGCATAGGTCACAATTTCCGTATAATCCTCCTGAGTATAGAATCCGCCTTCCCCTCCGCCTACTTCCGTACTTCCGCCCACTTCCGTAAGTTTGGGCCAAGATTTTATTTCTATACGCCACCCTTGGTCGTCGGACAAGTGTAAATGGAAAATGTTTATTTTGTAATAGGCCAATACGTCCAAATATTTTTTTACATCCTCCTTGCTAAAGAAATGTCGTGATACGTCCAACATCGTACCACGGTATTCAAAGTTGGGCCTATCCTTGATTTTTCCGCTAGGAATAGGCCAAATTTTGCGTTCTGCAAGTGTATCGTTGCTGCTTTCGGGAATAATCTGCCGCAGGGTCTGTACCCCCCTAAAAGCTCCCTCGGCCGTTTTGGCGTTGATGATTACGGAATCTTTATTGATATAGAGTTGATAGGCTTCCTTAGAAGTAAATTCCGGGCTGTTGGATTGATTAATGTATATGATCCTTTCCACCTTTTCGGTAGCGGATTCGTTCACTAAGAGGTCTAGATTTGTCTTTGCCTTTATTTTTTTGGATAGAAATTTCCCCACTTCTAGAAAGCCGGACTCGTTTTGAGAAGTATAAATGGCCGTATACTTATCTAAACCAAAAGCTGTATGGGTCGGGATAATTTTTAAAGGTTTGGGAATTATACTTTCCAATGCTAGGTCTGTAGACGGAAAATTAATAGGGGTCTTTTTTTCTTCACAGGCGAGAAGGCCAATGATTCCAAGAAATACGACGAAGCTTTTAAATAGCGTTGATTTTAGCATTTGCTGTTCATTCTATATAGTTGTTTATAACATCGTACCAAAGGGCATACCCTTTGGCGTTCATATGCAATCCGTCCTCAATAAAAAGATCGCCCCGTAGTTTTCTGCCTTCCAACATCACATCCCAAATATTGGCAAATGCCAAGGAATCGTCTTTTTCGCTAAGGCGTTTGAATTTTCTGTTCAGGCGTTTGTATTTATTTCGAAAACGCCATCTGGCAATACTGGGTTTTGCTGCTATCAAAACAATTTTGGTAGTATTGTTTTTCTCTTTTATTTTGGCAATTATTTTTTCGATGTCACCTATAATCTCCTTTAGTTTTCTCTTGGCCGATATATCATTATCCCCTTCATAAATAAAGACTTTTTTGGGATTATAACGTAGAATCAATTCGTCGGAATAGGATAATAGATTATCTGCCTGTGAGCCTCCAAATCCGGAATTTACGATTTGATGTTGTGGAAAAACCTCTTCTAGGTCCTTCCATAAACGAACACTGGAACTACCTGTAAAAACTATGGTTTCCCTAGAAGTGTCCCAAATAGTATCGTACTTTTTTTGAATAGCTACTACCTCTTCATAAAACGGAGGCTGGTCTTGCGCTATAGCACCTTGGGCACTAACGATCAAAAACAAAAAAATAAAGTATCTCATGAATGCATTAAGTTGGGATTCCAAGATACTTTTAATTTGCGAGTTGTTCAATTATTTGGCTATGAAACCCAATGTCCGCTCCTCGGAAAAAATAGTTCGGGACAAAAAATGGCAACCGATAATTTTTATGGTACGGAGCATTTTATATCTTAAAGATAAGTTTTTTGTGTTGATGTAAAGCATTTGACTTCGTACTTTTGACCAAATATATTATCTATGAACACAAGGACCCAACAACTCCAAGCTTTTGATCGGTTACTCACTATTATGGATGAACTCCGGGTTCAATGCCCTTGGGACAAGAAGCAGACCATGCAAACCTTACGCCACCTTACCATTGAGGAAACCTATGAATTGGGCGATGCTATTTTGGAGAATGATCTTGAAGAAGTAAAAAAGGAACTTGGCGATCTTTTGCTACATATTGTTTTTTATGCTAAGATCGGTTCCGAGACCAATCATTTTGATATAGCGGATGTAGCCGATGAGATTTGTGAAAAGTTGATCAATAGACACCCACACATCTACGGAGATGTGAAAGTGAAAAATGAAGAAGAGGTAAAACAGAATTGGGAAAGGATAAAGTTGAAAGAAGGTAAAAAAAGCGTATTGGAAGGAGTGCCCAATAGCCTGCCCGCATTGGTAAAGGCCAATCGTATTCAGGACAAGGTAGCAGGCGTTGGCTTTGATTGGGAAGAGCCACAACAGGTATTCCAAAAAGTGAAGGAAGAACTCTCCGAATTACAAGATGAGGTAAAATCCGGTAACGCGGATCAAATGGAATCCGAATTCGGTGACGTACTCTTTTCCTTGATCAACTACGCACGTTTTTTGGATATCAATCCGGAGAACGCTTTGGAGCGAACCAACAAAAAATTCATAAAACGCTTTCAATATCTAGAAGGTAAGGCCAGGGATGCCGGTAAATCCTTAAAGGTGATGTCTCTCACCGAAATGGATGTGTTTTGGGAGGAAGCTAAGAAGTTGTAAATTTTGAGTGTGTGGTCTCAGTTGGCAGTATTTTATGCAAAAAGGGTCTGCAAACTGCCATTGCCAAATTCAAAAGATATTCCCCAATGTCAAAAAACATTAAAAAAATCTTCAGTCTTATCAAGGATCAGGAACCTAACCCATATCTTTGCGTGTTCTAAAGCCACTTGCCTTGTTGCAGAAATACACCAGAGAATTTCGCTATAATCTTCAACTATCGTTTCCCGTAATTTTGGGTATGCTGGGGCATACGTTCGTAGCTTTTGCCGATAATATTATGGTAGGTCAATTAGGTACGGCCGAATTGGCAGCAGTATCCTTGGGCAACAGTTTTGTTTTTATTGCAATGTCACTCGGAATAGGTTTTTCAACGGCCATTACCCCATTGGTTGCAGAAGCGGACGGAGCTGGTAATAAAGCCAATGGGAAAAGCGCCCTTAAACATGGATTGGTCTTATGCACCTTTATGGGTTTTGCCCTTTTCGGTATTATTCAACTGTGTAAACCTTTGTTGTATTATATGGAACAACCCCCGGAGGTGGTGGAGTTGGCAATCCCTTATCTGGATTTGGTAGCATTTTCCTTGGTTCCCTTGATTATTTTTCAGGCGTTCAAACAGTTTTCGGAAGGCCTATCACAGACCAAATATCCTATGTACGCTACCGTTATTGCCAATGTGGTAAACATTATATTGAACTACTTACTAATTTTTGGAACTTTTGGATTCCCTAAAATGGGAATTATAGGCGCCGCTATAGGCACTTTGTTTTCCAGGGTTATCATGGTAGTTTTTATATGGGGATTGTTGAAAAATAAAAAAAAGTTCCACGACTATGTTACCGGTTTCAACTTTAAACGAATAGAGAAAAAGGTAATGAACAAGATCATAGCTTTGGGATTCCCTTCCGCTCTGCAAATGTTTTTTGAAGTAGCCATTTTCACGGTCGCCATATGGTTGAGCGGGGTTCTGGGCAAGAATGCTCAAGCTGCTAATCAGATCGCATTGAATTTAAGTAGTATGACGTTTATGGTGGGAATGGGATTGGGCGTAGCCGCCATGATTCGGGTAGGCAATCAAAAAGGGTTACGGAATTTTAAAGAATTACGTCGTATTGCCCAAAGTATATTTCTTTTGACCTTATTGATAGAGATTGTATTCGCAGGTCTTTTCCTGGTTTTTAAGGATTGGCTGCCTACCATATATTTGGATGTGGACGATATTGCCAATAAAGCCGATAATACGGAAGTTATATTTTTAGCGGGTCGACTGATTTTGGTCGCGGCCTTTTTCCAAATTTCAGATGGCATCCAAGTTGTGGTACTAGGAGCCTTAAGGGGATTGCAAGATGTTAAGATACCCACCTTTATTACCTTTATTGCCTATTGGTTGATAGGCTTTCCTATCTGTTACTATTTAGGATTGCATACGGAATATAAGAGTGTGGGGATTTGGATAGGCCTGTTGTCCGGCCTTACGGCTTCAGCCATTATGTTGTATATTCGGTTTAATTATATGACCAAGCGTTTAATTAAAATTGATCCATAAAGATGAGGGTATCTGGAAGATTTTGAGGCAGTTCACTTCTTTCAGGCCAAATCTGCATGGCCAATAATTTAGGTGCTGAACAATAGTCTTAAAATGAATTGACATGGAGTTTCCAAAATTCTTGCTAGGTGACAATACCGATTATCCCTCGGCAATATTTGTGATACATACGGAATTCCCTAGGTTCATCATCAATCTGGAAGATGATGAGGTAGAGTGGTTGGAAGATTTTTCCCAAGAGGACGAAAAGGAATTGGAATCCGAAGCGGAGCAACTTATTGAGCAAGCTACCGCTTTTTATGATAGGGAGGTAGCCCGATACGAATCTTGACCGATATGTTGGAAGAATTGATACGGTACGATAAGGAGCTGTTCCTTTTCCTCAATAATCTTGGTAATACCTACTGGGACGGTTTTTGGATGTTTATAACCAACAAATGGAGTGCTATTCCCCTATATGTGCTATTGCTTTTTTTATCCTATCGAAATTTAGGGCTTAAAAGGACCTTGTTACTGCTTGTAGCGGTAGCTCTGATGATTACGGTTACAGACCAACTGGCAAATTTTTTTAAAAATGGCGTACAGCGTTTACGTCCGTGTTATGATAGTGGGTTAAGTGGTTTAATGCGATTGGTGAAAAGTTCCTGCGGAGGCAGATTCGGATATTTTTCCGCACATGCGGCAAATTCTTTTGCGACGGCATTTTTCTTCGCATATTTGTTTCGTACAACATATAAATATATAGGAGTTTTCCTTATTTTATGGGCATTTTTCGTCTCCTATAGTAGGATATATATTGGGGTCCATTTTCCTTTGGATGTGGTAAGTGGTATATTAATAGGACTGATTTTAAGCTGGTTATTTGCAAAGTTGTATATATTTGCACTTCAGAAATTTCGTCTATGATATCCGATAAGAGGTATTGGTTTTTATTCTTTCTGATTGTTCTGGTGTTTATTGCCGGAATGTTTGTAACACTTTTTGAAAATGATTCTGCCCAGTTCGCCGTAATGGCAATGCGGATGTTTCAAGAGAACGATTTTTTCAATTTATTTAAAGGTCCCCATGAGTATTTGGACAAACCCCATATGCACTACTGGTTGGCAGCTTTGTCCTTTAAGATTTTTGGACTGTACGATTGGGCCTATCGCATACCTGCTATTTTAGCGTCGCTTTTAGGGGCATACAGTTGTTGTGGCCTTGGAAAACTGTTATACAATACAGATATCGGTAAATTATCCGCACTTATTTTTTTAACGGCACAGACTATTGTATTGGGCAATATAGATGTACGTACGGATGCCGTACTTACCGGTTTCACTATTTTTGCCATCTGGCAATTGGCGGCATATATCAATAAAAAATCGTTAGGAAACCTTGTTCTTGGTGCTTTTGGCGCGGGTATTGCCTTTTCTACAAAGGGGCAGATAGCGTTATTGGTCATTGGTTTCCCCATACTATGCCATTTGGCCTATACGAGACAATGGAAATCGCTTTTAAATTGGAAAGTGCTGATCGCTTTGCTGGTTTTCGGTATAACAATAGCCCCTATGTTGTATGCGTATTATCTTCAGTTTGATCTGCACCCGGAAAAAGTAATTCGCGGTAAGAGTGGCCGAAGCGGTATCTTCTTTATTTTTTGGGAACAGAGTTTTGAACGATTGAGTGGAGAGGGGATGGGCAAAAATAGCAGCGATTATTTTTTCTTTTTCCACACCTTTTTATGGGTATTTCTACCTTGGACGGTCTTAGGTCTTATTGCCTTTTGGTGTCGGGCAAAGACTTTTGTGAAACTGCGCTTTAAGTATAATTCCAAGTACGAATTTTTGACGCTCGGTGGAATAACCCTCATCTTTATCTTAATAAGTTTTGCACAGTTCAAACTTCCCCATTACCTCAATATCATAATGCCTTTGTTTTCCGTACTTACCGCATCTTATCTTTATAGCCTGTATCGGTATACCAAAAGCAAGACTATAAAGACCTTGTTGGGCGTACAATACTTTATTCTTAGCCTTGTATTTATTTTTTCTGTACTCATATGCTTTTTTGTATTCAAGTTTGATAGTACGCTAGAATATGTACTATTGATTATTTTGTTCCTGGTGATTATCTATTTCTGTTTAAAACGGGAAGCCTACTATTTGCGTATCATTACTTTGTCCGTGTATAGCTCCCTGTTGTTGAACGCTGTCCTGAATGCCCATTTTTATCCATCATTGTTGAAATATCAAGCGGGCTCCACAATGGCCGGTATCGTGGCGGAAAATAAAATTCCCGTAGATAACATCATCAAGCTCTCGGACAGGCACACTTGGGCCTTGGATTTCTATAATCGGAAACCTGTTGGGATTTCTTCCATTTCAGATATTACGGACATGCACAATGTTTGGGTATATGTTACCGATGAGGAATTGGTGGAACTTCGTAATATCGGGGTCGATTGGGATAAACAATATACCGCAGACCAGTTCAGGATTACTCGTTTACAGGCTAAGTTTATGGATCCGGCAACACGAAAAAAAGTGTTGAATAAAATGTACTTGATCCATGTTTATTGATGTAACATGTTTCAACTTTTTCCACTTGGAAAAAGCTTAAACAAGTTCGTTTTTTAACGTGACCAAACGTATCTTTTTAAAATGATAAAAGATTCCGCAGAGGGATACCAGGGCGGTAATCAGAAAAAATACCATACTGATACTTATGGAAGTGTTTTGATCCAACGTCAACCACAAAGCCCCATAGAAGAAGGTTACCTCCCTACTTCCAATACCTCCAAGGGTCAATGGTAAAACCGAAACGATAGAGGAAATTAGAAATATAAATAGATAGGCTATGGTGTTGATTTCTATATGTAATGCCCTTAAAATAAAAAGAACGCTTGCCAGCTGGGCAAGTTGTACCATGGCCGAGTATCCAAAGGACTTCCAAAAGACAGGAAGCACATAACCAAAGAATTTCTTGTTCAAAAGCCAAAAAATTATAATACTCAAGATAATTCCCGATGCAAACAACAATCGAAAAGGGGTCAATACTTCGGTCTCCAATATCAATGCCAGTATACAGGCATAAATGAACAACAACAGTAGACCGCTTAAACGGTCCAATACCAATACGGATACTACTTTTTTGGTATCCATCCCGAATGTCTTTTTAATAAGATAACCCTTATAGGCGTCCCCACCTATTCCTCCGGGAAGAAACAAGTTATAGAACATGCCCAAAATATATAATTGCAAGTTGCTCTTTTGAGTAAGCAAGACTTGTAATTGATGAAAATACAAGTTAAGTCTAAATGCAGCGATTATCTTGGAAAGTGTAAAAAAAAGTAACGCTATTACCAGATAGAACAGATTTGTTTTCCCAAGGGTATCCAAAACATCCTCCAGATTTATTTTGGTAAAAATAAAATAGAGGAGTAGAGCGCTAAAAATTACTTTTAGAGCGGTTATGAGCTTTTTACGCCGTTCCACCTACGAAAACGTTTTTAATTCGGTACGGTCGCTTCTTTTGGGATTCGTAGTAGGTGCGGATCAATAGCTCCATGACGATACCGATGGTAAACAATTGGATTCCCGCCAGGATAAACATCATTCCGAATATTAATAATGGGCGGGTACCAATATCCTCGCCCATGGAAAACTTTATGATCAATAAATAGATATTGATGAAGATACCCAAAATAATAAGCAGGACACCAAGAATCCCAAAAAGATGGATGGGTCTCTGAAAATATTTTCTTATGAATAGCAGCAACATCATATCCGCAACCACCTTAAATACACGTTCCAGTCCGTATTTGGATACGCCTCCATGCCGTGCATGATGTTTTACGGGTACCTGTTTTATCTGGGCCCCTTCCAAATGTGCCAAAAGGGTAATAAAACGATGCATTTCCCCATACAGGTTTAAATCTTTGGCAATATCCTTTGTGAATACTTTTAACGCGCAGCCGTTATCCTTAATATCCAATTTGGTGACTCGCCTCACTAAAAAATTGGCAATCTTAGAGGGGATTTTTTTTACAAGGGAATCTTTTCGTTTTTGTCGTATTCCAGTTATTACATCATATTCCCCATCCATTGCATATTGCAGCATCTGTGGAATATCACTAGGGTCATTTTGTAGATCCCCGTCCATAGTAATGATATATTCGCCTTGGGCATAGTCCAGGCCGGCGGCCAACGCTAAACTTTGTCCATAGTTTTTTTTGAGTTCAATAAGATGCACCTTTTCATCTTTCATTTCCTTCACTATCTTTCGTGTGCTATCCTTGGAAAAATCATCCACATAGATAATTTGGTAGTTATATCCGGCTAGGCTTTCATGTATTTTTTGTGTGAGAAGCGCAACATTGTCTTCTTCATTGTAGAGGGGAACAACAAGGGACAGCAATGATTGGGTAATAGGATTCATGTAGCGGGTTTATTTCTGCGACAAATTTAGGCTTTTTATTGATAGTACAATCCCTTGTCCTTTGGATAGCCGTTTTGGGAAATGGGAGATTTTGACGCTATTTTCCTTGTTCGGTGTTCAGTGAGGATATTAGGGCGTTCTCTCTTTGCACAGAAGGGCATTTGGGAGTGAGGGTGGTGTATTGGTCTTATAGAACTTGTTTAGACTTTCAAAAGACAAAAGACCGAAATCGGAAATGAAAAATTAGAAGTGAGATACTGAATGCTGGAATCTGAATACTCAATACTGGATACTGCAAACTGAAGACTATCTCTCCAAAGACCAAAGACAAGGGGAAAAAGACGAAAGACCAAAACCCAAACCTCAAATTCCAGAACCTGAAACGAGAAACAAGAAACCAAAGACCAGAAACTAGAAGTGAGAGATGAGATACTGAATACTGGAATTAGGCAATAGGTAATAGCTCCTTGCCGTTTGTTGGATAACCATAAACTGGATATTGGAAGCTAGAA
>JBATTK010000149.1:0-14551 GCA_049670505.1 Saonia sp.
ATCGCGGCCTGCTCCAAGTTTTGCAGCATCATGTGGCGGATATTTAGGGAATCCCGGATATCCTTCATGCCCAAACTATTTCTTTCCACTTCTTCCATACCAAAGAAGTTGGTCTTTGTTCCAGTTGCTAAGACCAGATAATCGTAGGTAAGTTTTCCTTTGTCCGTTATGACAGTATTGGTAGAGGCTTGAATTTCCTTTACCTCGGCCAGCCTGAAGCTCACATTCTTATACCCCTTAATTTGTTTTCTAAAAGGGAACACAATACTATCGGGTTCGAGGCCGCTAGTGGCTACCTGATAAAATAAGGGCTGGAATTGATGAAAGTTGTTGCGGTCTATCAGTACAATCTGAACATCCTTGTTTTTCAGCCCTTCCACCAATGCTAAACCCGCAAAGCCCCCTCCAACTATAACTACCCGTGGCAGCCCAGAATTTGGCAAGCAGATTGCTTCCGTCACTTTGCATATATGATCGTCGATACCGTTTAACATTTGATTCTGTTTCATTAACTTTTACTGATTATTTTTCTCTTTCGAGTCGCGTTTCCGGACTATCATGACGGAACAGTTGGCATGTGTTGCCAAGGACTGGGAAACCGAGCCAAGCAAAAATCTAGAAAATGCACCATGACCCTGAGACCCAACTACAATTAAATCGGCATCAAAGGCTTCCGCCTTTTCCAAAATTGCACTTTTGGGAATGCCATTGACCACAGCTGTTGTTATAGACAATGCGTTATTATTATCTCTTAATGATTTTGAGGCATCATTAACAATATCTTCCGCCAATTTTCTTGTATTTGATTTAGCTTCCTCGTAATAGTTGCCAAGCGTTCCACCCAATGGGAGAGCACCTGGAGCGGCAATCATTGGGTTTTCGAACACATTTATGATAAATATTTCCGTCCCAGCAGGCAACGGCATTGCGGCAAGTTCATTTGTGGCCAACTTACTGAAGTCAGAACCATCTATTGCTAATACTATTTTCATCCTTTTATATTTAATTTTTGTTCATATTTCTATGCTATGTCTCCTAATCTCAACTTATGATAATAGGCTTCATTAACTTTTTCCAATACAGGTGTTCGTACAGCCCAGACCAGTACATTCCGAAAGTGAACGCGAACAGCAGTTCCTCAATGGGGATGCCCAAAACAAGGATATGGGTCAGATTTTCTAGGTTCCAGTAGAGTTCTACATAATCGGGATAGAAGGGAAGGATACTTCCGAAATATATAAAATAGAGCACCGTGAATAATAGACCTCCGACCCAAATTTTTTCTATTAAATCTGGCCGACAATACAGCGTTGACGACCCGCCCATTAGCATGGCTAGAATCCCACAATAAATATGGTTCAATTCGGTAAAAAGGCTCAACGCTCCGAAAACCAAAACTGGAACAAAGAGAATATATACATGCAGGGAGTGTCTTCTATGATTTCTTTCGGTATGCGGGAATTCAACATAACCTCGTTTAAAAATCAGGTTGTAAAGTACAGTTCCGATGCCGCCGATAGCAAATGAAAAGATGATACTTTCAATGTCGAAACCGGTCTTTATCGCTAAATCGAAAAGGGACGGCGGATGCCAATATTCAGGAACGAACAAAGGCTCTGTAAGCCCGAAGGGCATCGTTATCCAACTCATTTTGAGCATCTCTTTCCTAGAATCCTTTTTAAGAATGTAAACCAGACCCCAAAGGGCAAGGAGGAGAAGCGACCATCTCAACCAAACGTATTGCATAGGAATCCTCTATTCGATATAATTATGTTCTAGATTCAACAGTTCTTCCCTGTCGCCGCACTGTTTATTGAATATTTAACTTAAGGAATACACGAAAGCCTGCTGGACACGGTGCTCACTTTTTCCAAATACGGTTTCCGTGAGACCCTTGTTATTTACCCAGTTCTTTGGCTCTTGCCGCAAGCAGATTGCCAGAAAAAGACAACATACCAGCTGTCGATGCAGTACCAGATCCTAAAGTCTCTTCTATCCATAAGTTTAGATTATCTCCTCTTAATTTGTGCGTTATAAAAGCCTGCAATGCATGCTCCGATGAGCCAACCCAGAATAAAGGTTTGTACGATGCCAAAGAGGGCCTCCAGCAGGGGGACATCCATTCTTATAATATTGGTCGTGTCCAGACCGTGCAATAGGCTATTGAAAAATAATATGCTCCCTTCTTGCCCTGCTGTGGCCATGACCACCATACAGCCCAGATAAATCAGTGCACCAGTCAGTCCGAATGCAAAACCGAATTTTTTTACGTTGATACGATTCATGCTTGTTGTTTTTATATTAATAGTTGTTTCATATTCATTTGTATGGTACATGCCCATTGTCTTGAACCAAAATTTTAATTAATGGTTCTTTTCCATGCTCTTTTTGTATTCCATCTTTTCGTGCATGGTCTTTTCCAGATTTTCTTGCTCCAATGTATGGTCGCAAAAAGTGTCGCTCATATGTTCGTCGGCAGCAATAACTGGCATAAAATGGTGGGTGGTCAGTAACATAAGTTCAGGGTATCTAGTTATCATATCGCTTAGCTTACCGGCGAGAATGGTATCGTTTGCCGCCGCTTTTACGAGCTCGTCCACCATCATGCCCGTGGCGTGGTCATTATCCATCATCTTGGCAATATAGTTTTTGCCCAAATCGTGGTCTTCCACCATTAATTTCAGGACCTCCTCCTTTTGGGAAGGGTCTTTAAGCATATCCTTTACAGAACTTTCCTGTTTTTGTGCACAGGCCGATAACGTAAAAGTGGCCAATACAATTCCTATTACTGTTTTGATCGTTGTTTTCATTTTAATTCATTTTAAGTGTTATAATTTGTTTGTACTTCCTATTGTCATGTCAAAGTTGAAATGACACTATTCGGATTTTAGAATCCTTTTTGATTCTTCAAATTCCTCTTTTGTAATTTCCCCATTGGCAAATCTTTTTTTGAGAATTGCGAGTGGGTCTTCCTTTTTAAATTTTTGGTAAGGGATGTCGTATGGGACAAAGAAGATCCAGATTAAGAGAATCAACCATATGATCCACCATACGAAGTGCATACCGCCCAAGTGTCCGTCGAAAAAATGCATAGTTTTAGATTTAAAGATTAATAGTTGTTTGTTGTTGTACTATTTGTCCGATTTCAAAAGTTCCTTTGATTGCTCATAGTCCTCCTTGGAAATCTCGCCCTTGGCAAACCGGATTTTGAGCGTTGTTACCAAATCGTCTTCATTGGTTTCTGTGTAATATGTGCTGGAGGGGGCAAAAATTATCCACCCAATTAACACAAGCCAAATTGCCCACCAGATAAGGTGCATTCCCCAAAAAAATCCATCGCTATAGAACATATTCTTTGTTTTAAGGTTACTATTCTTTCAAATGATCTCTGTAATGGTATAGCCTTCAAGTTTGTTTAGTTGGTGCTGTAAATCCTCTACCGAAAGTTTCTTTTTCATGCTGATGAGCGTTTTTCCTTTTGGGCTTAAGAAGATTTCCGTTTTCTCAATGTCCGGGTGTGCTTCCAAGGTTTTTCTAACCCGAGCAATGCATCCGCCACAGCTTATGCCGTTTATTTGATATTTATGTTTCATTGTCTCCACTTTTTTTTAGTGATGGCTATGGCCCTTATGTTCCTCATTGGTTTCTGCTGCCAATGATTTTTCTTTACCATCTTCGTGTTGCTTATTATTCTGTTCCGTATGGTTATGCCTACCATGCCCGGCATGTCCGCCATGTGCACCGTGGGGCATTATCAGATGAAACACGAACATTAAGATTATAAAGCCAAAAAGCCCGTTATATCCTGTAATGCCCAGTGCCGGGGCGAAAAATATCAGTAATAGGGGTAGCCCGCAACCTATAACCATCCATATCCAATGACCTTTCATGATTTTTGTTTTTAGTGTTAAATGTTATCTTCTCTAATGATGATCGCCATGGCTTTGGCTTTTGCTCAATTCCAATTTGGCCTGTTCAATATTATCTATTCCTTTCTCGGCCATCATATCCATGCAGGACTCCATACAATCTTGGCTCATCATGTCTTTTTCATACATCATTTTCATCATATTGCCCATAATCATTCCATCTTTCATCATGGATTGCATCATGTTTTTCATCATCATGCTATCTTTCATCATCATTTGCATACCCTGGCCTTTCATCATATTACCCATCATCTTTTGGTTGCCCTGCATCATCTGCATTGCATGGTCGTTGCCTTTCATGTTGTCCATGAATTCAGTCATGTAGCTGTGATTACTGGCAATCGCATCAAAAATCTCAGTCTTTGTTTCCGGATTTTCAAGAATTGAATTAACGTCTGTTTCCTGGGTGCAACTATTTAAGGTTACCAGCCCGATTGTCATAAAAATTAGTGTTACTATTTTCATTTTATTTTATTTAAGAATTACTAAACTCGTTTTGACTATTTCTGTTATTTGCCTCCGACGTTTCGGGGCTACATTTTATGTCCTAAATTTCGATTCAATCCAAAAAATTTAAATGGGTTCGTTTAAACTTTTTGTCCCATCATACTAAACAAACAATCAATTATTGCCCAATATCAACGGTAGTCCAGAATCGCCACTACCCACTATAACTACTTTCGAGTTAGGTGACTTCGCTAGTTCCAATGTCGCATCGATACCCTTGTCCCGCAATATCATATCGTTCAAGGAAGCACTCAAAATTCTGTTCGCATCCGCCTTTCCTTTTGCTTCAATGGTCACTTTTTCAGCTTCTTTTTTAGCCGTGACCAAACGAAACTGATATTCCAACGACTCTTGCTCTTGTTTTAACTTACGCTCGATAGCTTCCTTGATGGTACTTGGCAATGTGACATCCCGCACCAGTATCTCATTGAGCTGAATGTACTGTCCGTCAACGATTTTTTTGGTTTCTTCATAAATCTCGGCCTGTATCGCATCTCGCTTACTAGAATACAATTGCTCCGGGGTATACCGCCCCACAACGCTTCTTGCCGCCGATCGTATCGTTGGTAATAGTACCCGTTGAATGTATTCGGACCCTTTTTCTTGGTGTAGCTTTCCTAAAAATTCCCGCTTTGGCTCAAACCATGCGGAGGCGTCCAGTTTTATTTCCAATCCGTTAGAAGAAAGCACTTGCATTTTTTCAAAAACTTCCTGCTGTCTGACCTCATATATAAAAACCTTGTTCCAGGGTGCCACGATGTGAAAACCCTCGCCCATAGGGGGTTCGTCGGTCACAACGCCTCCACTAAAAGTTTTGTACAACACACCGGCTTGTCCTGAATCGATTGTCACGGCAGATTTTGTAATTAAAACAATCAGCACAATAAGAATAATTACTGCTGGTAACGCAATTTTTGGTAATTTGTCCATTATATTCTATTTTAAATTGGTACTATTTTGCATTGTCCCATTGTAGGATTCGTGCTTCTATTTGTCCCTATCGCTTTTCGACTGAAATAATTATGGGAATATTTCTAGCCATTTTAATTTGCCGATTTGAGGAATTCCTCAATCTTCTTACTTTCCTTTTCCGTAAGGTTGGCCCTGACTCGCATATGAAGGCTAATGGTCTCCCAATCCGTGTCGTTATAATCAGCTGGAGAGGGAGCGATGTGACACCGATTACAGGTTTCTCCCCAAAGCTGAGCACCTGATTTCTCTATCTTGAAATCATCAGTTGTATCCGTTACCGTGTCGGCGGGCACATCCGAATATTTTTTCTTGGTTGAAGAACACGCTACCACCGTCAAACTCGTGATGGCCAGTAAGGCAAAGACTATTGATAATTTATATGTTGTTTTCATTTTTTCATTTTTTATGATTCGATTAAAACCCTATGGCCCAATGCAGAAATAATCCATCTGTATTTGTGATTCCATCACCGTCATGGCCTCCTTCTGTTTCCGTGGTCTGGTAGCTCAACTTGACTACGGAACGCCAGCTCAGCCAATAATTAAGGCCAAAGGCATATTGAACTGATTTTTCCTCCCATTCGGCCCCTTCAGGAGCGTTGAAATCCGAATATCTTCCGACAAATTCCAATTTCTTGACAAAGTCACTGCTTGCCATGGTGGGCCGATAGCTTAATTGTCCATAAAAAGAATTGCTTTGGTTATTAAAGGAGTACTCCTCGGCGATATCATCTTCTAATTCTATATAAGTTGCAGTATCCACATTGGAATTATTGTATTGCGCCTTTATATCCACGACGCCACCTATCCCCGCTATTTGCTTAACAAAGGAAAAATCCAAGGCATAGAGGAATGCGCCTATATCTTCATATTCTGAATCTTCTTCTCCCGTTCCACTAGTGGAATACGCTGAAAACCCTATTTCTGTTGAAGAATCGGAAAAGGGAAGTAAGCCTAAACGTCCACCAAAGGCCTTAGCCAAATTGTTGTCCTCGTAATTCTGAAACTGAAGTAAGCCCGCTTCTTCGGGTTCTTCACTGCCGTCTTTGAGACGTGGACCGTTAGTGGAGTACACCGAATAGTTCAATGTAGGACCGCCCAAATCAAATGCACCTCTTAATTCTACCCCGATACCTGAAGAAGGTGCTATTCCATCATGACCAAAACCCAGAGGTCTTGTAGGTAATCTATTGATCCATGCCGGATGTAACCGTTCCATAAATGTTCCGAAAGGCAGCAGGAACTTACCGGCGCGAACCGTCATGTTTTTGTTTAGCACATACATGACATCCGCATACTCCAAACCGGTTTCTAATTCATTTCCTTCCAACACAAATTCCAGTTCGGCCTCGAACATCAGCCTGTCCGAATGTTTATAGAGAAAGATCGGGGCGAAAGCCGCACCCAAAAATGTTGATTCTGTTTCATCCCCTGAATCCATATATTCAAACCCCGTATGCCCATAACCTCTGAGCATAAACTGGGTCTTGCTCGGTTCAAATGTGTTATAGGTCTGTCCGTAGGTGGTTCCACCTATAACAATTACTGCTAGTAACATTATTAGCTTTTTCATTGTTTTAAGGTTCTTATGTAGTTAATAATTTCCCAGCGTTTGTTTTCTGGGATTGCTGTTTTGTACGAAGCCATGGGTGATCGTCCTTCTTCTATTTTCCAGAAAATAGCCCCATCGGTCTGGGCTTGGAACTCGGCACTGGTCAAATCCGTTGGTTTGGGTTTTAATCCTGCACCCCCTATGCCATCACCTTTGCCCTTGGCTCCATGGCAGACTACACATAGCATTTTGTAGCTCCTTTTCCCGTTTGCTGCAGCATCGGCATTACTCTTTAAAGGGTTGACAATCTTATCAGCACTGGCAGGTGCTACCCATTCGTCTTGGGCATGGCTATTGAATCCGAGAAATAATAAACCTGTGACCATCGCCATGGTCCAACTACGTATATCTCTTTTGTTTTTCATTTTATTGGTATTGAATTGTTAGTAAATCTATTTTTTATTGGATGTTTACATCTGCATAATTTTCGTTCTTATCTATATAATTTCGTCAAGGAAGCTCCGTTCCCATATTTGGCTGTTTTTATAATCCGTCATACTTAATCCGGTTACGTTCTTGAACTGTCTGGATAAGTGGTTCACACTACTATAATCGAGTAGATAGGCTATATCCGAAAAAGCGAGCTGTTGCAATTGTATGAGCTCTTTGACTCTTTCAATTTTTAGTTTTATAAAGTACTTTTCAATCGTGATGTTCTCTTTTTTGGAGAAAACCTTGCTCAACATCTTATAATCTCGATGTAGTTCCGCTGCCAAATGTTCGGAAGTCTTTTCCTTAATGTTTAAGGGAAGCCCTGTTACGAGTCCGATTAATGTGATTTTGATGTTTTCAACAATCATTTCCTCTTCGGTTTGGGCGATTTCAAAACCGTTGGAGTGAAGCACTTCCGCTATTTTGAAATCGATTTTTTTATCGATTTCATTAGTGATGCGAACCGTTAGTTTGCCCAGTTCAAGGGAAAGAACTTCTACACCGATTTCTTCAAGGTCTTGCTTAATGACTTTAAGGCACCGACTGCAGACCATATTCTTGACCCAGTATTCTCTTTGAGAATCCATATTTTTATTTTTATAGAATGTTTTAAATGCTTAAGTCCACAAAGACTCAATACTATTTGGTACTTTAATCAATTGGGATGAGTGTCGTTGGAAAAAGGGTACGACAATAGGGGGCCAAACATGGTGTTGGCCAATAGGAAGTACAGATTATTGAATCAATAATCTGTTTGAATAAAAATCAAATCAAGAAAGTTTCGTGAAGTACGAGTATGTCCTTCTCGATCCATGGCGGATCGTAGGTAGTAAAGGGAACTGTTTTAAGCTCAAGTCCTTCAAAAAGATTTACGTAGGTGTAGAAAAATGTTTGTAAGAAGACAATCTTATTGGCATCCAGCTCTAATTGGGCTTTTTTGAGATTGTCGTCCCCTTGCTTGACAAAGGTCTGGTTGCTACAACAATCCATTTGCCCTACGGAACATTCTTTGGTAGGTTTTTCATCTTGTTTCTTAACTTTTTCATAGCATAGCTTTGCTTTACTGAAAACAGCAAGATCCACCAATTTATCACAACAGAAGTGCATATCCGCTGCAAAAGACGTAGTGGAAAAAAGCACTGCGAAAGTTAAAGTGAAGGCTAATATTTTATGAAAAAAGCGTTTCATTCTATTAAGGTAGTCAAAAATGTTTAAGATTTACAAATAGCCGGTTTATTTTTTAAATTCACAAAGCACTAAATATTAGTAAGTTATGATGTTGTTGGCCTAATTTACTGTCCAAAGGTAAATGAAGTGTTTAAACAAAAACATGACCATTGTCATGTTGGTAGGAAATATGTTGTAAAAATTGAAAATCGCCTAATAATTAATAGCGCCTATGGACTAATACTATTTTTCATGGGAAAGCGTTGATTCTTTATAAACCTTTTTGATATGGAAAGAAAAGAGTTTTTACGGAGTTTGGGTGCCGGAGCGGCATTCGCCATAGTTTTTCCCTGCGTTCAGGGCTGCTCAAAAGATGGCAACGTAGCACCTGAAGATATGAGACCTATTCCTACAGGAATCGATTTTACCATTGACCTTAACTCAGAAGAGGGGGGCGGGCTACAAAACAACGGGGACTTTATCCTGAAAAATTATGTAGTGGTAGTTAAAAATTTGGAGGGTGATTTCGTTGCGGCCAGTCAAATCTGTAGCCATCAACAGACCGAGGAAGTTAGGTTTGTGGAGAACGACGGCGGTATTTACTACTGTTCTACCCATGGCGCACGGTTTGACCAAACCGGAAAGCCCTTGAACAGTATTACCAGTAACCCCTTGAAAATATTCCAGACAGAACTTACCGGAAACATACTTCGGATCTTTGAATGAATTCGAGACTGAGTTAAGGTTTGGGTATAGATTCGATTTTTACATTTTTCAGTTCGATGAGCGAGAGTTCTTCCAATTTGCCCTTTTCAAAGGCATCCTCGATTTTTTCGAAATTAACACTATCTTTTATTTTAGGGTGCAGGTTCCGATAATCCTGTATGAGCACTCCATTAATGGTACGCTGATTAAAGGCCACACGAAACCGCATTCCCCCTTTGCCAGTAAAGTATTTGTAAGCAAGATAATCCATACTGTAATTCTCAACATCGAACCAATATAGAAATACATCTTCAAAATCATCACCACCGCCTTCTTGTTGAAAAGTGACACGGATTTTATGATATTCCTTACCTTTTATCATGCTCTTTCCTTTATCCTCTAGAATCACGGCAGCATCTTCGAGCCACAACGGAAGAAATGCAAAGTACATCACTGAATTTACCGAATTGGTATAGGCCATTCTTCTTTTCTCGGTCAGGTTTACGACGGTATCGGCAACATGGCGGGAAAAGCCTTTGTTGGTGTAGACATCGCGGACTAGACTGCTATCCCTATTCTTGCCTATTCTTGTGTAGGTAAAATGTCCTGTTTGCCGTTTGTACTCATAGGTGTGCTCACGGAAGGTAAAGTAGGCCTCGGCATTGCGCATTTTTTCCATTCCAGAAACCTCGATTGCCTTATCAACTATATTCTCTTGTGCGATGGACAAGTTAAAAGATAGTATCAATATGATTGTTGGAATGGAAAGAGGGGATGGTTTGCGGTTTGCTTGTTTCATATGTACTCTATCTCTTATAGTTATTAGGTCAATTAGCCCATTAATCTAATCGGTCCAGCATCATTTCCATCAAGATATTGGCACTTATCCTGCCTTTTTCCCTTAGGAACTCCCTTGGGGTATTATCGCCAATTTCAAAAACCAAGGCCTCCGCACCATAATTAACGAAGAAATAGTTCCTAGAGACCGTAGTCGGTTCCATTTTATCGCTGGGGCGTATATTGGGATCATAGTGGTTAATAGCGGTTTTTATTTTTTCCAACCAGTCGGGAACCAATTTTGGCATATTTCCTTCCAGCTTCTCATCTACCGTGTAATAAATATCATCCCATGTAGAATGAAAATCGATACCAAAATAAAACTTTCCTCTAGTTTCCTTAATCTTATTTTCCATAAACCGCTTTACGGCCTGTGTCTCAGGTTGCTCAAAATTGGCCCAATCCCTATTTAAATCGACGCCCCCCGCGTTGTGCCTCCAATGGCCGTTGTCTACCCCGTCGGGATTCATCAAAGGCACTACATAGGTAGTGAATTTCTTTCTGAACTTTCGGGCCAATCTACTATCGGAAGCTATGGTCTCAACAAAAGATTTCATGGCAAGATAACCGGTCACCTCAGGTGGATGCTGTCTTGATATGACCATCAACATGTTCTTGGAGGTTTGTTTGCCAATGGCGAGCATCTTTAAATCCCTACCCTCCCTACTTTTTCCAATATTTTCCTGAGTGATAAATCGTTTTTGGGTCTGTGTATCTATCCAATTGCTTACGTGAATGGAAGTGTGCAACTCTTGACCTGCAACCCATAACGTATCAGGACCTACCTCAAGTTTCAGTTTCACTTTAAGGGGCAGGGATCCCGGCCCAAAATCGGTATCTCCCTTTTCATATTCGGTATAATCCACAGAGTCCAATGGCAACCAATTGAGCCCATCTCTACTCAATTTAGGATAATATCGATGCTTGGCCGATTCTTGATAAGTCAAAACCAAATCAATTTGTTTTTTTTCTTTTGCCCAAACCTTAAAGGCATACCATGGACTTGTATTTATCGGAGTGTTTTCTGGTGTAATCAAGGCGGTGTACGTATGGTTATCATTATGGATAATACCGTTAAGTCTCGCACCTTTAAAATCATTTGAAAAAGTCAGGTTTTCGTTTTTAAAGGAGAAATTGCCCTTCCATTGTTTTTGTATCGGTTTGGAAGCCGTTGGGACTATTTCAATAGGAGGCTGTCCCTGAAATTTCTGGGCTTGTACGGTAACTAGAGAAAAGCCGAGAATGTAGAAAAGAAGTATTAAATTTTTCATCTTGAAATAATTGTAGAAGATTAAATTCTAATGGTTATTCGCCCTGACCATATTTTTCGGAGTAACGCTTATAAAGTTGTTCCTGAAGGCCTTCCAAAGCAATTTTTTTACCACGAATAAAAGCATGGGTAAGGTCATTAGTTTGCACATTTAGGGCATCGCCCTTGGAGACAAATAAACTAGCATCCTTGCCGACAGTTATGGAACCCAGCCTATTATCCACCCCTAGAATCGTTGCAGCATTCAGGGAAATCAATTTCAAGGCCTCTTCTTTTTTCATGCCAAACGCTGCTGCCATACCGGCGTAGAAGGGAAGGTTTCTGGAAGTTGAGAGCATACCCGAATGATTTAGGGCAACCGTGAGACCTGCTTTGGTCAGTTCTGCGGGCAATGAATAGTACGCATCATAATGCATACCGTCACTATCCGGGTAATCGTAGGTAGGGGGTAAAACCACGGGTATGCTGTTTTCCACTAAAAACTCCTTTACCAAAAGCACAGGGTAGGAAGCTGCCAACACTATTCTCCGTATCCCATTTGACTTTGCAAATTTGACGCTTTCTATAATTTCTTTGGGTTCATCAGCGTGTATTGTCAGGGATATTTTTCCATCAAAAAGACCTTGTAAGGCTTCAAGTTTTAAATTGGGTGTTTTTTCTTCTATCTTTTGATAAGAACCAGCCGCTGAAAATAATTGTTGCAGTTGTTCTATTTTGGAATCGTAAGACGTACTTTTTTTAATACTTCTGGTTTTGCTCGCTTTATCATAGGAACTTGATGTTGCTGTTGGCCAGTGCAGATGTACTGATGCGTCCTCTTTATAAACTGCTTCCTGCCAGTTCCATCCGTCCAGTTCCATTAGGGACGAAGTACCGGAAATCAATCCTCCCGAACGTATGGATTCTACGAACAATATACCATTGAAGCGTAAGGTGGGTATGTGTTCTGACCCTGTATCAAAGGCGAAAACCGTTTTTAAGCTAGGGTTTATGTCCCCTTCTTCCAGTTTGTCGTTGGAGTGGGGAACTCCACTAATTTCCTCAATGCCTATCAGGGAATTCAATAGGATGAATCCTGGGTAAATATGCTGTCCGCTTACATCGGTAATTTCATAATCCGCTTCTTTAGCCACGATATTTTCCAAACTTCCCACATAGGTGATTTTTCCATTCTTAAAACCTACGGCCGCATTTTCAAGAACTTCTCCCGTTCCAGTATGAACGGTAGCACCGATCAGCAAAATAGGAACCGATTGTGGTGCAGCAGGTTTAGGAAGCAACTGACCAAGGAGTTGGTCAGCACCCTGAAATACTAGAAGCAAGCACAAAAAAAATTTTAATTTATTTTGTTTCATTTTTGTCGGTTATGTTTTACGATTATTCGCCTAGGTCGATATATTCACAATCAAATTCAGGCTTCACTTTTGAAATTTTTGAGACGCCGTTTCCCTTGGCTTCATTAGTACTCATTAACTGGATTATTCGAACACGCTCTTCTTGGTTTTTCTTTCGAAGCATTTTATCTCGCTCTATATCAAAATATACGATACCCTCAATAATGGTTTTTTCAGGCTTTGAATAAATGGAAAGTGGTGGGCCTGACCAGAGTACCACATCCGCCGACTTTCCTATTTTTATGCTGCCCATGGTATCATCCAAGCGTAAGAGTTTTGCAGGATTTAGCGTAACCATCTTTAGAGCGTCCTCTACATTTGTATTACCGTATTTAACTGATTTGGCGGCCTCATGGTTTAGGTGTCTTATGGTTTCCCTACTATCGGAATTGACGGCGGTCAAAACGCCTTCATTGTTCATTATAGTTGCGTTATAAGGGATAGCATTACGGGTTTCCCATTTAAAGTTCCATTTATCGGAAAACGTGCTTCCCCCGACCCCATGTTTCCGCATCTTATCCGCTATGCGGTAGCCCTCCAAGGCATGGGTAAAAGTATTTACGGTAAAACCATATCGTTCGGCGACGTCCATCAACATCAGCATTTCCTTCTGTTGATAGGAATGGGCGGAAATAAACCGTTTGCCCTCCACAATCTCCAACATAGCCTCTTTTAACAAATCCCTTCTTGGTTCAACGGCGCTACTTTTTTGTTTTTTATCAAGTCCGTTATATCGGTTCCACTCTTTTCGATACTCCAAGGCTTCCATAAATGCATTGGAATAAAACTGCTCAAGCCCCATCAAACTCCTTGGAAAACGTATGGAAGGAGCACTTTTTGACCTTTTCGGATTTTCACCTAAAGCGAATTTGATAAATGGTGCAGCATTCCTAATTTTGAGGTCTTCCGGGTTCTCGCCCCATCTTAGCTTGATCAATGCGGACTGTCCTCCCACCGGATCTGAAGAACCGTGTAAAAGTTGTGCGGCAACAACCCCTCCCGCTAAGGCCCTATATATACTTGCATCTTCGGAATCCAATACATCCTGCATGTGCACCATACCCGAATTGGCAGCAATTTCGTTGACAGCACTTATGGCAATATGGGAATGTTCATCGATTATGCCTGGCGTCAAATGTTTTCCCGTGCCATCAACGGTCTTAGTGGCTTTGGAATTTAAGTTTTTACCAATTTTGGCGATTTTTCCATCTGAAAGCAAAACATCCGTATTTTCAAGAATACCCTCTTTTTCATTGGTCCAAACCGTTGCATTTGTTATCAATATAGATTCAGCTTCTATTTTTTCGGACGTTCCAAAAGCCATAAAGGGAAAGATTACCCCTGCTTCAACTTTCAATTCAACTGAATCCTTTTTATCGATCCCGTTGTCCTTTTCAGTAGTGTTCTTTGTCGCTTTCCACGTTATTTTTTCCTCAAAATTAATGGTGCCACCGCCCTTAAATACCACTTGTTCGCCTTCGGTATCGGTCCAACCAACCAGATTGTATTTTTTGTTGTCTATTTCAAATTCCAATAGGGGCAAATTACCGTCCATTGTAAACACAGCTTTATTTTCTGTCCCATCCGGCAGCACCAATTGAGCGGCGTATTTTGACTTTTTTGTTTCCAATTTAAAAACGGCGTTTAGGTTTCCTGCCGTCAAACTGTATTCTCCGTTCATTTTTGAATCTGGACGCATATTGATGATAAAACGCGCTCCTTTGATA
>JBATTK010000150.1:0-2964 GCA_049670505.1 Saonia sp.
CCATGCGGACAGTTGGGATTTTCTGGCCCGCCGGATCGACGAAGTATTGAAGGTCGGTCGCCGGGTCGGCGGTATCGTCGACAAGGCAAGCACGGCCGCGGAGGCGCCGTTCAGGATAGCCGCCGACATTCGGGGCCGCTTGGCCACGTTGCGTCGGCCGCAGTCGCCGGCAAGCTAGAGTATCCGTGTTGTTTCAAGGCGTTTTTGGCGTCCATTTTCGGTTTTCCCGGATCAGTGCGTTTGCGAGGATGATGAGCTTTCGCATGACGGCGACGAGGGCGACTTTCTTGGGCTTGCCGTTTTCGGTGAGCCGCTGATAGGTGCTCTTGAGATCTGGATTGAACCTGATGGCGACGAGGGCGGGCATGTAGAGGGTCTCTCGGAGGGCGGCGCGGCCGCCACGGATGAAGGCCTTGCCGCGCCAGGCGCCGGACTGTCGGGTGATCGGGGCGAGGCCTGCGAGGCTGGCGATCTGGCGCTGGTCGAGGGAGCCGAGCTCCGGGGCGAGAGCGATGATCATGGCGGCAGTCACGTCGGAGACGCCGGCGATGCTGGTGAGGATGTCGCGCCGCGCGGCCAGAGCGGGATCGGCTGCGATCAGGTCGGCGATCAGTCGGTCGATGGCGTCGAGATCGGCGTTGATCTGGGTGATCCGGGCCGCGATTTGGCAGCGCAGGAGAGTGAGGCGCAGGCCTTTCTCGCGGTTCTTCGCCGCCGTCCGATCCTTGATCAGCGCCCGCCTGGCGGTGATCAATTCATTGAGTTCGCGTGAGGTCTCAGATCTGATCGCCCGCGGCTCCAAGGCCAGCGCGGTCCCCATGCGCGCCAGCATCGCCGCGTCGGCCCAGTCGGTCTTGGCCCGCACGCCCAGGGCCTCGGCGAACCGGCGCGCCTGACGGGGATTGACCTTGACCAGCGGATAGCCGGCCTCGGACAGGCGCCGCTCCAGGTCGCGATGATAGCGTCCTGTCGGCTCGAAGACGATCCGCGCGATGGCCCCGGCGCCGATCCAACCGATCAGCTTGGTCAGGCCTGCTCTCGAATTGGCGAACGCCGCCTGTGCGCCGTCCGGCAGACGATGGACGTCCAGCCGGTCTTTCGATACGTCGATGCCGATGCTACTCTCGCTCATCTTTCGCGTCTCCCATGCTTGTCATCCGAGCCCGAGGCTCGGGTATCCGTTCGGGGCAAAGGCGAAAGGCGGGGGCGGCCATACTCTAGCTCGGCTCTCAACGGCCAGCGATATCACGGCCCGCACCCCGCCACCGCACGCCATGAATGGTATGGCGTGCGGTGGCTCCACTCTCCAGTGGAAACCGCATGAATCAATAGTCCGTTGTTAAGAAGCTGGTTTGAGCGCTGAAGTAGGTGGTATGGCGTTTCGGATAGCAGCGATGATTTTGCACAAAAGCTCCGTCAACCATTTGAGGATGAGGCGTAGGTTGTAGCCGACGGCGGTCATGACGGCGTTGATCTGGTCTCCGAGGCGGCCTTTGAGGAAGTTTCGTCCGAGATGGCCGTCGGTTTTGCAATGGCCGATAACGGCCTCGATGGCGGAGCGGCGTCGGAGCTCCTTTTTGATCTGGCCGTGGACACCGCGTTTCTGGCCGGATTTGAAGACCCGGTGGGGTTTCGATGCATCGTGGCCGGCATATCCCTTGTCGACATAGGCCCGGTCGATCTCACGGCCGGTCAGGGTCTCGGTCTCCTCGATCACGCCCTTGAGGGTGTGACCATCGTAGGGACTGCCGGGCAAAGCCTTGGTATGGAGGATGAACTGGCCACCCTTGCACCGCTTGTTGGTGGTGATGAGCGAGACCTTGGTGCCGAACTCGTAGGGCGCTCTGGCCTTGCCCTTGCCGATACATTCGGTTTCGGGGGCGTGCCAGGAATAGAGTTTTGGGCCGCGTTGGCGCTGTTTCTGGCTGTGGATCCGGCTCGCCTTGGACAGCGCCCCGGCGAAGACCGTCTGGAGCTCCTGGTCGCCGTCGATCTTGCGGCGGATATCGCGGATGATCCGGCCCAGGCGGGTGCGCAGGAACTTGATCTGCCGGTTCATGCGTTTGAACTGTTTGGCATGAGCATAGCGCCCGGCCATCATTGCCGCCCGTTTGGCCAGCCTTGCATAGGACTGGCGCAGCGGCACGCCGTGTTCCCTGGCCAGCTTGCCCAACTGATGGATCGCTGTTTCAAGCAGCCTGGCGTCGGTCGGGAAGGCAATGTTCTTGGGTTGCACCGTGGTGTCGACGGTGACCCGGGCCAGATCGCTCTTCTTCAGGGCGCCGGTGTCGTGGGCGATGCGCAGGGTCTCCTGCAACAGAATGTCCAGCTTGCCGCCGATGCGCTTGCGCCAATGGCTCATGCCGGAGCGCTCGTGCGGCAGGGTGTGCTGGAAGAACTCCTCGCCGGTGAAGTACTGGAAATAGGGGTCGTGCACCCAGCGGTCCCAGACCTGCTCGTCGGACAGGGCGTAGGTGTGCTTCAACAAGAACATGCCGATCATGAAGCGCACCGGCTCCGCCGGGCGCCCCTGGTCGGAGAAACACTCCGCCAACTGCTCGTCGAGCCAGGCCCAGTCGATCTTGTCGGCCAGAACGACAAGCGCGTGCCTCAGGTTGATGATCTGATCGAGGCGGGCGCGGAACAGGTCGTCGTGGCGCGCTTTTGGCTGCTGTTTCGGTCGCATGCGATCCCCCGATTGGCCCCCGGATAGAAGGCCTTCAGGGAATCATAAACCGGCTGAAAAACGAACCTCAAATCGCAGGAAAACGACCACTCAAACCACGGTTTCTTGCAAACTTCGTTACCTCGATCCCGCCAAAACGCTTAGCCAAATCAATAGCTTCAGAGTTCTTCACAGGGAACTAATCATTACCTGAGCCGATCGTAAGGCCACTCTTCTTTGGGCCCAAACAGCGCCTCAAGGATGTCGAGCGACGGCGCCAGAACGGATCAGATGTGCTC
>JBATTK010000151.1:0-51826 GCA_049670505.1 Saonia sp.
GTATAGGGGAAGAGGATGTTGCGGTTCCCAAATATTATTACAAGATCATATCGCGGGGAGAAGGGAATAGTTTAAAAGTAGTAGCTTTTTTAATCCCACATAAGGAAAGTACCGCCCCCCTACAACAGTTTTTAGTTCCTGTAGATCGTATAGAACAGCTTACAGGGATAGACTTTTTTAAGAATGTACAAACGGATATTGAAAATAGGATAGAAAGTAAGGTCGATTCCAAGGATTGGAAATTCTAGCCCCATTCGTTCAAACGGTTGGCATCGAGTTTTAAAAAAATAAAGAGTAATATGGTAAAACCTAGAAGTCCAGACCCCCCATAACTAAAAAAGGGCAATGGAATTCCTATGGTAGGTAGCACTCCGATCACCATTCCTACATTGATAAAATAATGGATCAGAAGAATGGAAATCACCCCATAACCATACATACGGCTAAAGGCACTCTTTTGGCGTTCCGCCATATAGACCAATCGTAAAAGCAATATGGTAAAAAAGAGTACTACGGTCGCAGTTCCTATAAACCCCCATTCCTCGCCCACGGTACTAAAGATATAGTCCGTGTGTTGTTCCGGTACAAAATCCCCTTTGGTACGTGTTCCTTCCAAAAAGCCTTTTCCAAAGAATCCGCCAGATTCTATGGCTTTTTCGGATTGATAGGTGTTGTACCCTATGGTCTTGCGGATTTCCTCTAATTTTTTTGGATCTTTTTCTAGTCGAAGCCATAAACTGAATCGATCTCTATGGCGTTGCTCAAATACAGAATTGAACACAAAGTTTACGGATAACGAAAAGGCAATGGCAATTATGAAAAAAGAAATCAAGGGTAAAATAGGGACTTTAAAAGTAGCTCTCTTTAATAGCAAAAAAATTGCTATGGACAAGGCCAGTGCAATCCCTACCCAAATGGTCCCGAACATTAATGTGGCTATAAATAGGATAACGACCAAAAAGCCCAATCCCAAATAAATTAAAGGGAGACCTTCCCTGAACAAAACAAATAATAAGGCAAAGAAAACCAAAGCACTGCCGGGATCTGGTTGCGGAACAATCAAAAATGCAGGAATCAAAATAATCAGGAGAGCATATAGCTGATCCTTTCTACGCTTAATATCGGTCTGTATATCACTTAGATATTTGGCCAATGCCAGAGCGGTGGCCAATTTAGCGAATTCAGAGGGTTGTAAATTAAAGAAACCTAGATCGTACCATGAAGTAGCCCCCGCAATGGTTTTTCCAAAAACAAAAAGACCAAGCAGGAGTGCTATGGAAATAATGTATAAAATACTCGAAAAACGTTCATAAAAATTAGTCTCTAAAGTAAGAATGACCAAAACGGCAATAATGCTGACCCCAATAAAGAACAACTGTTTTCCGTACAGCTGTCCAAAATCAAAAATAGAAGGGTTGCTCTCGGAAAATGTACTGGAGTATATATTTATCCATCCAATACCAACTAAAGCAACATAAACTAAAACAGTAAGCCAGTCAACCCGTTTTAAAACGTTTCTACCAGACATACTCGTTTATCTTGAAAGGTTGCCCACTATGCGGTTTGGCGTATTCATGTTCCAAGGTTTTTTCCAACATCCGTTGCTCCAGATCTTTGCGGGTTATTTCTCCCTTAATGTATTTTTCGATCAGCAGGGAGGCAATATGTCCTGCATACCTAGACCCATAATACCCATTTTCTATATAAACCGCAATTGCTATTTTAGGATTGTCCACAGGAGCAAAGGCTACAAAAACGGAATGATCGGTAAGTTGTGTGCGCACTCCGTCAATTTTTGTATAATTTTCAACCGTACCCGTTTTCCCGGCAATATCAATTCCTTCTATCTGTACCCACCTTGCAGTTCCTTTGTTATATACATCCGCCATTCCCTGGACAACGGGCTCAAAATGTTTTTTGTCTATGGTCGTATGCTTTGGCTTTGTAAATTCAGGAATACTAATATCCTCACCGCCAATTTTCCTAATAATATGAGGAGTGAAGTAATGACCCCTATTGGCTATGGCCGCGGTCATATTTGCCAATTGAATGGGAGTTGCCGCTACTTCTCCTTGACCTATGGAATTGGAAATGATATAGGAAGGTGCCCAACGATTGTCTCCATAAACCTTATCATAATATGTCTTAGCGGGGATTCTACCACGTCTTCCCGTTGGCAAATCATAACCCAGATAATTTCCTAACCCAAAGCTTTTGATGTGTTTTTCCCATACGTCCATACCCTCATCGGTAGAAGGGAATTTTTCATATATTTTCCGAAAGGTTCCGGCGAAATAGGCATTACATGAATTATATATTCCGGAATTTAAATTTCGGACTCCGCCACCACAATGACATCCCCGTTTCTTTTTGCCCACATAAAAGCCATTATAGCACCTGATAGTAGTTTCCGGTCTTATGACTCCCTCTTGCAGTGCCACCAATGCGTTCATGGTCTTGAAAGGAGATCCTGGCGAAGGTTCTGCCAATATGGAGCGATCCCAGGTGGGTTTGGCTATGGTGTCATAATAAAGCTTTGTATAGTTTTTAGACCGTTCTCTTCCTACTAAAAGCGATGGGTCGTAGGTGGGACCGGAAATCAATGCCAGAATTTCTCCCGAACCGGGTTCGATCGCAACGATTCCACCCCTTTTACCATGCATCAATCTTTCCCCATATTCCTGAAGGACTTTGTCCAATGTAACCTGTATTTCTTTTCCCTGATCTGGTAGCGTGTCCAATATGCCATTTTTATAAGGACCAATATCCCTGTTAAAACGGTCTTTTTGAATATATTGCACTCCTTTTCTACCTCTTAGGACTTCTTCGTACTGCTTTTCTATTCCTGTTCTTCCCGTAAGTTCACCGGCAACGTAATAAGGGTTTTTTTCTAGATCGCGTTCGTTTACTTCACTAATGTATCCCAACACATTGGCGCCGCTATTCGTTGCATAGTAGCGCAAAGATCTCTTTTGTATATAGAAACCTTCATATTTCCTCATCTTTTCCTGTAGCCTGGCATAATCTTCCTTGGACAATTGGGGCACTAGAACAGAAGGTAGCCTAGGGGAATATATTCTCGCCTTGTTCAATGTTGCAATAAACTTTTCCTTGTTTATTCCCAAAAGGCCACAAAATTCCAAGGTATCCAAGGGTTTTACCTCTCTTGGAATTACCATTACATCATAGGCAGGTTGGTTGGCCACTAAAAGCTTTCCATTTCTATCGTAGATATAACCTCTTTCCGGATAATCATATATGGCTTTTATTGCGGTATCCTCCAAAACCTGATCGGGAGAAAAACTGAATATCTGCAAATAAGACAATCTGCCGATAAAAGTAATTCCAACGATAACGATAATAGACGATAAAAGGATCTTCTTCATTCTTTGTTAATACTGAAAAGTGAACCGAATAATAGACATAATACCAAGGTAGCCCCACCTATGGATAAAACTTTTTTCAAAATTAACAGCAAATTTGATAAACTGAAAATTTCAAGGGAAAAGAAAATAAGATGATGCGTCAATATTAATAACGCTAAAAACGTGATTTGTTGTGCCTTGGTAGTACTAGATAATTTAAAACTTTGGAATTCATAATTTACACCAAAACAAAATCGCATTATGATGGGTCTTAAATATGCAATCGTAACGGTTGAAGCCGCATGTAATGCCATGGTATCGGAAAAGAGATCCAAGGTTAACCCCAACAAAAAGCTTACCCCTAAAAATACGGCCCTGTTTTCTTTTATGGGATACCAATACAGAAATAAGATATAGACCATTGGATTTATAAAACCAAAAAAATTAAGCTTGTTAAAAACAAGTACTTGTACCAGGACAAGCAGCATAAATCGGATGATATTTATAAAATAATAATTATTGGTCATTGTCCGTTTTCAATTGCAATTGCTGTATCTCGGGTCTATTGATATTATTGATCAGATATACATTTTTAATATTGGTCATATCATTGAACAGTTGAACTTGAATATCGTAAAAACTTTTGGAGGTGTTCAAATCAAATTTTTGTATAGTGCCAATAGGTATGTTTTCCGGGAAAATACTACTGCTGCCACCAGTTACAATGGTATCTCCTACATACAGTGAAACCAACCTAGGAATATCCTGTAGTTGAACTATGTTATATTGTTCCGTATTCCAGACCAAGGAACCAAAGTGATCGGAATTTTTAATTTTGGCATTAATGTTGGATTTGGTGTTCAGGATGCTTTGGACCGTTGCGTAATTTCCCGAGGTATTCTCCACTATTCCTAAAATTCCCTTAGCAGTTATAACGCCCATATCCTGTGCTATGCCCTGTTTACTCCCTTTGTTTATAGTAATGTAATTTTGTGGGTTGGCATAGCTATTCTTTATGACCTGTGCCGACAAGATTGTATAATTAATATTTGAGGTGTCCAATGCTATGGAATCCAATGGTTCCAGATTGAACAAAAGTTTCCTTAACTGCCGGTTTTCCTCTAACAGTCTCTGATTCACTTCGCCTAGATTAAAATAGGAGGATATACCGCTGGAGGTTTCATAGATACTTCCGATAATCCAATTGGAGGAGTTGAAGAATTTAGAACGGTGATAAGAATGGGACTGAACCGTAAAGGCCAATGAAATAATCAACAATAAGAAATAAAGCAATGAAGTTTTATATCTTATGATAAAGTTGATAATCTGTCGCATTCACTTTTTTATTTGGGTAGTATACTTTTTTGGTACGCTCCAAAGGGAAGCGAGGTACATTTATCCATATAGTTCCCGGAATTTACTTTATGAGTATACTTTTGTAACGTTCCAAATTTTTCAATGCAATTCCGGTTCCCCTCACTACAGCGCGTAAAGGGTCTTCGGCTATGTAAACGGGCAGGTCCGTTTTTTGTGACAAACGCCTATCGAGTCCCCTTAACATGGATCCTCCTCCCGCTAAATAAATACCGGTATTATAGATATCCGCTGCCAATTCCGGGGGGGTTTGCGATAAGGTTTCCATAACCGCGTCCTCTACCCTTAGAATAGATTTATCCAATGCTTTGGCAATTTCCCTATATGAGATCTGTACCTGTTTGGGTTTTCCGGTCAATAGGTCGCGTCCCTGAACAGATTTTTCATCAGGAGGTGTTTGAAGGTCTTCCGTAGCGGATCCGATTTCTATTTTTATATTCTCGGCGGTACTTTCCCCTACGTATAGGTTATGTTGGGTACGCATATAATAAATGATGTCATTTGTAAACACATCACCTGCAATTTTAACGGACTTGTCACAAACAATACCACCCAATGCTATTACCGCAATTTCTGTGGTACCTCCTCCTATATCTACGATCATATTTCCTTTAGGCTGCATAATGTCCAAACCTATACCTATTGCGGCGGCCATGGGTTCATGGATCAAATAAACTTCTTTCCCATTAACACGTTCGGCAGACTCCTTTACCGCTCGCATTTCTACCTCGGTAATACCCGATGGAATACAGATGACCATACGCAAAGCGGGCGGGAACCATTTTTTCTTAAGGGCGGGAATGTTCTTAATGAACATATTGATCATCTTCTCGGATGCATCAAAATCCGCTATTACACCATCTTTTAGTGGTCTAATGGTTTTGATATTTTCATGGGTTTTTCCTTGCATCATGTTGGCCTCTTTGCCGACGGCGATAATCTTGCCGGAAATTCTATCCCTGGCAACAATGGAGGGGCTATCTACAACAACCTTATCCATGTGTATGATGAGGGTATTCGCTGTACCTAAATCGATAGCTATTTCCTCGGTTAAGAAATCAAAAAATCCCATTATAATTAGTTTGGTTTCAGATTAAAAGTAAGTTTTACCGACAAAAGTAGCAAAATTAATGCTTAAAATGACGTGTGCCCGTCATTACCATAGAAATTCCATTTTCATTACAATAATCGATACTCAATTGATCTTTTATGGAACCTCCGGGTTGTATAACACTTCCAATACCACTTTTATGTGCAATTTCCACGCAATCTGGAAAGGGAAAAAAAGCATCACTGGCCATAACGGCATCATTTAGGTCGAACTTAAAGGATTGTGCCTTGTGGATAGCTTGGTTGAGTGCATCCACCCTAGAGGTTTGTCCGGTGCCACTGGCACAGAGTTGCTTGTTTTTGGCTAAAACTATGGTATTGCTTTTGGTGTGCTTACAAAGTTTAGAAGCAAAAATAAGGTCTTCCAATTCTTGGTCGGACGGTTTTTTAACCGTGGCATATGTTAGATCTGTAACGGCGTCGGTTTTTAGATCCCTATCCTGTACCAACGCCCCATTTAAACAGGTACGTATTATAGTTGCCGGTAGATCGACCTCGTTTTGTATCAGGATAATCCTATTCTTTTTCCCCTTAAGAATTTCCAATGCCCTGTCCGAATAGCTCGGTGCTATGACCACTTCACAGAATAATTTGTGGATTTCTTCGGAAGTAGGTTCGTCAATTTCCGTATTACTGATCAATATTCCTCCAAATGCGGAAACGGGGTCTCCCGCCAAGGCATCTATATATGCTTGATGAATGGTGTCTCTTTGGGCAAGTCCGCATGCATTATTATGCTTTAGGATGGCAAAAGTGGGGGCGTCATTTTTAAACTCGTTCATTAGATTTACGGCGGCATCAACATCCAACAAATTGTTATAGGATAGTTCTTTACCGTGAAGTTTGGAGAACATGGCGTCAAAATCACCGAAGAAAAACCCTTTTTGATGCGGATTCTCCCCATATCGCAAGACCTGTCCTTTGGTCTCACTAATTTTTAACACGGCCGCTTCGTGCTGATTAAAATAATTAAAAATGGCCGTGTCATAATGGGAGGATATATTAAAGGCCTTGGTGGCAAAACGCTTTCGATGCTCCAAGGTAGTACTTCCGTTCCCTGCCGTAATCAAACCCAAAAAATCGTTATAGTCCTCCATGGAGGAAACACAGAGCACATCCTTGAAGTTTTTAGCCGCTGCCCGGATCAGGGAAATGCCACCGATATCTATTTTTTCTATGATATCTTGTTCGGATGCTCCCATGGCAACGGTCTTCTCAAAAGGATATAGGTCCACAATGATGATATCCAATTGCGGAATATCAAATTCTTCCAATTGTGCCACATCGTTTTCATTATCCTGCCTATTCAAAATTCCGCCAAATACCTTGGGATGCAAAGTTTTTACCCTACCGCCGAGTATGGACGGATAACTGGTGACTTCCTCTACGGGAACCACATCAACACCTAGTTCTTTAATGAATTTTTCTGTACCGCCAGTGGAATATATGGTAATCCCCAATTCGTGGAATTTTTTTATTATCGGTTCAAGACCCTCCTTATGAAATACCGATATTAATGCGGAAGTGGCTTTTTTTGTAGTACTCATTGTAGTGTGCTTAGCGTTATGGATTTAGATGCTTATACGTTCCTTATAAAGCCGGACATGGTTTAAGATGGCGTCTTAAAAAGAGCGATAGGCAATCGCACAAATGTAATTTTTTTGAACTTAAAAAAAAGGAGGGGTTATTAACAAAATCACGAAAGTTTTAAAGAATTTCGGCCACTTTTTGGTTTACGAATTCTAAAAAGCGCTCATCTTCGGAAGTAAAGGGATCAGGAGTGTTGGAATCAATATCGATTTGCCCCACGTTTTTTCCATGTACAAAAAGCGGTACTACAATTTCTGCCTTTACCGTAATACTGCAAGCTATATAGTTGTCCTGGGCCTTTACATCGGGCACCACGAAATTCTCATTGGAAACGGCTACCTGTCCACAAATACCCTTGCCAAAAGGAATAATAGTATGATCGGTGGGCTCACCGGAGTAAGGACCCAACTTTAGTTCCTCCTTATCCCCATTTTTAAAATAGAAACCTACCCAATCATAATGGGGAACGGTATCCCTTAAAAGTTCACATATTTGTTGTAGGCGGAGATCAGAGGTAATACCATGATCATTGAGGATAGTAGAAACTTTTGGTTCCAGGTCTTTAAGCATAGGACATTTTTTGTAAAGATATTTAAAAGTCCATTTTAAGTCGATATTTTCGCGAGAAATTACAATGTGGGTCAACTACACTTCCGAGCATGGGAATACTGCCACACTTTGGGGAAACTATTGTAATCTTAACCCATTGTGCATTTTGGATGTTATTTCAATGAAATTTCCTGAACATGGGATACTAGGGATCCGTCGGCACCCATACCCTCTACGAAGATTTTCATTTGGGAAACATCATCGTTAGGAAGCTTGATTGTTACCGAACTGTTCTCACCGGTAACAAGTTTGGGCTCCCAGTGGATTACACCAAATTCTATGAAATCTTTACTTAAGTATGAGCTATATCTGGGCCTGTAGAATTCTTTAGGTCTTGTAAAACTATTGACAACCAGTTTTTCCGCAAAACTAGACCTGGAATTTCCGGCCCCACCCTCTTTTTGATAGATGCGTATGGTACCTCCAGATGCATTTGAGTCCCCTGAAAAACCATCCCTTTCAATATAGACTTCATCTATTCTACTCATTGGAATATTGAATAAATCATTCCCATCACGTACCAAAAAATCATTCAAATAAACAGCTACAGGCCCTGAAAAAGGTCTTGTATTAGCTATGAAAACCTGTCCGTTTCCAGTATTTATAGTAACGTTAAAGCCATTTTTTCTGATAAAATCCGTTAATACGGCATTCCTTCTTAATTCATCCTTTCCAATTTTAAAGCCTCTAAACATACTCGTTATCAGGGGTGATTTCCTGGTGAGTTTCTGTTCCTGAACCACCACTACTTCATCTAAAGCTATAGCATCTTTGAGCACAAAACTCTTTTGGACCTTCATATTTTCATTTGTGATAGCCATATTGGCAAAGCTTAATGATAGGTTGCTTCCTGATCCAAAGGAAATGGAGTCGTTCGCATTAATAGCGCTAATAAAATCGATATCCAGATTGGGCTTGCGCAACGAGCTATTTTTTCCTTTTAGGGCAAGCTTTATGGTATCCCCATTTTTCAACAGCACATCGGTAATGCTAAAATTGGGTTGTTCCGCAAGTTCTAAAAACAGCATTGAATTAATATCCCCTTGATTGATGACCAATTGATCCCCTTTCCGGATTTTGGAATTTAGCTTTCCTTTAATGGTAATCCCAAATTCAAACGGGTGTGCAGTCTGTGGTGGAGTATTAAAAATATGATTCCAATTATAGCTGCTCCAACCTTGTGTCAACAAAATCAAGTCCAGTTCAAATTCCTTTTTCCTGGTAATGTCCTTAAAGTACCTTCCGGGATTTTCCACCCTTGATCTTAAATAAGACTGCAATAAAAAATTGGATACAATATCGTTGTGAGGGCTATTTGCGATGGTACCTGCAGGTAATGCGGTTACACTTAGGGAAGTTTCGGTATTGTTCTTGGAAAAGACGTTGATTTTTAAGGATATGGAATCCCTTATTTTTTTCAAAGGCCTTTCCAAGCTAACATTTGATATGTTTACATTGGTGTAGTTAAAAATAAGTCTTTCGGAAACCGGTTGTAGGTCCTTGTTGAACAGGGTAATGATATTAGTGCCGCTCCGGAGCATACTTTTTGCAATATTGATGGTCTTGGTAGTTTCTTCAAATGCAAAGGAGTTGAGCGCCATCAGGCCGTCCCTGTGAACGGCCAGATAGAAATGCTCTTTTTTAATATCTTCCAAGGTACGTACATTGGTCTTTAGGGATACTACAAGTTTGTTATCCATGATATTGTTTACCGCAAGGGCAATACCTTTTTCCTTGGCTATCGGAACCTCCTTTTGGATAACTTCTCCGTTTCCCAAAGTGATCTTAACTTTATAGACTTTACTTTTTTCGTAGATCAGATCAAACTTGCCCACTCCGTAATAGTTGTTTGAAAAATTGGCTACGGCCACATTATCCTGATCCAAAACCTCGCCTTTTAGAATCTTGATTCCCTTTCCGTTTTGATTCGTCACCCTAACCCCAACCGTATTTGCAACGTCTTCGATAAGGTGACCGCCTTCGGGAAGGATTTGTAGATCATAGGTTGCGGTAGTGTTCTCATCCGGTGCTAAATAGTCATTAATGATGGTTATGCGCTGTACAAAATCGTTCTCTTCCTCAAAATTTTTCATCCATGATGTCCCTGCCTTAATAAAGTAAGTGCCACTGGCAAATTCTTCTGTAATTTCAAAACTCCCATGGGCTTTACCATCTTTTACCAAGAAAAGCTCTTTCTGTATTTGTTTTCCGTTCCGGTCATAAATGCCGCAATAAAGATTGGTTGTTTCCAAGGAAGGCATATTGACTTTTTTATTGTAGACATAAGCGCTCCACCAAATTTCTTCCCCTATCAGATAGGTGGTCTTGTTCAGATGAAGGTGTACCGATTCCCTTTGTTGTATAAAATGGGCCTCGTAACTTTGTTCTAGCGAATCAAGAGCATTGTTTTGGGCAATACTGGAAAATGGGGCCAAAAAAGATAGTGGTAAAATACAAAATAGAAGAAAAGATTTCATGGTGTCTTTTCCCTTCAAGATACTAAAATTACTTCCATAAAAAAACCGCCCGGACGTTTACATCGGGACGGTTTTAAATACTTGCTTGTTGTAGCTCGCTACTACATCATACCTGGCATTCCGCCACCGCCCATTGGTGGGCCTGCAGCAGGAACATCCTCTTTGATATCGGTCAATGCACATTCGGTAGTCAAGATCATACCTGCAACAGAAGCTGCATTTTCCAATGCTACCCGAGTTACTTTTTTAGGATCTATGATACCTGCTTTAAGCATATCTACATAGGTTTCGGATTTGGCATCATAACCGTAATCGCCTTTGCCATCCAATACCTTGGCTACAACTACGGAACCTTCGCCACCTGCATTCTCTACTATGGTACGTAGCGGAGATTCAATAGCTCTGGTTACAATTTGCAATCCGGTTTCTTCATCCGCATTTTCAACCGCTACCTTGGAAAGCATAGATTTGGTTCTTATCAACGCAACCCCACCACCGGCAACAATACCTTCTTCTACAGCTGCTCTTGTAGAATGTAATGCATCATCCACTCTGTCTTTTTTCTCTTTCATCTCAACCTCGGAGGCAGCGCCAACATATAGTACGGCAACTCCGCCGGCCAATTTGGCCAAGCGTTCCTGTAGTTTTTCCTTATCGTAATCAGATGTAGTAGTTTCGATCTGTGATTTAATTTGGTTTACCCTTGCTTTGATATCCTTAGCAACGCCGGCACCATTTACAATAGTGGTATTATCCTTGTCAATGGTTATTTTTTCGCAACTTCCCAGCATATCCAAAGAGGCATTTTCCAAAGAGAAACCTCTTTCCTCGGAGATTACGGTACCTTTGGTCAAGATGGCTATATCCTCTAACATCGCTTTTCTTCGATCACCAAATCCTGGAGCTTTAACAGCGGCTATTTTTAAGGAACCTCTTAATTTGTTTACTACTAAAGTAGCCAGCGCCTCACCATCTACATCTTCTGCAATGATTAATAAAGGTTTGCCAGATTGTGCTACAGGCTCCAATACGGGCAACAAATCTTTCATTGCCGAGATTTTCTTATCGAACAATAAAATGTAGGGGTTTTCTAAATCGGCGATCATTTTTTCAGAGTCGGTTACAAAGTAAGGGGATAGATATCCTCTATCAAACTGCATTCCCTCTACAACATCTACATAAGTATCCGTTCCTTTGGCTTCTTCAACGGTAATAACACCTTCTTTACCTACTTTTTCGAAAGCCTGTGCTATGAGGTCCCCTATGGTCTCATCATTATTGGCCGAGATGGCGGCTACCTGTCTTATTTTTTCTGAAGAATCTCCCACTTTTTTAGACTGTTTTGTGAGATTCTCTACAATTGCCTCTACTGCTTTGTCGATTCCTCGTTTCAGGTCCATTGGGTTTGCACCTGCCGCAACATTTTTAAGACCTTCTTTAACAATTGCTTGTGCCAGTACGGTTGCTGTGGTGGTGCCATCACCTGCCAGATCATTGGTTTTGGAAGCAACTTCCTTTACCATTTGAGCACCCATATTTTCAAGGGCATCCACCAATTCGATCTCTTTGGCCACGGTAACACCATCTTTGGTTACTTGTGGCGCACCAAATGATTTACTGATAATTACATTTCTTCCCTTAGGTCCTAAGGTTACTTTAACGGCATTGGCCAGGGCATCTACACCTCTCCTAAGGCCATCGCGTGCTTCAATATCAAATTTTATTTCTTTTGCCATTTTAAATTTTGTTTGTCATTCCCGCGAAGGCGGGAATCTATATTGTTATATAATAGTTTGTTTTTGGACTCCCATATATTCGGGAATAAAATTATATTTTAAATAATTGCTAAAATGTCACTTTCGCGCATCATTAGGTAATCGGCACCCTCTAATTTTAATTCGGTACCGGCATACTTCCCATAAAGAACGGTATCTCCAATTTTAACAGTGATTTTTTCATCCTTCGTGCCCGGGCCAACGGCCACAACTTTGCCTTTTTGCGGTTTTTCTTTTGCGGTATCCGGAATAATGATACCTGACGCAGTTTTGGTTTCAGCTGCCATAGGGGCTATAAGTACCCTGTCCGCTAATGGTTTAATGTTAACTTTAGCCATATTTTTATTTTTAAGTTGAAAGTTTAAAATTCTCGATTACCTAGGCAGAAATTATGCCATTGCCTTAAAACTGACATATTGTTAAAACAAAAATGCCAGCTTGTCATTTAGGCTGGCATTTTTTGTTATAGTTTTTTCTAATTCCTTATTGAATGGTATCTAAAGGATTTGTTTCATTTGTTGCCGGAGCTTGCTCTGGCACTACCTCTTCCGGCACCGTTGTCTCTATATCGTCTCCTTGAAGCAATTTGGAATCTGCTTCCCCAAAGCTGCCTTTTAATGCTACGTTGGACAACAATATTAGAACGATCAATAAAGTAGCCAGGGTCCATGTGCTCTTATCCAAAAAGTCCCCGGTCTTTTTTACACCACCGACTATTTGGGTTCCACCCCCGCCAAAAGAAGAAGACAATCCGCCTCCTTTGGGATTTTGCACCATGATAACCAATACCAACAACAGGCAAACAACGATTATCAGGATTAAAAATATTGAAAACGTACTCATTATATATCTGTATTTTCTTGTTGAATTTTTTCTATTGTTTTAATTCGGTCTGCAAAGAAACCACTTTTTTCCGGATATTTCAAACTTAAAATTTTGTACGCCTGTACTGCTTTTTTGTACTTTTTTTGCTCTAAATATACCTTGGCCAAGGTCTCTGTCATTAACTCGTTCTTATCGAATTTAACAGATTCGTTGATATCAATTTTTGGGATACTTTTTTCTTGTGGGACTATTTTCGGATTGGTTTCTATGAATTTATCGATAAGCTCAAACTTTTTCCTTTTTAAAATATCCTCTTCCAAAGGAAAATGAATTTCCTCCATATTGGTATGCTCCCTTTCCTTTTCTTTTCTTTTTATGGACTTAAGGGATGTGAGTTGCAGCCATTCCCCAAAGGAGTACTTTTCTTTTTTGGTAAAGGATAATGGTTTCCCTAATTCTAATTCTTTTTCCGCTTTTTTCTTAGCTTCCAGGATTGCCTTATCAACCTTTGGATCCTTTGATTTAAAAAGTGAGGGGTCCAAAATTTGATCGGCATCTTTTGCATTCTGTGGTAATGGCTTATCCAATGATCCTTCAATAAGTAAAGTTTCGGTTCTGGGATTGGGTTGCACTTCCTCCGATATAATTTCCTGTTCGCTTAGTGGGGGAGCTTTGCCGGATATGGTATCCGCTATAGTGTTCTGCAAAAATTCCTTGGCAGTAATAAAATCAAAAAGAATGTCCCGGTCCGCAGTATAGGCGGCGGTTACCTTTAACGCGTTGTTGTATTTAAAACTGTTAAGGTTCTTGAGTCCTTTTAAATGAATGGCCCTCGCTGCCTGAAAGTAAGGATACTCTTCTAGCACGTCCTCTAACTGTTTGGTCTGTATGGGCGAGACCACTTTGTGCGGATGCTGTAGTAGATATGTAAAATCCTGTACGTTCATAGTATGTTACCAATCTGCCAAGGAGGCATTAAAAATATCCTGGTTGATTCTTTCAAAAATTTCCAAATGGGCTTCGTCCCTTATGGATGCCAATGGGGTATTTGCATCAAAATCAAAAAAGAACGAGAATCGTCTTTCAAAATCCACATCTTCCTTGGTCTTGTTAAAAAAGCGGACGTTGACACTCATGGTCAATCTATTCTGCGACGCTCTTTGATCGGCGGTTGCTGTTGTGGGGGATACCCTATACTCTACAATTTCACCTTCGTAAAGCAAATCCCCATTTGATTTTACCAGATTTAAACTGGTCTGGTTCAAAATCAAATCTTGTAACGATAGGGTAAAATCCCTATCGAGTCCGGGGTCAAAAAAAGAAGTAGCGTTCTGGGAAGCATAGTTTTGAAAGAAATTTACCTGATAAGTCTTGGCTGCGCCAACATCTCCGCCGGTAAAATTATATGCACCACAACCTTGTTCAATTAAGATAAGGAGAAGCATTACTATTTTAAGGATATATTTTTTCATTGTATACAGATTAAAATACCACGCTTAGAACTTTGGGACGGTTCCCAAAGTGCCTTTCTCTTGTGTCCCCAAAGATTTTAAAGGTCATACTGTTTTATTTTCCGATAGAGTGTGCGTTCGGAAATACCCAATTCCGCCGCGGCAGCTTTTCGTTTTCCTTTATTTCGGTCCAGGGATTTTTTGATCAGTTCTACTTCCTTTTCCTGTAAAGATAGGGTTTCCTCTACTTCAATTTCTTCGGCAAAATGATACTTATCCTCAGGTAATGGTTTAACAAGGGTTTCGGATACAGGCTCCCGAAGTTGCAAAACTTCAACGGGCTTACTTTCCTCTTCCGTAAATTCCTCATCATTTTTACCATAGATTTTTCTAATAAGATTTTCGTTCTCTTCCTGTACTTTTTCGGTGTCGTTATTCTTCAATAGCTCTAAAGTCAGTTTTTTTAGGTCGTTCAGATCGCCCTTCATATCAAAAAGCACCTTGTAAAGAATCTCCCGTTCATTACTGAAGTCACCTTCCTTGTTATCGCTGCCAATTACCGCTGGTAGATTTGAATTTCCTCCACGAGGCAAGTATTCGTTCAGGCTAAGGGCAGAGATGTTTCTTTCCTCTTCCAAAACCGAAATTTGCTCGGCAATGTTCCTGAGCTGACGGATGTTTCCCGGCCAGCGGTGCTTTAGTAAGAGTTGTACGGCATCTTCATGCAAACGGATGGTAGGCATTTTATATTTCTGTCCAAAATCCGACGCAAATTTTCGAAACAATAAATGGATGTCTCCCTGACGCTCTCTAAGTGGAGGTATATTTATTTCAACGGTGCTTAACCGATAGTAAAGGTCTTCCCGGAATTTTTCCCTTTTTATGGCCTCCAACATATTTATATTGGTAGCCGCCACGATTCGCACATCGGTTTTTTGTACTTGAGAAGATCCTACTTTAAGGAATTCCCCATTTTCCAAGACCCGCAGTAAACGTACTTGTGTAGTCAATGGTAGTTCGCCTACTTCGTCCAAGAAAATGGTGCCACCGTCCGCAACTTCAAAATAACCCCTCCTAGTAGCCGTTGCTCCCGTAAAGGCTCCCTTTTCGTGACCGAAAAGTTCACTGTCAATAGTTCCTTCTGGAATGGCCCCGCAGTTGACCGCAATATATTTTGCATGCTTTCTGTGCGAGAGCGAATGAATTATTTTTGGAATGGCTTCCTTACCAACGCCACTTTCCCCGGTGACCAAGACAGAAATATCCGTTGGGGATACTTGTATGGCCTTTTCAATGGCACGGTTCAGTTTAACATCGTTGCCGATGATTTCAAAGCGTTGTTTTATGGATTGAATTGACTCCAAACGGTTTCCTTTAGTTAGTATTAGAATGTCCCAATGCTTTTCCAATTAAGGTGCCAGAGGTACAATCTTTGATTTTTACATTTACAAAATCCCCAATTTTATAATTTTCCTTGGGGAAAACGGCAACGATGTTCTGGGAATTGCGCCCCATCCAATGGTCATCTGATTTTTTCGATGTTCCCTCTACCAAAATTTCTTCTACTTTCCCCAAATGTTGTTGTTTACGATAATATCCATGTTTCCGTTGTAGGGCTATAATTTCCTCCAATCTTTGCTTTTTTATTGCTAACGGTACATCATCTTCCAATTTACGGGCGGCCAGAGTCCCGGGTCTTTCGGAATAGGAAAACATATATCCAAAATCATATTTTACATACTCCATTAAGGATAAGGTATCTTGGTGGTCTTCCTCCGTCTCCGTGGGAAAGCCAGAAATCATATCTTGTGAGATTCCACAGTCTGGAATAAGTTCCCGGATATCATCGATTAATTTGAAATATTCTTCACGGGTATGTAGCCGGTTCATGGCGGACAGGATACGATTACTTCCACTTTGTACAGGAAGGTGTATGGATTTACAGATATTAGTATAGTTTGCCATGGTCCTAATAACATCCAATGTCATATCCTGAGGGTTCGACGTAGAAAAACGAATCCTCATTTTTGGTTGGGCTTTGGCGACCATTTCCAATAGTTTGGCAAAATTTATGGCAGTCGCTTTTTGTATTTCCGAAGCCCGTTCAAAATCTTTTTTAAGCCCGCCACCATACCATAGATAACTATCTACATTTTGACCCAAAAGAGTAACTTCCTTAAAGCCCCTGTTCCATAAGTCGTTTACCTCGGCTATGATAGATTGTGCATCACGGCTTCGTTCCCTACCTCTTGTAAAGGGAACTACACAAAAGGTACACATGTTATCACAGCCCCGTGTAATGGATACGAACGCCGTAACACCATTTGAATTTAATCGTACCGGCGCAATATCACCATACGTTTCATCCTTGGAAAGAATAACGTTCACCGCGTTTCTCCCCTCATCAATTTCTTGGACCAGATGGGGAAGATCCTTGTAGGCATCCGGTCCCACGACCATATCCACAATTTTTTCCTCTTCGAGCAATTTACTTTTAAGACGTTCCGCCATACAACCCAAAACGCCAACCTTCATATGCGGTTTTCGTTTTTTGATGGCATTGAATTTTTCTAGGCGTTTACGAACGGTAAGCTCCGCTTTTTCCCGTATGGAACAGGTATTTACCAATACCAGATCGGCATCGTCCAACTCTTGGGTGGTATTGAATCCTTCCTTTGCCAAAATGGAAGCGACAATTTCACTATCGGAAAAATTCATCTGACACCCATAGCTCTCAATGTAAAGCTTACGCGGGTTATCCTTTTTATTTTTAATGGACAATGTTGTTCCCTGAACGGATTCATCAATGGTTTTATGCATGTACTGTTATCTTCAACTTAAACCTAAAAGGGTCTGCAAAGATACTACTAAATACCTATTCGTGACAATTTGACAGTTAAAAATTTATCAAAATTAGGCGCAACGTAAAACGGGATTGTACATCCTTAGGATAACAACACCGATAAAACAAATACCGATGAAAAACAAAACTTTATGGTTCATTTCTCTCCTAGTCCTTACAATGAGTTCCTGTGAAAATAACGGCGATAGCAAGTATGCCGATTATTTGGTGGCCAGACCTATAGTGCTCAGTGAAGGGGAATTTAACAATGTAACTGTTGTTGCCCCCGGTCCTATTGATGAATCGGGCAAGATCTACGCCTATAAGGATTACATATTTGTCAATGATAAATACAGGGGAATACATGTTATAGACAATAGCGATCCTGCAGCGCCCAAAAAACTATCTTTTATTAAGATTGCGGGCAATGTGGATATTTCCATCAAGGACGATTATTTGTATGCCGATAGTATTATGGATTTAATCGTCTTGGATATTTCCGATATCTCGGCTATTAAAATAGTAAACCGAATGGAAGATGTACTGTGGAACAATATTATTTTTCCATTGGAGGCCGATTTCTATGAATACGGAGAAATCGACTATGAAAAGGACATCATCGTTGGATGGGAAACCGTTATGGAAAGAAGATCGATCGAAGAATACGAAGAACGTTTCAATACCAGGAATTTTGCTTTGGCGGAAGCGGCCAATGATGCCGCAACCGGTCAGGGTGGCTCCCTGGCCCGTTTTAAGATAGTAGATGATTTTTTATATGCCGTTGATCGTCATTCCATTAACGTGTTCAATATTCAGGATTTAGAAAATCCGCAAGATTTGGACGATGTATACGCAGGGTTCGATATTGAAACTATATTCAATAGGGGAGAACATTTGTTTTTGGGAAGTATGCGCGGTATGTATATATATGACATATCCACTCCTGCCGCTCCCTCATTTGTGTCGGAGTTTCAACATGGCACGGCTTGTGATCCCGTTGTAGTAGACGGGGATTATGCTTTTGTTACCCTGCGGGGCGGCAATGGCTGTGGAGCTACGGAAAGTGGATTGTTCATAGTGGACATTTCCGAAATTACCGATCCTGTTTTGGTGGAGACCTATGCCATGGACGAACCATACGGATTGGGGATAAAGGATGAAAAGCTTTTTATCTGTGATGGAGCTTCCGGATTAAGGGTTTATGACAAGACCGATATCAGCAATTTGATCGATTTAAATCACTTTAAGGATATTGTGACCTTTGATGTAATACCCTTGGATCAAACCTTGCTTATGGTGGGTGATGATGTCCTTTATCAATATGAATACTTGGATGATGGTATTGAACTGATAAGCTCCCTGTCCATGGATTAATTGGCAATAAAAATAGATGAAAACACCCACTTTCCATGGGTGTTTTTTTTATGCGTAACCATATGATAAAGTGTTAAATAAAAAAATTGATATACTTTTGTGTCTTCAAAGAATTGATGAATGGCAAAGAATTTAGTAATTGTAGAGTCCCCCGCGAAAGCAAAAACTATAGAAAAATTTTTAGGAAAGGATTATAAGGTAGCGTCCAGTTTTGGACACATTGCGGACCTTCCCTCAAAAGAGTTGGGCGTAGATGTGGACAATGACTTTAAACCAAAATATATAGTTGACAAGGAAAAAAAGGCACTGGTCAAAAAACTGAAGGATTTGGCAACGAAAGCTGACACTATTTGGTTGGCGAGTGATGAAGATAGGGAAGGAGAAGCTATTTCATGGCATTTGGCGGAAGAATTAAAGTTGGATAAAAATAAGACCAAGCGTATCGTCTTTAACTCCATTACCAAGTCGGCCATTCAAAAGGCCATTGAAAACCCACGTGAAATAAATTATAACCTTGTAAATGCCCAACAAGCAAGAAGGGTATTGGATAGACTGGTGGGATATGAACTTTCACCGGTTTTGTGGAAAAAAATAAAACCGGGCCTTTCTGCCGGCAGGGTACAGTCGGTTGCCGTACGTTTGATCGTTGAGCGGGAACGGGATATAGATTCCTTTAATCCAGAGGCTTCTTTTCGTATCGCTGCACAGTTCAAGACGGATACCGGAGGTGTGTTTACCGCAAAATTGAATAAGACGTTTCCTGATAAATCCGCGGCGGAAAAATTCTTGCAACAAAATATCGGGGCCAATTTTTCGGTTTCGGACTTGGATAAAAAGCCCGCTAAAAAATCCCCGGCAGCACCATTTACCACCTCTACCTTGCAGCAAGAAGCATCGAGAAAATTATATTTTTCCGTAGGAAGGACCATGCAAGTAGCCCAACGCCTGTATGAGGCAGGTCTAATAACCTATATGAGAACAGATAGTGTAAACCTTTCCAAAGAAGCCGTTGATGCCGCAAAAGATACCATAACCGAAAATTACGGACGGGAATATAGTGCCGTTAGAAACTATGTTGGAAAATCCAAGGGAGCACAAGAGGCACACGAGGCTATTCGTCCTACCGACATGAAAAGGCAATCTCCTTCCTTGGAGCGAGATCAATCAAAATTATACGAACTTATTTGGAAACGGACTATTGCCTCTCAAATGAGCGATGCCCAATTGGAGCGAACCAATGTAAAAATTAAATCGAATACGCATAAGGAGCAATTCAGTGCGAACGGGGAGGTCATAAAATTCGATGGCTTTCTAAAAGTATATATGGAAGGTAAGGATGAAGAGGATCTTGTGGAAGAACAAGAAGGGATGCTTCCCGCCATGAAAGCGGGTGATCCGCTTCAGAACAATTATATTACCGCAACGGAACGTTTTTCCAGACCGCCATACAGATATACGGAAGCTTCCCTGGTGAAGAAATTGGAAGAGCTTGGCATTGGAAGGCCATCAACTTATGCCCCTACCATATCCACCATACAGAACAGGGGTTATGTGGAAAAAGGAACGATAGAAGGTTCCGAGCGAAAATATGTACAGCTTTTATTGGAATCCGATACCCTTTCCGAAAAGAACCTTTCCGAAATGGTGGGCTCTGATAAAGGAAAGTTGGTTCCCACAGATATTGGAATGGTAGTAAATGATTTCTTGGTCAGTCATTTTGCCAATATTCTCGATTATAATTTTACCGCAAAGGTGGAGGAGGATTTTGATGAAATCGCCTCAGGCGGAGAAGATTGGCAAAAGATGATGAAGGATTTCTACAAAGACTTTCATCCCAATGTTCTGGACGTTGAGGAGAATGCTAGTAGGGCCAGCGGCGAAAGAGTATTGGGCAGTGATCCAAAAACCGGAAGGCAGGTCGCTGTAAGATTAGGCAGATTCGGCCCTATGGTGCAGATAGGTACCGTTGAAGAAGAAGAAAAACCGTTGTTCGCAAGTCTGTTGCCGGATCAATCGTTGAATACCATAACCTATGAGGAAGCTATGGAACTATTTAAGCTTCCGCGAAAACTAGGGGTATATGAAGGAGAGGAAATAGAGGCAAATGTAGGCAGGTTTGGCCCCTATGTTAGATTCGGCAAAAAGTTTGTCTCTTTAGGTAAGGGGGAAAGTGCCATGACCATAGATTTGGAAAGAGCCGTAGAACTCATTAAGGAAAAGCAACAGGCAGATGCTCCTATAACAACCTATGAGGGAAAAGATGTCACCAAGGGAACCGGGCGTTTTGGCCCCTTTATCAAATGGGACGGAATGTTCATCAATGTAAATAAAAAGTACGATTTTGACAATTTGACCCAAGACGATATCGTTGAACTTATTGAGCTTAAAAAGCAAAAGGAGATCGATAAACTGGTGCAGGATTGGCCAGAAGAAGGCATCCGTATAGAAAAAGCCAGATGGGGAAGGCATAACATTCTAAAAGGCAAAATTAAAGTGGAACTCTCTAAAGATGTAGACGCTACCAAAATCTCTTTGGAAGATGCAAAGGCGCTAATAGAAAAGAAAACTCCAAAGAAAAAAACAAAGGCAAAAGCTAAACCCAAGGCTAAAAAATAAGTATTTGAACAACACTTTTTATAGTATTAAACAGTCCCGTATATAAATGGCATTTGATTTTCTGGTTCCGGTAGAAGATAAAGTATTGGCTCATTGCGAATTACTTCCTCCCCAGGCGCTGGGAAGTAACATATATAAACATACTTCAAGAAAGGGACTGCCCGTTTTGGCCAATGCTTCCATAGCAATTATGGGGATTCACGAATCCAGGAACGCTTTTGACAAAAAGCCGGAACGTTTGGATATTTCCCAAATCAGGATACAACTCTACAAACTGATGCTGGGAAATTGGAATTCCACTATTGTGGACCTAGGAGATATTGAACAGGGCAAAGAAGTTACCGATACCTATTTTGTGGTCAAGGAAATCGTTGCCAGTTTATTGGAAGAAAATATTATACCGGTCATCATAGGTGCAACACAAGATATTACCTACCCTACATACAGGGCTTTTGATGGTATTAAGGATATGGTGAACTTGGTAGCCATTGACAGTAGATTTGATTTTGGGGCAGATGAGGAACTTATCTCATCGCATTCCTATATGAGCAAAATTATTACCGATAAGCCCAACAATCTTTTTAATTTTTCCAATATCGGTTACCAGAGCTATTTTAATGCACAGGAAGAAAGAGACCTCATGGAGCGCCTTTTCTTTGATGCTTATAGATTGGGCGAGATAATTTCCAATGTTTCCCTGGCGGAGCCTGTACTAAGAAATGCCCACATTGTTAGTATGGATGCCCGTGCTATTAAAGCAAGTGAGATAGGTGGGGGCATCAATTTTTCCCCCAATGGATTCACGGGCCGTGAAATCTGTGCAATAGCAAGATACGCGGGCATTAGCGATACCGTTAGGGCATTTGGCATCTATGAAGTTGAAAATAATGTACAATCTTTTCAACTTATCGCCCAAATAATATGGTATTTTATAGAGGGGTTCAATTTCAGAATAAACGAATCCCCATATACCGCTAAGGATGACTTTACCAAATATATAGTTCCCACTGATATGGAGGAACTTATCTTTTATAAAAGTAATCTTACGGATAGATGGTGGATAGAGGTGCCATCAATTTTAACTTCACATACTAAAACAAAATCACCAGCGTTATTACCATGCACCGAAGAGGATTATTTGGAAGCATGTAAACAGAATATTCCAGAGCGGTGGTTCAAAGCCTATAAAAAGGGCTTTCATTAATCAATTTTTTTTTAAAAGGATAAAGCGTCTTATACAATAAATTAATCAAAAATTAGTTTTAGAGTAATAATTGTATTGGCAATTTATAATCATAATCGAAATTAACCTATAAGTATGAAAAAGCTATTGTTATCATCTATAGCATTTGTTTTTTTACTCACAAGTTGTGGGTCTAAAACAAAAGGAGAACTAGTCGGAGCCCAAGGAAAAAAATGGTATCCGGAAAAACCTTATGGAATGGAATTAATTCCGAGGGGGGCTTATATCATGGGTAAAAGTGAGGAAGATGTGGCACAAGCTCTTAACGCTCCCACCAAGACCGTAACCGTGCGATCTTTTTATATGGATGATACGGAAATTACGAACAGCGAATATCGCCAGTTCGTGGAATGGGTAAAAGATTCCATTACCAGAACAAAATTGGCCATCCTTGCGGACGAGTTGGGATTAAGTCCTGAAGATGGTGGCATAGGTGATTACGCATTTAAGGATGCCGACACTACAAAAGCCTCCGTTTACGATAAATATATGTTGGACAACTATGCCGGTATGGGAGAAACAGGTTACGAAGGAAGGGCCTTGAACAAAGACGAAGATCTTGTTTGGGATACTTCCGACTACCCGGATGAATACTATACCGAAGTTATGGACTCCTTGTATATTGCCGAGGAGGAATCCTATAACGGACAACGTACCGTTGATGTTACCCAATTGAAATATAAATACAGTTGGATGGATATTGAAGCTGCCGCCCGTTCCAAAACAGGAAGAAGAAAAGATTTTATCAGGCAGGAAGAATTGGAAATCTATCCGGATACTACGGTTTGGATAAGGGATTTTGAATATTCTTACAACGAACCTATGCACAACGATTATTTCTGGCATGATGCATACAGTGATTATCCTGTAGTAGGTGTTTCCTGGAAACAGGCCAAAGCTTTTTGTAGCTGGAGGACCAAGTTTAAGAACGATGATCAAAAAGATAGGGGCAGACAATTTGTAAACCAATTTAGACTGCCTACGGAGGCCGAATGGGAATATGCCGCAAGAGGTGGTATCGAAAGTGGTACCTATCCATGGGGCGGGCCATATGTGATCAGTGATACGGGCTGTTTTATGGCCAACTTTAAACCGCAACGAGGTGATTATGCCGCAGATGCCGCCCTGTATACCGTAGAGGCAAAGTCCTACGAGCCCAATGATTATAATCTGTACAATATGGCCGGAAACGTTTCCGAATGGACCAACTCCAGCTATGATCCAAGCTCTTATGACTATGTGTCAACAATGAACCCTAATGGGGGAGATGGTGGCAATGCAAGAAAAGTTATCCGGGGTGGATCTTGGAAAGACGTTGCTTATTTCTTACAGGTAAGTACGCGTGATTATGAATATAAAGATTCAGCGCGTAGTTATATAGGATTTAGGACGGTACAGGATTACATGGGAGAAGAAGATTCAACACAATAATTACAACACATATTTTTTAATCAAACGAAAACCAAATACTTATTATTAACAGTAAACTTTAAATTAAATTTAGAATTATGGCACAGTCAAAATCAACAAAAAAACTTTTTAACATGGCCTATGGGCTTGGAGCATCCGTAGTAATTATAGGTGCATTGTTTAAAATACTTCACTGGGAATTTGGACCGCTTACAGGTGGACTTCTCTTGGCAGTGGGTCTTATTACCGAAGCACTTATTTTCGCCATTAGTGCATTTGAACCGGTAGACGACGAGTACGATTGGTCTTTGGTATATCCTGAATTACAAGGAGGACAGTCCAATGGTAAAAACGAAGCTGCCGAAGCTAAAGAAGCTGAAGGCATTTTATCTAGAAAACTGGACGAGTTATTGGCAGAAGCTAATATCGATGCCGGTCTTATGAACAGCTTGGGAGATAGTATCCGTAACTTTGAAGGTGCGGCCAAAGGAATTGCTCCTACCGTGGACGCCATGGAATCTACCAAAAAATATTCCGAAGAGATGTCCCATGCGGCCGCTCAAATGGAATCTTTGAACAGCTTGTACAAAGTACAGTTGGAAAGTGCTAGTAAACAAGCTTCCGTTAATGAAGAAGTAGTACAAAACGCTAGTGCGCTTAAAGATCAAATGGAATCTTTGGCCACAAACCTTTCTTCCTTGAACGGAGTTTACGGTGGCATGCTAACCGCAATGAACAGAAACTAATTAGATAGTGCGAATAAACCCAAATCAAATTAATAATTAAATCTAATTAGAAAACATGGCAGGAGGAAAGCTATCACCACGTCAGAAGATGATCAACCTTATGTACTTGATCTTCATAGCTATGCTGGCGTTAAACATGAGTAAAGAAGTTCTATCCGCTTTCGGTCTTTTGAACGAAAAGTTAGAAGCTTCTAATATAAAAACTAGTGAGAACAACAGTGATTTCTTGGCTAGTTTGGAAACTAAAGCATCTGAAAATGCGGAAGAGTATGGTATGCTTTATGAAAACGCTACCAAAATAAAGTCTATTTCTCAAGAGTACTTCGATTATTTACAGGCTCTTAAAGTAGCAATGACCAAGGATATTGAGGATCCCAAAGATTACCAAGTAATGGATAAGACGGATTTTCTAGATCAAAAATTCTTCGGAGGAAGTGGTCTTAAAAAAGATGGTAAGGAATATTTAGACCGAGTTAACAACTACCGTACCGAGATATTATCACTTTTGCCAAAGAATGGCATGGACGATGTAAAAGCCTCGGTAAGGACCAGATTTGAAACCGGTGATAACGGCAAGGTCGAAAACAGGGAAGGGATTAAAGTTGATTGGTTAAACTACCATTTTGAAGGTTTTCCCTTAGTAGCCTCTTTGACCAAGATTACACAGTTGCAGGCAGATATTAAGGCAACCGAGCAAGATGCTCTTAAGGGTATGTTGGAAGGTGAGCTTACCGAAGCTGTTTCACTTACGAATTTTTCTACCTTATTGGAGCAAAGTAAGTCTGCGTTCTATGCAGGGGATAAATTTGATGGCAGTATTGTACTAGGTAAAACAGATAAGACATCTACACCTGTTAGTGCCAATCTTAAATTGGATGGAAGACAATTGACCGAAGGTAAAGATTATACCTTAGGAATGGGAGGCGTTAAACTACTTATCAGTGCAGGTAATGCCGGTGATCACGAGATCGTTGGTCAATTGATCTACAAGCAGGATGGTGAAGATGTGCCGGTAGATGTTAAGCAAACCTTTGCTACCATTACCAAACCTAACGCTGCGCTTATCGCTGCAGACAAAATGAACGTGGTATACCGTGGTGTAGCTAACCCTATGACCATATCCATACCTGGTATTCCTAGTAACAAAGTAAGTGCTTCCGCGCCTGGTCTTTCTAAAAGAACTGGTAGCAAGTATGTTATGAATCCAGGAACAGGTAGAACGGTTACCATTAGTGCATCAGGTGTATTGCCAGATGGACAAAGAGTTGGTTCTAAAACAGAATTTAGAATTAAGGATATCCCAAGACCTGCCGGTTCAATTAGAGGAGAGTCCGGTAGTGCTAAAATGCCAAGAAGAAACTTGGAAATCTCCACTATTGGTGCTTTATTGGAAGACTTTGATTTTGATCTAAACCTTGCGGTTAGTGGGTTTAAGTTTAAAGTTCCCGGTCAACCTACGGTAAACGTAAGAGGTAATAAATTGGACGGAAGAGCTAAATCGGCCCTTAAGAGAGCCGGCCGTGGAGATGCGGTACAGATTTTTGATATCCAAGCGTATATTACCAATAACAGGACTTACAAATTAAAGAAAGTATCTCCCGTAGTCGTGGAGATTACAAACTAGTAAATAGTAAAGTAAATTATAATTATGAATTGGAAAAATGTTTTATTAGTAGGAGCTGTAACACTGTTACCGATCTCTGCAATGGCCCAAGCTAACATCTTGAATGCTAAGAGGCCAGAGGAAATTGGAAAAAAGACAGAAGCCCAGAAAGCAATGGACAATGACGCTCCCTTGGAATACGGTTATGTGGATGATAGGGATATCCTTTGGTCCAAAACCGTTTGGGAAGTCATAGACTTGGATGAACGCGTTAATTTTCCGATGTATTACCCCATAGATACCATTGATATCGGTGCCGACAGAAGGTCCTTATACGATGTCTTGATAAAGAATATCAAGAACGGAAAACTCACGGATGTTTATGTAGATTCCTACTTCACTGAAAAAAGAATATTCAGTGATTTGGAAGCTACCTTGAAGAAAACGGATACCACCGATTATGGATACGAGCAGTTTAATGCCGGTGAGGAAATTTCTGCGGAATATATTAACCAAAGAGAGCTTACCGCTGCCGATCTGGAGGAGTATCTTATAAAAGGAATCTGGTACTTTGATAAGCGACAAGGAGAACTTAAATACCGTTTGTTGGGTATTGCCCCTGTTGCTCCGGATGTTAACTTTATAGATGATGAATCTATAGATGCCGCGGATGCAAAAGTAGCATTGTTCTGGGTCTGGTATCCTGGCGCCCGGCAGATTCTCCATGAAGCCAAGGTGTTTAACCAACGCAACTCTGCACAACCTATATCCTTTGATATGTTATTGAACGCCAGAAGGTTCAATGCAACGATTTATAAGGAGGATAACATCCATGGTGACCGTAGGGTTAAGGATTATGTTGCCGATAATGCATTGTTCCAATTGCTTGAAGCTAAACGTATCAAGGAAACTATCAGGGATAGGGAACAAGATATGTGGGCTTACTAGTAAAAAAGAATATTCCAATTCAATATCATATAAAAGCCCCGACGTAACCGTCGGGGCTTTTTTTGTTTTACCCTTGGCAGGCCATACTCGCAATGACGTTTACAATTTCTACCTTTGTCCGATGTTAGATTATTTGATAGTAGGATTAGGATTGGCAGGAACTTCATTTTGTGAGACCCTTGAAAAGAATCAAAGGACTTTTAATGTTATCACCGATGATTCCCAAATAGCTTCCCGCGTTGCTGGTGGACTCTACAACCCCGTAATTTTAAAACGTTTTACTCTGGCATGGAATGCCAATGAGCAACTGTGCAGCGGAATACCTTTTTATACCGATCTAGAAAAAAAACTAGATATCAAATTAGATTATAAAGTTCCTGTTTTAAGGCGTTTTACGTCTGTAGAAGAGCAGAACCTTTGGTTTGAAGCTTCGGATAACCCAAAGCTCCGCCCTTTTTTATCTACCAAGATCCTTTCCAACACCAATATCGCTATAGACGCTCCTTTTGGTTACGGGGAGGTGTTACAGACCGGCAGGGTGGACACCAAAAAATTGCTTACCACTTATACCTCTTATCTTTCGGATAAGAATTTGTGCTTTCGGGAAACCTTCGTTTTTGATGATTTGGAAGTCAAGGATGCATATATACAATACCGGTCCATAAAAGCAAAGCGTATGGTCTTCGCCACCGGGTTTGGGCTACTACAGAACCCATACTTTAATTATTTGCCCTTAAATGGAACCAAGGGAGAATTATTAACGATTAAGGCCCCTGCTTTAAAAGAGGCCCATGTAATTAAATCCTCGGTCTTTATTATACCATTGGGCGATGATCTATATCGAATCGGTGCTACCTATAAGTGGAAGGATAAGACCAATATACCTACCACCACGGCCAAATCGGAACTCTTGGAAAAACTGGATACCTTTTTAAAGTGTGATTATGAAGTAGTGGAACATGTAGCCGGGATACGTCCAACGGTAACGGACAGGAGACCTTTGGTAGGGAGACATCCGAAACATTCTAATATATATGTTTTAAATGGTTTTGGTTCCCGAGGAGTTATGATAGCTCCCTATGCGTCTGAGCAATTGTATAAGTTTATAGAACTAAACCAACCCTTACAGGAGGAAATGGATATAGCCCGTTTTGCAAAAAGATATAAGTTGCATACCTAGTGGCGAATACAGGATTCCATGTTAAATAAAGGCCGCTATCTACCTCTGGAAGGTGGTCTACATAACTATTGGGAATGGTGTTGTTTTTTCGCCAGCTTGGAATCGTACTTAAAGAAAAAGTTGATCCAAATATTACGGGATAATCGAATGATGATCGGTAAAAAAAGTACAAGTGTCAGTACAATGGCGATAAAGGTATTTACCAACGAAGCCCCCAAGATCAAAAAGGCAATTACAAATGCCGCAACGGCGAAAGCAATTCCAATACCGTAACTTACATACATGGAACCATAAAAAAAGGAAGGCTCCATTTTGTATTTGGTGCCACAGTTGGAACAACGCTCGTACATTTTAAACAGTTTTCCCATATGATACGGATTTTTATCCACGTACATGCTTTCTTGATGGCAGGTCGGACAAGTTCCTGTTAAAATGCTGTAGAGTTTGTTTCCTTTTTTTAACATTTGCAGAAGTTTTGGTAAAATTACATTTTTGCCACGTTTCTTAATGTAATCACTGTCACAAAATATGCTTAATATCCACAACCTTTCTGTAGCCTTTGGAGGAGAATACCTGTTCCAAGAGATTTCATTTCGATTAAATTCCGGGGATCGTACAGGCCTTATTGGAAAGAACGGTGCCGGAAAATCTACCTTGTTAAAGCTGTTATCCAAAGAAATGCCCTTGGATTCCGGAACCATAGCCTCCGAAAAGAATATGAAGATCGGGTTTTTAAGGCAGGATATTGATTTTGAACAAGGAAGGACCGTAATGGAAGAGGCCCATCAGGCATTTGTGGAAATAAAGCAGTTGGAATTACAATTGGAGCAGATTAATCAACAGTTGGCCGAACGTACGGATTATGAAAGCGAGAGTTATAATCAGCTCATTATAGATTTGAACGATATTACCCATCACTATGAAATTTTGGGAGGATACAATTATCAGGGGGAAACGGAAAAAGTATTGCAGGGCCTAGGTTTCAAACGAGGGGATTTTGATTGTAAGACGGATACCTTTTCCGGGGGATGGCGTATGCGCATAGAATTGGCCAAGTTATTGTTGCAAAATAACGATGTGCTCCTGCTAGATGAACCTACCAACCATTTGGACATTGAATCTATTATTTGGTTGGAGCAATTTTTAAAGAACTTTCCAGGAGCCGTGGTAATCGTATCACATGATAAAATGTTTTTGGATAATGTAACCAATAGGACCATTGAAATTTCCCTAGGGCGGATCTATGATTATAATAAACCGTATTCCAAATATTTAAAGCTGCGAAGTGAAATAAAGCAACAGCAGTTAAATGCGCAGAAAAATCAAGAGAAGGAAATTCAGCAAGCAGAACGATTGATTGAAAAATTTAGGGCAAAATCTACCAAAGCTTCCATGGCACAATCCCTCATTAAAAAATTGGACAAGATTGAAAGAATAGCCGTGGACGAGGATGATAATAGTGTTATGAATCTAAGGTTTCCAATCTCGGTGACCCCCGGGAAGGTGGTTGCCGAAATTGGGGATTTATCCAAGAGTTATGGTGATAACCAAGTTTTGGAAGGCATAAATCTGTTGGTTGAACGCAATAGTAAGACCGCGTTCGTGGGCCAGAACGGACAGGGGAAATCCACTCTGGCGAAAATTATGGTGGGCGAACTGGATTACGTGGGACATATGAAGTTGGGACATAATGTGGAAATAGGCTATTTTGCACAGAACCAAGCTGAATATTTGGATGGGGAAAAGACGATTCTGGATACCATGATAGATGCGGCCAATGAAAAGAACAGAAGTAAGGTAAGGGATATTCTAGGTTCGTTCCTCTTTAGGGGCGAAGATGTGGATAAATATGTAAAAGTACTTTCCGGGGGAGAACGCAATAGATTGGCTTTGGCCAAAATGCTTTTACAACCTTTTAATGTGCTTGTCATGGACGAGCCTACCAACCATTTGGATATAAAATCCAAAAACGTGTTGAAACAGGCGTTACAAAGTTTTGAGGGTACTTTGATATTGGTGTCCCATGATAGGGATTTTCTACAGGGACTTACCAATAAAGTCTATGAATTTAAGGATAAAAAGATTAAAGAATATCTGGGCGATATAGATTTTTATCTGGATCAACGCAAAGTGGAAGATTTTAGGGCCATTGAAAAGCGACAGCAGCATACTTCAAAAAAGGATAAAAACAAGGATAAGGGCATTGATTATAACGAACAGAAGAAAATAAAATCCCTTAAGAATAAGCTTAGCGGAATAGAGCGCAGGATATCCGCTTTGGAAAAGGACATTGCACAAATGGATCGTGAGCTGTTAACGGACTATGATCTGACCGTAGGTCGGCCCAACTTTTTCGACACGTATAAAAGGAAGAAAAAAGACTTGGAAGAGCTTATGGAAAGCTGGGAACAAGTAACAACGGACTTGGAAAAATAGCATTTTCTCCCTAAATCTAAATACTACATTTGGTACACACCACAGCTTTTAGAGGTTTCACAACAAAAATGGACATATGGCCCGTACTTGGTCGATTTATTTTGCTGTTTATGCCGTTATACAGTTAATTTGTAGGGTAATTCCGTAAATAAACGGGATTTAATTTACAGACCAACAGATACTTCATACACATGAGAAAAGCATTACTTATTTTGGTTCTATTCGTTCTTGGTATGCACTTTGCCTTGGCCCAGGTATCCAAGGAAGAGAAAGCGGCATTAATTGATTTATACCGTAGTACTAATGGGGAAAACTGGACTAAAACTTGGGATTTATCCAAACCGGTTGCCACATGGCAAGGTGTAGGAATCCAAGAGAACAGCGTGGTCTCATTAAGTCTCATGAACAATAACCTTACAGGGAACCTTCCCGTTTCTATAGGAAAGCTTAAAAACTTAGAGGTTTTGAACATGGCCTTTAATTCCTTAAGAGGGTCTATTCCAGAGAGTATAATGTCCTTAAAGAAACTAATGGTAATGAGGTTGGGCAAAAACCAAATTACCGGAAGCATTCCCAACAGTATTGGTGATTTAAAGAAACTGATCGTTTTAGATCTCTTAAACAATAAAATTTCAGGGGAGCTGCCCAGCAGTTTGGGGAACTTGACTAAATTAAAGGTCATTTCCTTATCCGATAATGCCATAAGTGGCAAGCTACCGGAAGTATTGGGGAATCTAAAATCTTTAGAGCGGTTGGAGATCGCAAATAATAAAATAGAAGGAAATGTTCCTTTTTCCATAGGCGAACTTCCAAATTTATATATGCTGATCTTGGCGGAAAATAAGCTTTCGGGCAAATTTCCCGAGAATATATTATTGTTGCCCAAACTTAAGACCGTACAGTTACAGGAGAACCGTTTAGACAAATATCACCTTAAGACCATCATTGCCTCCAAAACAGGTTTTGCAATGTTGGATTATGATGATGGCAACCCATATTTTGATGGGAGGGATTTTGAGGATATTTATGTAAATAAAGATATACGAACCGCAGATACTAAATTTGAGGATACAGATTATTAAAAACAAATAGTTATGAATTGTCCAAACCCAATTTGTAAGATGAGAAACCTTTTTTTATTAGTTACTTGCCTATTCTTATACAATACAGTTGTTGTGGCCAAGGTTTCTAAGCATGATAGAGCCGTACTTGTAGAATTGTACAACAGTACTAACGGCGCCCAATGGAAAAATCAATGGGATTTAAGCGCTTCTGTGAACACATGGTATGGGCTTACCGTAGAGAACAATAAGATCGTTGGCATCAACTTGTTCCGCAATAATTTAGTTGGGATTTTGCCCGAAAGTATTGGAAAGCTAAAGGATTTAAAACATCTGAATCTGGCATTCAATACCATTACTGGTAAGTTGCCATTTAGTATAACACGACTTGCCCAATTGCAGGTACTTAAACTGGAAATGAACAGGCTTAAAGGCACATTGCCGGAAAGTATCGGAAGTATGACCAATCTTGAGGAGTTATCGGTGTTTAATAATTTTTTGTCCGGCGCTATTCCAAAAAGTATTGGAGCATTGGAAAATCTTAAGGTACTTAATCTTTCCAGTAATAATTTTAGTGGGAGTATTCCTAAATCTTTGGGAAGATTGACACAATTGGAAAGCTTAGGTCTTTTTGAAAATGCACTGGAAGGCTCCATTCCATCCGCGCTCGGAAATTTGGGGAAACTTAAGGAACTGGTATTGGCAAATAATCAGTTGGGTGGTGAAATCCCCGTTGAATTCGGACAACTTGCAAGCCTTCAGATATTGCAAATACAGAATAACAAGTTCAATTCGTTCAAAAACCTACAGATAATGGATTCCAGACAATTTTTGGTATTCGATTATGATAGGGAAAATACTAAATTGGAATTCAAGGATGGCAATTTTAGTAAGACAAGAATGGCAGATACAAAATTTGAAGATGATGATAATGAGTAGTTAATAATAATTTAGTTAGTTTGGTTAAAGGGAATGTGGGCTTGCATTCCCTTTTTTTGTTTTACAATATCTATAAAAAGCTAAACATTTTTATGATTTTTTTAACATGGTTGCATATGCAACCAATTGATTTTTAGCTAGCTTAGCCGAATGAAATCAGCGGAAGTAACGATCGATTTTGAAAAATCAATTGGGCCTTGGTTAGGAAAAACAATAAAGATAGTGGACTACCACTTGCACGAAGCTTTCCAAAAAGAAGGTCTAGATCTTACCAAGGAGCAAATGATCGTATTAAAAAAACTGCACGAACAGGATGGATTGAACCAGAACGAGCTTGCCTCGCTGACCTATCGAGACAAGTCGTCCCTGGCCCGTTTGCTTTCCAAAATGGAGAGCAAAAACTATATTAAAAGATTACAGAGTAAGGAGGACAAACGTAATAATGAAGTCTTCTTAACGGAAATCGGCAAAAAAATATTTATCCGAACCAGGCCCATAATTAAAAGGGTAATGGATACGATGGAGCAAAATATTTCAGAGAAAGAGAAGAGCTTTATCATTCAATTATTAAAAAAGGTACAATACAATTTTATAGCTACGAACACATCATTATAACCAAGAATCATGAGAAAGATTATTTTATCCGTTTTAGGCGTTCTGCTTATTGTGGCTGCTGTTTTTTTGGCAAAAAAAATAGCGAATAGCAAGGACAAGAGAAAACCGAAGACGGAGAAAGTGGTTAAGACTGTATTCACCGAGACTGTGCGTAATGGTGTTGTACCCATTATAGTTCCAGCTAATGGAAATCTGACCGCCAAACGCAGAGTGGAATTATATTCCGAAGTCCAGGGCGTCTTTCGTATGGGCAACAAGCTTTTTAAACCTGGCCAGGAATACCGAAAAGGGGAAACTATTATAAGAATAGATGCCGCTGAATATTCAGCCAGTGTGCAATCCGCTAAAAGTGACCTCTACAATATGATTACTTCCGTTATGCCCGATCTTCGATTGGACTATCCGGAGATATTCCCAAAGTGGCAAAAATATCTCAGTGGTTTTGATATGAGCGCAAGTACACCGCCCTTGCCGGAGATGACATCTGAAAAAGAAAAATTCTTTATATCGGGGAGAGGCATCCTAACAAGTTTCTACAATATAAAGAACCTGGAACAACGATTGGTGAAATACAGGATTTCTGCTCCATTTTCCGGGGTGCTAACAGAAGCTCTGGTCACAGAGGGTACTTTGATCAGATCCGGTCAAAAATTGGGAGAATTCATCAATACGGAACTCTATGAGTTAGAGGTAGCCGTGAGTAAAACGTTTAGCGATTTATTAAAAGTAGGGGAGACGGTAGACCTTATGAATTTGGATAAAACCAAAACCTATCAGGGTAAGGTCTCAAGAATCAACGCAAGTGTTGACCAAGCCTCACAGACCATAAAAGCCTTTATTGAAGTAAAGGACAATACGCTCAGGGAAGGAATGTATCTAGAGGCCAACCTCAATGCCAAACAAGAAGACAATGCCATTGAAATAGATAGAAACTTATTGCTGGAAAACAATAGGATTTTTGTGGTACGCGACTCCATTTTAGATGTTATAGATGTAAAACCGATTTATTTTTCGGATAAGAAAGTAGTCCTTAAAGAAGTGCCCGAGGGCGTAACGATAGTATCCAAACCTTTATTGGGCGCTTATGTAGGAATGCTGGTAAAGGTTTTTGAGGAAAGAGAAGATAAAACAACGGAATGATGAGAAATGTAATCGCTTATTTCATAAAATACCATGTTGCGGTAAATGTTATCATTATTGCATTTGCAATTTTTGGTGTTGTTGGTGCCCTTTCCCTTAAATCATCCTTTTTTCCTTTAACGGAATCCAAGAATATAGCGGTCAATATTACGTATCCCGGAGCGTCCCCTCAAGAAATAGAGGAGGGCATTGTACTAAAGATAGAGGATAACCTCAAAGGTCTGGAGGGAGTAGACAGGGTTACCTCTACTTCCAATGAGAACAGTGGTATTATTAACGTGGAGATAGAGAAAGGGTATGATATTGATTTCATGCTCTTAGAGGTAAAGAATGCTGTAGATAGGGTGCCCACTTTCCCCGTAGGAATGGAACCTTTGATCGTTTCCAAGTTAGATGCTATTAGGCAGACCATAAGTTTTGCCATAAGTGGGGAAAATATACCCTTGGTAACCTTAAAACAGATTGCCAGGCAAATAGAGAACGATATCCGGGCCATTAAGGGAATCTCCCAGATTGCCATTTCCGGTTATCCTCAAGAAGAAATTGAGATTGCCGTAAACGAGAACAGCCTACTAGCATATAATATGTCCTTTACGGAAGTTTCACAGGCGGTGGCCAACGCCAACATTCTGGTTACCGGTGGAAATATAAAGACCAATGCCGAAGAATATCTTATTCGCGCCAATAATCGCTCTTATTTTGGAGACGAATTTTCCAATATCGTCATAAGGGCCGATGCCTCTGGGCAAACGGTACGTTTAAGAGACGTGGCCGTAGTCAGAGATCGTTTTGCAGAAACCCCCAATAGCTCCTATTTCAATGGTAATTTATCCGTTAGTACTACCATAACCAGTACCAATACGGAAGATTTAATCGGCTCTGCGCAAAAAGTGAAAGATTATATAGAGGAGTTCAACCAAAAATACAACAATATACAGTTGGACGTGGTAAGTGATCAATCCAAAACATTGACCCAGCGTACGGAGCTCTTAACCGAAAATGCGATCATGGGGATGATGCTGGTCTTGATATTTCTTTCACTCTTCCTGAATACCCGTTTAGCTTTTTGGGTGGCGTTCGGGCTGCCTATCGCTTTCCTCGGGATGTTTATTTTCGCACCTTTTTTTAATGTAACCATCAACGTACTATCTCTTTTCGGTATGATCATCGTCATAGGTATTCTGGTAGACGACGGAATTGTAATAGCAGAGAATATCTATCAGCATTACGAAAAAGGAAAATCACCTATACAGGCAGCTATAGATGGTACCATGGAGGTTGCCCCCCCTATAGTCTCTGCAGTGATAACCACCATATTGGCTTTTTCCATTTTCCTGTTTCTGGACGGTAGGATCGGGGATTTTTTTAGCGAAGTTTCGGTCATTGTTATCTTGACCTTAACGGTTTCCCTCATAGAGGCTTTTATTATACTGCCTGCTCATTTAGCGCATTCAAAGGCCTTGCAGCGCACGGTTAAAAAACCAAAGACGGGAATAGGTCGCGCCTTCGCTAAACTTAGGGTCATCAATGAATCTGGAGACAAGTTAATGTCTTGGATGCGCGATAAACTCTATAGTCCAACCTTGCGTTTTGCCCTAAAATACAAGATGCTTGCTTTTTCTTTTTTTGTTATGGCCTTGATATTGACTTTCGGTTCCATTGGTGGGGGCATTATTAGAACGGCTTTTTTCCCAAGAATCGCCAGTGATCGAGTGCAGATAGAATTATTGATGCCCAATGGCACCAACGAAAAGGTGACCGATTCCATTATCAGTATGATAGAGGAGAAGTCGGAAATCGTTAATCAAGAACTTACCGAAAAATATTTGAAGGGGACAGATAAAATACTGTTTGAAAATGTAATCAGGAACATAGGCCCTGGTTCTTCCGCCGCTACTTTGACCATTAATTTGTTGCCAGGGGAAGAGCGTCCGGATGCTATCCGTTCAGAATTGGTCACCAATCGTTTGCGCGAGCTCGTGGGCCCAGTAATCGGAGTAGAAAGCCTTATCTATGGTTCCGGCGGAAACTTTGGAGGCGATCCGGTATCGGTTTCGCTATTAAGCAATAATATCCAAGAGCTAAAAGCGGCCAAAAAGGAATTGAAGACGGCCCTGGAAAATAATGCCTTATTAAAGGATGTGGCAGATAACGATCCGGCCGGGATTAAAGAAATCCGTTTAGAACTGAAAGAGAATGCCTATTTGTTGGGACTAGATCTTCGAACCATTATGAATCAGGTACGTGCAGGCTTCTTCGGGGAACAGGCGCAACGTTTTCAACGAGGACAGGATGAGATTCGCGTTTGGGTACGGTATGATCGGGAAAACCGTTCCTCTATTTCGGATTTGGACGAAATGCGTATTGTAACTCCCAATGGTGATAGGGTGCCGCTTAAGGAAATTGCCAACTATACAATCGAGAGGGGAGATGTAGCCATAAATCGGCTGGAGGGACAACGGGAAATTCAGATATCAGCGGATTTAAAGGATGAGAAGACCACCAGTGCTGTTGATATTATGACCGAGATCAGGAATGATATTATGCCCGAAATTCAATCTAAATACCCAACGGTTACGGCATCCTATGAAGGCCAGAACCGCGAAAGAAATAAATTATTCGATTCCTTAACGTTGGTAGGACTCTCCGTTTTATTACTTATTTATATTACCATTGCCTTTACCTTTAGAAGCTTCAGTCAACCTGTATTGTTGATTTTATTGGTGCCTTTTAGTATAACCGCGGTTGCATGGGGCCATTGGGTGCACGATTTTCCCATCAATATACTTTCCCTTCTAGGGGTAATTGCCCTGATCGGAATCATGGTCAATGATGGTCTGGTTCTCATAGGCAAGTTCAACGGAAACCTCCGGGAGGGGGCCAAGTTTGACGATGCATTATATGAAGCCGGTCGTTCTAGGTTTAGGGCGATTTTTTTAACATCGGTAACCACAATAGCGGGTCTTGCACCCCTACTTCTGGAAAAAAGTAGACAGGCCCAGTTTTTAAAGCCGATGGCAATCTCCATTGCCTATGGTATAGGCTTTGCAACGATACTCACGTTGGTAATGTTGCCTTTGTTCCTTTCGTTCAGTAATAAGGTCAAGGTAAGCTCCAAATGGTTGGCAACAGGCGATGCCATTACTAAGGAGGAAGTGGAAAGGGCCATAAAGGAACAGCGGGAAGAAGCCCATTTGCAAGGAGAAATAAGCCATCGCCAAAATGGTTCCAATACCAAAATTACCCACATACCCCAGGATGACCTAAAACTATCCGAAAAATTTGAAGTAAAAGAATAATGAAACACAACCTTATCCTTCTAATCCTTACCTTTCTTCTATGGAATACCCTAAAGGCACAGGAACAACAGCTGTCCAAGGAGGATGCCGTTACCCTTGCACTGGAGAACAACTTTGGGATTCAAGTGGCCAAAAACCAGATAGAGATTGCCGAGAATAATAAAAGTATATTGAATTCCGGATATCTACCAACCTTAACAGGTAATGCCGGAGCCGACTACCAAAGGGATGATTCCACGTTTGAGTTTCCCGGACAGCTTATAGAAGACCCGGACACGGGCGAAAGTGTACCCAGACCCGATACTAGTTTACGCAAGGCAGAGGCACAGCGGTACAATTCTTCCTTAAGCACCAGCTATACGCTTTTTGATGGTTTGGGCCGTTATTACAATTACAAAAGGCTAAAAGAAGAGTATCAGCTAAGCGAATTGCAGGCCAGGGAGACTATAGAGAACACTATGCTACAGTTGTTCAGTGTTTATTTTGAAGTAGCTCGACTCTCCGAAAATGAAAAGGTATTGCAACAGGCATTGGATATATCCGCACAACGCATCATCAGGGCCGAATATGCCTTTGAATATGGGCAGAATACCCGACTCGATATTTTGAACGCTCAGGTAGATGTGACCAACGATAGTATCAATTTGCTCAATACCCGTCAACAATTGTCCAATACCGTACGTGATCTCAACGTAATTCTTGCCCAAGATCTTAATCAGGTCTATAGGGTGGACACCTTGGTACAATTTACACCCAAAATACAGTTGGAGGAATTCATTGCGCAGGCCGATCTAAACAATGTGGTGCTGTTGCAGACGGAACGTAACCTTACCATTAATGCCTATGATATAAAGGTGGAGAGATCAGGTTATTTGCCCGTTGTGAATCTCAACGGTTTCTATGGATGGAATTTGAACCAAAATGCGCCTTCTGCCTTTTTCCCGGGGGTAAACGTTAACAACACCCGCAATTTTGGTCTTGGCGCTACCCTTACTTGGAATCTTTTTGATGGAGGCGGAACTACGGTTCGGGTAAAGAATGCCAAAATCGTCTATAAAAATCAAGAATTGCAAAAAGCCCAAGTGCAGTTGGAAGTAAAACGCGATATAGAAAACGCATTGGCGATTTATGAAAACCGATTGGACATCTTTAAGATCCAAGAGCAAAATGTGCTTACCAATCAAAACAATTTTGAACGCTCCAAGGAACAGTTTCAACTTGGTAGAATAACTTCTATAGAATTTCGTCAGGCCCAGATCAATCTATTGAATGCGCAGACCAATAAAAATCTGGCAAAATACGATGCAAAATTGGCCGAGCTACAATTATTACAGCTCACAGGTCAGCTGTTGAATGTAGCGTTTTAGCCCCCTATAACTTTAGATGTTTTTTTAGGCGGGGTCTAAACTCTTAGATGATACACGATGTACGAACACTTTTTTCAATGCCCGTATTGTTGGGAGGAAATATCCATGTTATTAGACGCCTCTATCTCGGAACAAACCTATATTGAGGATTGCGAGGTATGTTGCAATCCCATTGAGCTTACTCCCCGTTTCTCGAATAACGAACTCATCGCTTTTGAATTTGGGGACATTGAACAGTAACTTTAGGAGATCATTAATTTTATACCCTGAAGCCTAAGTTTCTTTTCTATTGTGTATATTTAGGATGCCTCTAAACTAGGTTAGGTTTATGAAGTTATCCGCTATTGTTCCATCTAAAATATTTCCTATTTTATTGGTCAACTTTATTGGTATCCTTGGATACAGTATCGTTATTCCCATTCTTATTTTTATCGTAGTGGATATGGGCGGTAATGGATTCATCTATGGAATTTTGGGTGCTATGTATCCGTTTTTCCAGTTTATTGGTGCGCCTATTTTGGGAAGTCTATCGGATCGTATCGGAAGAAAAAAAGTACTGGTTATTAGTCAGGCAGGTACTTTTGTCGCCTGGACTTTATTTTTACTGGCCTTTATCTTGCCTAAAATGGAACTATGGTCCCAGAACACGGAACTCACAGGAAGTTATGTGATGACCTTGCCTTTGATCGTTATTTTTATTGCCCGGATATTCGATGGTTTTACCGGCGGCAATGTATCGGTCGCGAATGCTTATTTATCCGATATTTCCACGGATGAGGATCGGGATAAAAATTTCGGTAAGATGGGGGCTTCTACCAGTACGGGTTTTGTTCTGGGCCCCGCTGTAGCCGGCTTATTGGCTTCCACATTTTTAGGGGAGGTGCTACCCCTCCTATTGGCCGCGATTATTTCCCTGATCGCTATTTTTGTTATCAGTACCCGCTTAAAGGAAAGTAATCCCTGTGTAGTGGATACCGGGAGTCTGCGAACCAGTTCGTTTAGACGATTTTTTCAAGTAGAGCATAAAGATTGTTATACGGATGGGGATATAGAAGCCAATCCCGAAAAGATGGGTTGGAAAAAGGTCTTACGGCAACCGGGAATACCCTTGCTTTATACCGTATATTTTTTAACTTTTTTAGGATTTAGTCTGTTCTATGCGGGGCTACCTATTTATGCCAATACGTTATTGGAATGGTCCGCAACGGATCTAGGGATTTTTTTGGCCTACTCCAGTCTTATTATGATTTTGGTGCAAGGTCCTTTGTTGTCCAAGCTTTCCGGTAAGATATCCAATCAGGCCTTGATTCTTATAGGCTCTCTGTTCCTAGCCGGTAGCTTTTTGCTGCTTTCTATGCAAAATTTAATTGTTCTATATGTGGCCAATACACTGCTATCTATTGGCAATGGCCTCATGTGGCCTAGCTTTTTGTCTTTATTGGCACGTACCGGGAGCCAACAAATGCAGGGTGCCATACAGGGATATGGGAATAGCATGGGTAGTTTTGCAAGTATGTTGGGACTGCTATTGGGAGGTATTCTTTTTGAGAGTATAGCCACTATGGTCTTCTTTATCGGCGGGATCATCTTTTTGATCATTACAATTTTAATGACCTATAACTTTCTGCAAAAGAAACGGAAACCCAATACCGAGACGGCACCGCTATCGGTTTAGAATGTTACCGACCATTAACTGTTAGCGCATGGAAAAGTTCTGAAACATTAATAGAGCGAAGTTTTGGAAAATCAGAAACGCTTTTGTAAAGATCCATCCCCCATGTGTAAGGATCAGAGACTTAAATTGATTACTCTTCTGAAAGGATACAATTCTTATAGTTGCTCCTAACAGAAGGGATTAAAATGCGAAAATGACGCTAACCCTATTCTTACTGCTACTTTTTGTAGGCGTTGCAAACGGTTTTTATTCTGGCCTCATGGGTACGGGCGGTAATGTTATATTGATTCCGGCTTTGGATTTGGTATTGGCACCCTTTGGAATGGAAGAACAGGAATTGGTGAAATTTATTATTGCCCATTCCCTTTTTGTTACGGTATTCAACGGTTTATCGGTAAGTTATAAGCACTACCGCATCAATAATTTTTTTGTTAAGGAGGTGCTGCTCATTGGAATCCCGGCGTTCATGGCAGCTTATATCATGTCGGAAATTATTAAGACATCGCAATGGTATGACAAATTGTATTTTGATCTACTCTTTTTATTTTTGATTCTACTGGTGGCTATACGGTTTCTATTTTACAAACATGTGCATGCCATTTCCAATAGACAGGACAAAATGCAAAAAGGAATATTTGCCTATTCGGGATTGGGGGCTTTTACTGGGATTGTATCGGCACTTTCCGGTTTCGGGGGTGGTATTGTGCTCATTCCATCATTGACCGATATTTTTGGAATACCCATAAAAAAAGTAAGTTCCATATCCATTGGGGTGGTTATGCTCTTGGCGATCTCGGTAAGTATTAGTTATCTAAATGTAGGATCATCTGTTAAAGTTCATCAGATTTTGCCGAACCAATTTGGATATATCTCCCTAAGTTTGGTGGTTCCAATTCTAATAGGGGTATTTTTAGCCGCTCCCTTCGGTGTTCGAGTAGGGCAAAGGACTTCCCCTTCCGTATTACGGCTTGTTTTTGGAGCCGTTATGGTCTTGATCGGTGTCAAAATTATCATTGGCCTGCTTTGATTTTTCCTTATCGTCCTTAGCATAGATGGTCTGGCCCATTACCAATACATCCATTCCCGTTTGTATAAAGCAATTCAACGCATCGGAAGGCGTGCAGACTATGGGCTCGTCTTTTACATTAAAACTGGTATTGATCAACAGTCCATATCCGGTTCGCTGTTTGAATGCTTGCAGCAGCCTCCAAAATAACGGATTTGTTTTTCTGCTAACGGTTTGGATACGTGCGGAACAATCTATATGCGTAACCGCCGGAATATCGGAGCGTATTCCGGAAAGTCTGTCCGTAAGGGAAAGCACTTCACTTTTGTTGTTTGCCTTTATTCTTTCCTGATTTATTTGCCTCACGAGAAGCATATATGGAGAAGGGCCGTTCAGTTCAAAATAGCTGTTGGCATCCTCTATCATTACGCTAGGGGCAAAGGGGCGAAAACTCTCCCTGAATTTTATATTTCTATTTATTCTTTTTTGCATATCCGGGTTTCGGGGATCGCCCAAAATACTGCGATTCCCCAACGCCCTAGGACCAAATTCCATTCTTCCCTGGAACCAACCCACCACTTTCCCTTCGGTAAGGGCCGTTACTGTTTTTTCCAACACTTCCTGTTCCTGTTCTACATAGACATATGAGAGGTTATCGTATTTTTTGGATATATCCAAAATGGAATTTTGGGTAAAAGATGGACCCAAGTAGGCACCGGACATGGCATCGGGTAGCTGTAGGGTACGTTCTTTGTTTTCATGAATATGCCATACCGCCAATGCAGCTCCCAAAGCTCCCCCGGCATCTCCGGCGGCAGGCTGTACCCAAAGCCTTTTAATGGAAGATACATCCAATAGTTTGCCATTGGCAACACTATTTAGCGCAACACCCCCGGCCATGACTAAATTTGGATTTTTAGTGAGTTGTACGGCCGTCTCCGCTAATTTTAATACAATTTCTTCCAACACTTGTTGTATAGCGAAACTGAGATTGGCGTGTACTTGTTTCAACTTCTCTTCCGATTTTCTTCTTGGAACTTGAAACAAGGCGGACCAGTTTTTATCATGGGTCATCGTTAAGTGCGTGGCAAACCTAAAATAGGTCATATGTAAAAGTATGGAACCGTCTTCCCTGATATCTACCAGTTCTTTTTTGATTTTTTGAATAAACAGTCGTGTTTCTTCTGCCTGTGGATTTCCATAGGCGGCCAATCCCATAACTTTATATTCACCACTGTTTACCTCAAAACCCAAATAATAAGTGAAAGCGGAATATAATAGGCCTACGGAATGCGGAAAATGCTGTTCCTTTAAAATTTTAATTTGGTTACCCTCACCAAGGCCTATGGTCATATTGGCCCATTCCCCCACCCCGTCCAAAGTAAGAATAGTGGCCTTTTCAAAAGGACTTGGGAAGAAGGCACTTGCTGCATGGGAAAGATGGTGTTCCGGAAAATAAAGCGGCACTTTAAGGATTCCCAGCTCCTTTAGATGTTGATGGATTCTTTTTTTTAAAAAAAGCTTGTCTTTTAACCAAATCGGCATTGCTTTTAAAAAGCTTGCCACTCCCTTTGGGGCAAAGGCATGGTAAGTTTCCAAAAGGCGCTCAAATTTAAGCAACGGCTTCTCATAAAAAGCAACTGCGTACAATTCGTCCGCTCCAATCGCCGCTTCCTGAAGTACATAGGAAATTGCCCGTATGGGAAACGAGGCATCATTGTTAATTCTAGTAAACCTTTCTTCTTGGGCAGCAGCCACTATTTTACCGTCAATAATCAATGCGGCGGCACTATCATGAAAAAACGCGGATATTCCCAATATGATGCAGGCCATGATTAAAAGGTATTTTTAAAATCATCTGCTCCGTATTGATGTTCACGGACCTTTAATATGGAATGGCTCCCTTTTTTATACTTTTTGAGGTAGAGGTCATCTTTTCCCATCCATTTTCTAAGCAGACTGATAGGGGTAACTAACAAGAAAAAAGTCACGGTCAGTATGACATTACTCGATACAAAACCTAAGATCTTCGCAAAACCGAACCATAACCAGGCCAAGGGATAGAAGACCAGTGGAAAAAGAAGTGCAAGCATCAATATTCCTAAAATTGGCCAAACAAATACCCATTCTTTGTAGAACAGGAGTGCCCCAATACTGGCAATTGCCAAAAGAATGGCAGTTTCAACGCATTGTTTCTGGGTAATACGCATCATAGATTTCTTAGAACAACGAATAAATAAATGGGGCCAAGGCTGAATTTGCCGTAAGAACTACCAAGAAGCTGATAAGCAATAAAAAAGTCAGTAAAGGAATCAACCAATATTTTTTTCGTGTACGTAAGAACAACCAGAATTCTTTTAATGTTTCCATATTAGAGTGACTATTTTATGTCTTCGAATAATTTCAATGCTTTGGGATTGGACGGATCCCGTTCCAATAGCTGCTTTAAAAAAGAAGCGGCTTTGTCCCGTTTTCCCAACAAAAGATAATACTCTGCCAACTGCAGCAGGGTATCGGTATTTTCGGCTGGCACAAAACCATCTTTGGTCAATTCAATTATTGAATTTACCGTTTTGTGAAGGCGAACGCCATACCTATTATCCGGTTCTTCTTTCCTAATGAATTCCAAATAGGGCATAGCCGCTACCAAAGCATCTTGCTCCACTAAAGTTACGGCAATTTTTTTTGCCAGATCGGGAGATTTGTCCAAAGAAAAGGCACGCTTAAACAGATAATCGGCCTCCGGAATTTTATGTAGCCTAACTGCCAGTTCTGCAGCTTTGATAAAAAATCGGGGTTCATGCGGATATGCCAAAGTTATTCCTTCCGCAACTTTATAGGCGAGTTCATAGTTCTTGGTTTGTAGCCTATGTTGGTATAGGTTTTCCATTGCTTGTTCCCATGACAATTCCTTTATAACCATTTGTCCTGCCAATATCTCCGGTATACTAAGATCGGTCTTGTCAATTTTCGGGATGGGCTCATGAAAAGGCCATCCTTCCTTGAGTGCCATAATTTCATAGGCGCCTTGTAAGGAATCAACTTCTGTAATAGGCATTTGTTCCCATAAAATGTTCCAAGGAAGTGTTTTTTCAGCAGATCCACTGAACATTTTTTGATGTATCATTACCCTGTAAAATGCATGGGCCAACAGAGAGTATCCCTTAAGATTGGGATGCACATGTTCCAACAAGGTTTCGTTGCCGATGATACCATCCGAAATTTCGTCTTCAAAGTACGCATATGTATGTACCAAATGAACATTGGAATATTCATCCGCTAGTTTTCTTATGATTTTGTTCATTGCGTTCGGAGCCCTAAAACGGAGTAAGTCCATCTCCTTGGCGGTTACAAAATGTTCTTTCGCAGTTGAAAAGTCGGATTCCCTGTATTTTTGCTTCCCCATTTGATACTGATAACGGGCCGAATTTTTTTGATCCGTACTATCACTTATAAACGGGGGTAAATCTTTCTCGTTGCTTACCAAGGTGCCAATAAAAGTGGGAATCGATTTTTTATGCAATAGGGAAAGTATATCTTGCAGATTGTTCCTAAATTGATAAATTCCCTGTTCGTAAAGTTTGGATTTATACGGAATCTTTTGATGGGCCACCATTTTTTTCATAAGCGTTTCCCGATGCTCCTTTTCGGGATTCCCCCATTTTTTTATGTTGATATATGAATTTCCGATGAGCTGTACCAGACGATATTCCTTTAGTTTCAACAGTAGATTCACTATCCATGGGCTTTTTCCAAGTGCATTCGCGGATCCAACACCCAACGCGCCGTAGTACTCGTTATGGCCTGCATACATTAAAACTGCATTAGGTTCGTAGTCCACCAATTCTTTGGTAAAATCCAAAAGGGTATAGGTATTTATGGCTGTCAGGGATAGATTTATGATTTCAATATCCATATTGGGATAGGTGCTGTTTAAACCATACTGCAGCCAACGGTGAAAAGAACCGTTTTGTTTATAGGGGTAGCCAACGCCTGTAGAAGCCCCTAAAACAAAAACCCTAAAAGTGTTGTCGTGCTTTTTTTTCTTGAACAACTCTTGGTATCCTGTTGTAGCGTTTTCTTGATCGAAAAAGTATTTTTTCGAAATCTCGGGGTTCATCATCAGATAATCAGGATGATCTTCCGCTGCGATGAATAAAGGATAATTCGTACCGTAACCGGATAAACGCAATATACCTTCTAATAAAAGAAGTGAGATTAGGGACAAAAGAACAGCTGCGATCTTAAATGCCAACAGCTTCTTTTTGTTCGGCTCATTGGGGGCTCTATGGTTCGCTGCATTTTTCATGTCACTGTATATTTTAAACGCTACCGCAGACAGGCCTACCTTTTGGTATACTTTCAGTACAAAATCAGTCTCTAAGAAGTCTTTTTAGGTGTACTTTGACCTGTTGACACTAGGCCTAAAAGTATGTTTTAAGTTCTTTTTCCACATTTCTTCGTTGACTGACTTACTCTTTTTTAAATTCTAATTTGGCGTACACCGGAAAATGATCCGAGGGATATCTACAGTCTTTGGAGTCGCTCAAAATACCACTCTTGATCACATTAAAATCCTTCCCGCTTAAAAAAATGTAATCTATTCTTCTTTTTACCGGAGTATTAAAATTGAAACCGTTAAAAGTGCCCTCTGGTCCATGGGAGCGATTCCCTGCTAAAACATGGGCATCCTGCATTTGATTTAAAATCAATCGAATACCTGTACTTGTATTTTCCAAGTTAAAATCTCCCATCAAAATAACTGGAAGCTTCCCAGGATTTAGCTCTTGTATTTTTTTTAGAATGAGTTTAGCGCTTTCTTCCCTTGCCATTTTTCCCACATGGTCAAAATGGGTATTGAACACATAGAATTGCCGTTCGTTGCCATTTATCTTGAACAAACCATAGGTGCAAATCCGTTTTATGGCCGCATCCCAACCTTTGGAAGGCTTTTCAGGAGTCTGGGACAACCAAAAAGTATGCTGTTGTAGGGGTGTCACCTTATTCTGATTGTAAAAGATGGCACAAAATTCACCGGTATTATCACCCTTATCCCTTCCCGTACCAATGAATGTATAATTATCAAGACCTTTCTCAATATCCTTCAGTTGATGGATCAGCCCTTCTTGGGTGCCAAAAATATCCGGTCCGTAAAACTTTAACTGTGAGACCAAAAAATCCTTTCTATTGTCCCAACTGTTCAGGCTGTCCTTGGGGTTATCATATTTTATGTTGTAGGTGATAACACTCATATCTTGTCCAATGATTATTTGGACGAAACAAACTAGAAAAGGAAATACGATATTTTTCATTCCATTGGGGTGCCCCTTAATTTTTTGAAAGCTTTGTATATTTTTCCCACTTTTTCCTTGGGTACGGTTTCAAACTCCTTTTCAGTGACCTTATAGTGCCTTTGCACACTGTCCAGTTTTTTGTACATCATTTTCACCGTACCGGAATATGTGGTATCGTTGATCGCATTGTGCAATTCCTTAGGATCCTTTTCCAGATCATAGAACTCCCATGAGTCGATATCATCATAAAAGTGAATCAACTTATAGCGTTCTGTACGTATCCCATACTGCTTTTTGACCATGTGAAAAGCGGGAAAGTCATAGTAATGATAATATACGACATTCCGGAAATCTTCTTCATCGGCACCTTGTAATAATTCTTTAAAAGATTCGCCCTGCATCTCCTTACTGTATTCGGAACCCCTGGCCAAGTCCAGAAAAGTTGGAGCAAAATCTAAATTTTGGACCATAGCGTTGATTTGGGTTCTCGGTTCAATAACACCCGGCAATTGCATCAATAAAGGCATTCGTAAGGCCTCCTCGTACATAAAGCGTTTGTCGAACCAACCTTTCTCTCCCAAATAGAAGCCTTGATCGGAAGTATAAACCACCAGTGTATTTTTGTCCAATCCGCTTTCCTCCAGATAATCCAATAGTTTTCCTACTCCTTCATCAACCGCGGCTACGGTGGCCAGATAATCCTGTAGGTAACGCTGTCCTTTCCAAATGGCCAGTTCCCTGCCGGACAAATTTGCTTGATGCATAGCGTTGTTTTTTGGCAAGTAGGCCTCATCCCAAGCCTTACGCTGTTCTTGGGTCATGCGTTCAAAATCGGTTTCCCACGGGTTATGTGCCAATTCCGTGCTGTTATACGCTTTGGTCATTTTTAGATCATGGCCTTCATACATGTCCTTATAAATGGTCTGTAATTGCTCCTTGGCGGCTTTCTGGTCCACAAAGGTGGGGAAGTAGGTATCCGGAAGCGGAAACGTAATGGAATCGTATTTGTTTACATGACGTAGTGCCGGCATCCAGTTCCGATGTGGTGCCTTGTGGTGGACCATTAAAAAAAAGGGATGATCCTTATCATCTCTCCGCTCTAACCATTTCAAAGCTTTATCGGTAATGATATCCGTAGTGTAACCATTGGTGATGGTGGTATCCTTACCTTTGATAAATTCCGGATTGTAATAGTTGCCCTGATCGTTGACTATATCCCAATAATTAAATCCTGTGGGTTCCCCATGTAAATGCCATTTGCCTATGATGGCGGTCTCGTAATTTAGTTTTTGAAGGTATTTGGGAAGTGTTGGCTGAGAGCCATCAAAGCGTTCCCCGTTCATTCTAAAACCGTTGATGTGGCTGTGCTTTCCGGTCAAAATGACGGCCCTACTCGGTCCACAGATGGCATTGGTACAAAAGCTATTCTGAAAAAGCGCACCGTTTTGTGCCAGTCTGTCAATATTGGGGGTGGGTGCCAGTTTGCTCAGTTCATGCCCATAGGCACTTATGGCCTGAAATGCATGATCGTCGGACATAATGAAAATAATATTCGGCACCTTTTTTAAGACCGGTTCCGCTTTATCTTTTGGCTTACAGCCGAGGACCATAATACACATCACCAGAAAGAAGAAGGTTTTGCGATTCATGACTATTTTTTTGGGGCGATTAGTATCTTGGATTGACGGTGTTCCTTATCCAAGATGATATCTTTTATAAATGTGGATACAAGATCCGTGTATGCATAGGCCAAATTGGCCCAATCGTGGTTTCCCTTGGCATCCATCACCAGTGTATATGGGGCGTTCAGCGCTTCTAGTTTTTTGGTTATGGTTTGCGAACCGTCCAATACCATAAAACCCGGTGCTTTTGCTTCACAAAAATGATGTGGTGCGGTTTCAAACGGCACTAATTTGTCCTTTATACCATGAAACAGAAGTGTTGGGATGGCCGTATCCAGGGTTATATAATCGGCATCCATCACCGCTCCGGCCATGGACACTACTCCTGCAAAATTCAAAGTGCCGTAGGGTAGTTCCTTAAAATCATAGTGGTTGCGCATAAAAACAGTGTTAAGGACCGCTTCCGCACCGGCACTACTCCCCACCAGAATAATTTTTTGCCGGTCAAATTTCAAATCGGTCGACCTATCCACCAGGAATTGCGTTGCTTTCAATACATCCTGGGAGGCCGTTCTAAATGTTGTTACCTTTTCCGTAGTTGGACAATCACAGCCAAACGACTTTCCTTTTCTGCTGAGTCGATAGCTTATTGCAGCGGTCGCATACCCTCTTTTGGCCATATCCTCACAAAATTTCCTTTCCAACGGATTGTTCCGTTTTCCGGACCCAAAACCACCTCCGTGTACCAATAACAATAACGGTTTGTGGGTAAGGGTATCTTTTCTGGGACTGTAAAAGTCGAGCCCAAGGGTATCAGAATACTGAAAAGTTGTTACTTGAATTTTTGAAAAGACCTTATCCTGATAGCGTTTTTGGGCATATCCTCCATGGCATAGCATCAATAGTAAAAGCTTTACCGAAATACTTCTGCAGATGTCATATGCCATATTAACGTAGTTTAAAGGATACTTTTTGCGTATCGACGGCATTGGTGCCTACAAATACTTCAAAGTCACCAGATTCGGCCACAAAATCCAAAGCACTGTTGTAGAATTTTAAATCATCCGGGGAAAGGGTTAAGCTTACGTTCTTGCTTTCCCCACTTTTCAGAAACACTTTTTTAAATCCCTTGAGTTGTTTTTTGGGTGGTGTTATACTCCGCACTACATCCTTTAGGTACAATTGCACCACTTCTTCCCCATCGTAATTTCCCGTGTTTTTCACGGTTATATTTACCGTTACTGATTCATCGGCATTGATCGTACTCTTATCCAATATCAGATTTGAATATTCAAATGTGGTATAGCTCAATCCATATCCAAAAGGGAACAGAGGTGTGTTGGGGGCGTCCAAATAGTTGGTTTTGAACTTTTCAAATTCTTCCGTGGGTGCCGGTCTCCCAGTATTTTTAGCACTGTGATAAATAGGGATTTGTCCCACATTTCTTGGCCAAGTGGCCGTAAGCTTGCCCGATGGATTGTAATTTCCAAAGACAACATCTGCAACGGCATTGCCGGCTTCCACTCCTGGATGCCAGACCTGTAGGATAGCAGTAGGCAATGAGAATTCCTCGGGTATGGTCAACGGACGGCCACTCATCAATATCAGTGCTACGGGTTTCCCGGTATCCACCAATGCCCGGATCATTTTTTTCTGACTCTCTGGAAGGGATAGATTCGTTCGGCTTGCAGCCTCACCGCTCATTTCCGTGGCTTCGCCAACAACGGCAATAATCACATCGGACTCCTTGCTTACCTCAAGGGCCTCTTTTAATAAGGTTTCCGGGGAACGCTTGTCTATCATCACCCTTGGACCGAAGACGTTCACTTTTTTTGCCAGTTCGGGATCATCGGTAATATTGGCTCCTTTGGCATACTGTATAGTGCCATTTGATGCAACGTTCTTAAATCCTTCCCGGATGGTAATGGCCAAATCGGGATTTCCCGTAGGCGCCCAAGTACCCAACATATTGTTCCTACTGTCCGCCAAGGGTCCTACCAAAGCTATTTTCGTATCTTTTTTTAAAGGCAAGATCTGGTTATGATTTTTAAGTAGTACAAAGGTTCTGGTGGCAATTTCCCTGGCCGTTTGGCGGTTTTCCGAGGTTAGGATATCCTTTTTTGGGCGACTATCGTCCAAATAGCGATAGGGATCATTAAAAAGCCCTAAGGTGTACTTGGCTTCCAATACCCTTAGGCATGCTTGGGTAATTTCGTCCTCGCTTACCTTGCCCTCATCTACCGATTTCTTTAAGGTGGTTAAAAAACCTTCGCCTACCATGTCCATATCCAGACCGGCTTTAATGGAAAGTGCGGATACGGCCTGAAGGTCTCCCATTCCATGTGCGATCATTTCGTTTACCGAGGTATAATCGGATACCACCATACCCTTAAATCCCCAACGATCCCGTAATAGATCCGTCAATAACCATTTGTTCCCGGAGGCCGGAATACCATCTACATCATTAAAGGAACTCATAACAGTTGCCACACCCGCATCAATAGCGGCTTTATAGGGCGGGAGGTATTGGTTGAACATCTTTATTTTACTCATATCTACGGTATGGTAGTCGCGTCCTGCTTCTGCTGCACCGTATAATGCAAAATGTTTTACACAGGCCAGCATGGTATTGGGTTCGGAGAGATCCGCCCCTTGATAACCTGTTACCATCGCCTTGGCGATAGCGGAACCTAGATAGGGATCTTCTCCTGCACCTTCTGCAATTCTGCCCCATCTTGGATCTCGTGCGATATCTACCATAGGAGAAAAATTCCAGTTAATTCCGTCCGCGGTCGCTTCCTTAGCTGCAATACGGGCCACTTTTTTCATGATGT
>JBATTK010000152.1:0-24546 GCA_049670505.1 Saonia sp.
CAATAATATATATGGTCATTGACCAATAAAGCAAAACTTTATCCACTCAAAATAAGGCCCCTTTCCCATAGGGGCCTTTTGTTCTTTTACCTCATTTTTTTAGCAAATTTATTATGCATGCATAATAAATTTTTATATATTTGGAAGCCTAGAATAAGAATATGAAGGATATAACCATTGATTATGCATTGAGAGCCACCTGGCAAGCCGTAACAAGAATGTATAACGAAGAAGCCAAAGAGTTTAATTTAACTATGGCCATAGGCTTTACGTTGTTGAGCATTGATCCAAAGACTGGAACCCCATCTACGGCATTGGGACCAAAAATGGGGATGGAAGCTACAAGTCTTTCCAGGATATTGAAAAGTATTGAGGAAAAGGGATATATACAACGTAGACCCAATCCAAATGATGGCAGAGGTGTCCTAATTCATTTGACCAAACTGGGACTGGAAAAAAGAGCCATATCCAAGGAAGTGGTGCTCAGATTCAATGATGTGGTCAGGGAACATGTTTCGGATGAAAAATTAAACAACTTTTTTGAGGTAACCGATACCATCAATAAATTGATACAAGAAAAAAAGGTATATAGTAAGGATACAACAACTAATTAACACAGCTTAATTGATGAACAGACATATTAAAAAAGTAGCGGTCATAGGTTCCGGTATTATGGGTAGCGGTATTGCCTGTCACTTCGCCAATATTGGGGTAGAAGTTTTATTGCTTGATATAGTCCCCAGAGAACTCAATGATAAGGAAAAGGCCAAGGGACTCAGCTTGGATGACAAGGTAGTTCGAAATAGATTGGTAAACGAATCGTTAACGACAGCCTTAAAATCAAAGCCCTCCCCTATCTATCATCAAAAATTTGCAAGCAGGATAACTATTGGAAATTTGGAAGATGATATTTCTAAGGTATCCCAAGTGGATTGGATCATTGAGGTGGTGGTAGAGCGATTGGATATCAAGAAAATTGTTTTTGAAAATCTAGAAAAACATAGGACTCCGGGAACTTTGATTACATCCAACACTTCAGGTATTCCCATTAAATTTATGAGTGAAGGCCGTAGTGATGATTTCCAAAAGCATTTTTGTGGAACGCATTTCTTCAACCCTGCACGTTATCTAAAACTATTTGAAATTATTCCCGGACCCAATACAGCACCTGAGGTTTTGGATTTCCTAAATGGTTATGGCGAACAGTTTTTGGGAAAAACTTCCGTAGTTGCCAAGGACACGCCTGCCTTTATTGGAAACAGAATCGGTATTTTCAGTATACAGAGCCTGTTTCACGCCGTTAAAGGCATGGGGCTCACCGTTGAGGAAGTCGATAAATTGACCGGTCCGGTCATCGGCAGACCTAAATCGGCTACCTTCAGAACGGTAGATGTAGTAGGTCTGGATACCTTAGTGCATGTAGCCAATGGTATTGCGGAAAATTGCCCGGACGATGAACGCCGTGAGCTGTTTCAACTTCCGGATTTTATCAACACCATGATGGAAAACAAGTGGTTGGGCAGTAAAACCGGACAAGGGTTCTATAAAAAAGTAAAAGGAGATAAGGGCAAGAGCGAAATCCTGAGCTTGGATCTGGATACCATGGAGTATCGCCCCAATAAGCGGGCACAGTTCGCTACTTTGGAGTTGACCAAGACCGTTGACAAAGTGATAGACCGTTTTAAGGTATTGGTCGGGGGTACCGATAAGGCAGGTGAGTTTTACAAGAAGAGTTTTGCAGCTTTGTTCGCCTATGTTTCCCATCGTATTCCTGAAATTACGGACGAACTCTACAAGATAGACGATGCCATGAAGGCAGGTTTTGGTTGGGAACACGGACCCTTCCAAATTTGGGATGCCATTGGCGTCCAAGAGGGACTTGACTTGATGAAGGCCGAAGATCTAGAACCTGCTGCCTGGATCGGTGAGATGGCCTCGTCGGGAGCAAAATCGTTCTATTCCATAAAAGATGGGGCAACCTACTACTATGATATTCCTAAAAAGACGATGGAAAAAATTCCTGGTCAGGATGCCTTTATCATTTTGGATAATATTAGGGCTTCCAAAGAAGTCTTTAAAAATAGTGGTGTGGCGATAGCCGATTTGGGAGATGGTATACTTAATGTAGAATTCCAATCGAAAATGAATACGATCGGTGGTGATGTATTGGCAGGAATGAACAAGGCCTTTGACATTGCAGAAAAGGATTTTCAAGGCTTGGTCGTAGGCAATCAGGCAGCCAATTTTTCGGTCGGGGCCAATATCGGAATGATTTTCATGTTGGCCGTTGAGCAAGAATACGATGAGCTCAACATGGCCATCAAAATGTTTCAGGATACGGTAATGCGAATGCGTTATTCGTCTATCCCAACGGTTGCAGCACCCCACGGGATGACCTTGGGCGGTGGTTGTGAAATATCATTGCATGCGGATAAAGTAGTTGCCGCGGCAGAGACATACACCGGATTGGTAGAATTTGGAGTAGGGGTAATTCCCGGCGGTGGTGGATCTAAGGAAATGGCCTTAAGGGCCCAGGATACCTTTAAGAAGAATGATGTGGAACTCAATGTTTTACAAGAATATTTCCTGACCATTGGAATGGCGAAGGTTTCTACTTCTGCTTATGAAGCTTATGATCTAGGCATTCTCCAGAAAGGAAAGGATATTGTAGTTGTAAATAAAGACCGCCAAATTGCTACAGCAAAAGCACATGCAAAATTGATGGCGGAAGCCGGGTATACACAACCCCCCAAACGTAAGGATGTAAAAGTATTAGGGAAGCAAGCCTTGGGAATGTTCCTAGTAGGAACGGATTCCATGGAGGCCAGTCATTACATAAGTGAGCACGATAAAAAAATTGCCGACAAATTAGCCTATGTGATGGCGGGTGGGGACTTATCGGAACCTACTTTCGTAAGCGAACAATATTTGTTGGACTTGGAACGAGAAGCTTTCCTTTCCCTTTGTAGTGAGCGTAAAACCTTGGAAAGAATCCAACATATGCTCAAAACGGGAAAACCGCTTCGTAATTAGTTCCTAATGGTTTTGAGATACCAGTATTAAGTAGTTAGATAAATGCATAAAGTAGATGATTTAAAAATATGGCAAAAATCCATTGAATTGGTTAAATCCATATACCAACTGGTGTCGGAATTGCCTTCTGATGAAAAATATGGGTTAATATCCCAAATTAAAAGGAGTGCAATTTCCATACCTTCCAATATAGCTGAAGGTGCCGGAAGAAATTCTAATAAAGAGTTTAAACATTTTTTAAGTATAGCAAATGGCTCCGCATTCGAACTCCATACACAATTGATTCTAGTTATCGAATTAAATCTTTACAACGAAAGTGAAGTACAGAAATTAATAAGTAAGTGTGTTGAAATTCAAAAAATGGGTTATAGTTTTCAAAAAACGCTAACTAAAAAAAATCTGAATACTCAATACTAACATCTAATAATCTATTTGATAAAATGAAAACAGCATATATCGTAAAAGCATATAGAACGGCAGTAGGTAAGGCGCCAAAGGGCGTATTCCGTTTTAAAAGAACAGATGAGTTGGCAGCGGAAACCATTGAATATTTAATAAAAGAAGTACCGCAATTGGATAAAAAGCGTATTGACGATGTGATCGTTGGTAACGCCATGCCGGAAGGATCCCAAGGATTGAATATGGCGCGTTTAATTTCTTTAATGGGATTGGATATCGTTGATGTTCCCGGTGTAACGGTGAACAGATTTTGTTCCTCGGGTATTGAAACCATAGGTATTGCCACCGCAAAAATTCAGGCCGGGATGGCAGATTGTATTATTGCCGGGGGTGCGGAAAGCATGAGCGCCGTGCCTATGACCGGTTACAAGACCGAACTGAATTATGATCTGGTCCACGCAGGACATGAAGATTATTATTGGGGCATGGGAAATACTGCGGAAGCTGTAGCGGAACAGTTTAAAGTGTCACGTGAAGACCAGGACGAGTTTGCCTATAATTCCCATATGAAAGCATTGAAAGCACAAGCAGAAAATCGTTTTCAAGATCAAATAGTACCTATTGATGTGGAGCAAGTATATGTGGATGGAAATGGAAAAAAAGCAACAAAGAAATATACGGTCACTAAAGATGAGGGGCCAAGAAAAGGCACATCGGTAGAAGTACTGAACAAACTAAGACCCGTTTTTGCCGCTGGCGGTAGTGTTACCGCAGGTAATTCTTCCCAAATGAGCGATGGTGCCGCTTTCGTATTGGTTATGAGCGAGGAAATGGTCAAAGAATTGAATTTAGAGCCTATTGCGCGCTTGGTCAATTATGCCGCCGCCGGTGTAGAACCCAGAATTATGGGAATAGGGCCGGTAAAAGCCGTACCCAAAGCCTTAAAACAAGCTGGTTTAAAACAAGAGGCTATAGAACTGATAGAATTGAACGAAGCTTTTGCCTCCCAATCCCTTGCCGTAATACGCGAATTGGGACTTGATCAGGATATCGTAAATGTCAATGGTGGAGCTATATCCTTGGGACACCCCTTGGGCTGTACCGGGGCCAAACTATCGGTTCAACTATTCGATGAGATGCGCAAACGCGACATGAAAGGAAAATACGGTATGGTGACCATGTGCGTAGGTACGGGTCAAGGTGCTGCGGGGATATATGAGTTTTTGAATTAAAGCAATAAGATATTAGTATAGAGTATCTAGCTTTTTTGACCTAAGCAATCTCCATACTAACTATTAATTACTAAATACTAACATAATGAGTACAGAAACAATAGAAAACAAAGAAATATTGAGAGGTGGACAGTTCTTGGTAAAGGAAACAAAATGTGAAGATGTATTTACATTGGAGGACCTGTCCGAAGAGCAAAAAATGATGCGAGATAGTACCAAGGAGTTCGTAGATAGGGAACTATGGGCGCATTGGGAACGTTTTGAAAAGAAGGACTATGCGTATACTGCCGAGACTATGCGGCATGCAGGCGAACTTGGCCTTTTGGGCATTGCAGTCCCGGAAGCCTATGGTGGCCTAGGAATGGGGTTTGTATCCACAATGTTGGTCTGTGATTATATTTCAGGGGCAACGGGATCCTTTAGTACTGCCTTTGGGGCGCATACAGGTATAGGTACCATGCCTATTACCCTATATGGAAATGAAGAACAGAAGAAAAAATACGTTCCCAAACTGGCAACAGGAGAGTGGTTCGGGGCTTATTGTTTAACTGAACCAGGAGCCGGTTCGGATGCCAATTCCGGAAAAACAAAGGCCGTTCTTTCAGATGATGGAAAGTATTATAGCATTACCGGTCAGAAAATGTGGATTTCCAATGCGGGTTTCTGTAATATGTTCATCGTTTTTGCGCGTATCGAAGATGATAAGAACATCACCGGATTTATTGTGGAGAACGACCCCAGCAATGGGATTACCATGGGAGACGAGGAAAAGAAACTCGGTATTCACTCCTCCTCTACCCGACAGGTATTCTTTAATGAATGTAAGGTTCCCGTAGAGAATATGTTATCCGAAAGAGGTAACGGATTTAAAATTGCAATGAACGCACTTAATGTGGGGCGTATTAAACTGGCAGCAGCTTGTTTGGATGCACAACGAAGGGTAATTACCGAAGCGGTTAAATATGCTAACGAACGCTTGCAATTTAAAACACCTATTATCAACTTTGGAGCTATTAAATCGAAAATAGCAATGATGGCCACCAATGCCTATGCAGGGGAATCGGCAAGCTATAGGGCCGCAAAAAATATTGAGGATAGAATAGCTATACGTGAAGCCGAAGGAAATTCGCATCAAGAAGCGGAATTAAAGGGCGTTGAGGAATATGCCATTGAATGTTCCATTCTTAAAGTGGCTGTTTCCGAAGATTGCCAAAGTACCACGGACGAGGGTATTCAGATTTTTGGAGGTATGGGCTTCAGTGCGGATACTCCTATGGAATCTGCTTGGAGAGACTCGCGTATCGCCCGTATTTATGAGGGTACTAATGAAATCAACAGAATGTTGGCAGTTGGCATGCTGGTAAAAAAAGCAATGAAAGGTCACGTAGATCTTTTAGGTCCCGCTACCAAGGTAGGAGAAGAATTAATGGGAATCCCTTCTTTTGACAGCCCGGATTTTTCGGAATTATTTGCCGAGGAGAAAGATTTGATCGCACGGTTAAAGAAAGTATTTCTTATGGTTGCCGGCAGTGCCGTTCAAAAATTCGGTCCGGACTTGGAAAAACACCAACAATTATTGATGGCCGCTTCCGATATCCTTATTGAGGTTTATATGGCGGAATCTACACTATTACGAACGGAAAAGAATGCAAAGCGTTTTGGGGAAGAATCCCAGGCTACACAGATAGCAATGTCCAGATTGTATCTATACAATGCTGTTGATATCATCATACAAAAAGGAAAAGAAGCCATTATTTCCTTTTCCGAAGGCGATGAACAACGTATGATGCTAATGGGACTAAAACGTTTTACAAAATATACAAATCAACCCAATGTGGTAGCCTTGCGCACCCAAATTGCCAACAAGGTCGCCGCAGATAACGGATATACCTTTGACTAATTCAATTGAGATGAAAACTTGTGTTATGAGACAGAAGTGGAACCGTTCGGCAATTGCCGAACGGTTTTTTTTATTACCAAAGCGTATAACCTAAGGAAAGTGAAATCTGGGAAAGATCATCCCTATCAACATTTCTACCATCATTATCTATTAAATTTTGATCTAATAAAAGTGTAGCCCTTAAGTAAAACCTCTTATTAAAGGAATATCCAATGCCTAAAGATGGAACAATGTCACTTCCTCTTGTGATCGGTGCAAATTCATTTGTTTCGGGTGGTCTATTAATTATTTCATCAAAAACGAGGGTTTCTGTAAGAGATGGGTTAGAGTAAAAATTTGCTACGACCGCAGCGTCCAGAAAAATATCACTTTTTTTACCTAAACCTATATAATAGCGAAACCCAAGTGCCAATTCAATTACATTTACATCTAGATTAAGAGTGGATTCCGAAAGTCCATCAAATGGTATACTTAGTTCATTGGAAACATTTGAATATTGTAAACCTGAAAAAATGGATACTTTTGTTTTCGTTAAACTTCCAAGGAAAGCCTCCAGTTCTACCCCACCTTTAATAGAAACTCCATCATCAAATTTAAAAACTTCCCCGGTATTAAGATTTCTAGCCTCATATCCATTTTGCTGAGCCCCTCCCCAAACTTTAATGCTGACCGATGAAACTAATTTTTGCTTTACTTTATTTCGGTAAACTTTAAAAGTAGAGTCGCCCAGACAATGATTTAAGTTACCAAAATAATCCAACATTGATTTAGTAGTATATTTTAAGCTTTGAATGTCAGGTCCATTTTGACAAGCATAATTTTTCAGGAGTTGTCTTTTAAAAAGATTATTCTTCCTAATCGTTAAATCATCATCCAAGTATTCTTTATATAACAATACTTCAATTTCTGCATCTGAATTCTCTGTTAAAAAAACATCTTCGCCTGCGTTTGTAACTCGATACAGTGAAATCTTACCCTTTAAAAGTAATGAAGCGAATTGCCTTTTTTCTACCAGTATAGGTTCCGAACTGTAATTCTTATCACTTGTCCTGGACTTTGTAATTGGAATTTTAGCGTCTATCCTTTTGAATATAGTTTCCTCGCCAATACCAAATTCCCTACAGTTATCCGGGTTTAACTCAAGTACCTGAGAATTTTCGTCTAATTTATAAACTACTGTTTTAGGGGATTCGATCCACTTTTCATTCTGAATTAAACACGCAATTGTATTATTTTCATTATCAATAAAATAGCCAGGTTCAAATGCTACTTGGGCAATTGTTCCACCGAATGTTAATAGCGTAATAAAAAGGGTTAGGAAGTTTCTCATTTCTAGGTTTTATATTTCGCTCAAAAATGAGTCTTTAATTAGATTTTCACAAATATTTGTTGTCAAAAGAAGTATTTTTAAACATGAAATTTAAAATTTTAAAAAAAGCGTATTCTTCTGATGATTTTAGAAGAAGAGGCCACCAACTTATCGATCAACTGGCCAATCATTTGGATCGAACGGTCAATGAAAAATCCGAAAAAGTCATCCATTGGAACCTTCCCGAAAATGAATATGAGTTTTGGAAGAACTTTTTAAAAAATGTGGACGAAAGCCAATTTTTTTCGGAAGTTATAGAACATAGCATTCATCTACATCACCCTAAATATATAGGGCATCAGGCCAGTCCTACCGCCCCTATAACGGCCTTATCTGGTATGGTAAGTGCTCTGTTAAATAATGGTATGGCGGTTTACGAAATGGGAATGGCCCCTACCATGATCGAACAAGTGGTTACGGATACCCTATGCGAAAAAATTGGGTTTGACGCCGATGCCAGCGGTTTTCTGACCTCCGGAGGCACATTGGCAAATCTAACAGCATTACTTGCCGCAAGAAGGGCCAAAGCCTCTTATGATGTTTGGAATCTGGGAAATCAAAAATCCTTGGGTATCATGGTGAGTGAAGAAGCACACTACTGTGTGGATCGTGCCGCTAAAATAATGGGTCTTGGGGAAAAAGGTGTTATTAGAATTCCCGTTACCAAGGATTATAAAATAGATGCTTCAGTGCTGGAATCCTATTATGAAAAAGCGCGCAAAGAGCATATAGAGATTTTTGCAATTGTGGGAAGTGCCCCCTCAACAGCTACCGGAATATATGATGATTTGGAAGTGTTGGCCGATTTCGGCAAGAAATATAACATTTGGTTCCATGTAGACGGTGCGCATGGTGGGGCCGCTATCTTTTCCCCTAAATACAAACACACGGTACAGGGAATCCATCAGGCGGATTCCGTAGTGATCGATGGACATAAAATGATGATGATGCCCATGATAACCACTGCATTATTGTTTAAGGATGGAACACATTCCTATGCCACTTTTAACCAAAAAGCGGATTATTTATTGGGACAAACCGATGAAGATTGGTTCAATTCGGGAAAACGTACCTTTGAATGTACAAAGACCATGATGAGCATGCATTGGTACATCTTGCTAAAAACATATGGGGAAGAACTCTTTGATGAATTTGTTACTACACTTTATGATTTGGGGCATCAATTTGGGGAAATGATCGAAAACGATCATCAGTTTGAATTGGCGATCAAACCTATGTCCAACATCGTTTGCTTCCGCTATATCAACAAAGATCTGAACGAAGCTGAGTTAAACATCATCAATGAGAGAATTAGACAACGACTCTTGGAAGAAGGCGAATTCTACATTGTGCAGACCAAGTTACGGGGCACCCATTACTTACGTACAACCTTAATGAATCCGTTTACAACAGCGTCTCATTTATTGGAACTGTTAAGAAAGATCAAAAGAGTTTTGGAAAATAACACGCCTCTCCACCAGCCATAATCTCCATCGGATTCAAAAGGAAGCCATACTCTTCCCTTAGTTCTTAGTCCACAAATACATTTGAATCAAAAAGCTGTTCTGTTAAATATCTTAGGGAAGATTTCCATTTACCGCTGGCCAGTACATTGGAATTATCTACCGTTTTCTTTAAAAATATACTTTCAGAAAAATCTACTTCAAAAGATTCTACCTCACTATCCGCACCATAAAGCCTTAAGTTAATGGTTCGCTCCAGTTGGGTATTATTATTCGCTATCTCGGAGACAAAATTGGAGTTGGTCGCAGCATCCTTTTGGGTTTCATCAATGGTAACGTAAAGAATATACTCGGTACCAAGGACATCCCGTAATTCTGCCGGAGACGATTGTCTCAGTTTTGCATAATTAACCCCTCCATCTACAAGCTTTTCAATGGCCGTTCCCATTTTCAAAACTTCGATTCCCTGTGTGCTTGCCTTACCGGACATTAAGGAAACCACATATTCGGTAGCCTTATTGGCCAAAGTTTTGGAATACGCACCATTCCTTTTAAAGTTCAAAGGCACAATAGACATTTGATTTTCCTCATAACTGGGAGCCTCCACTATTTCATCCGGAAATAGGGATGTACTGTCGGCCTGCAGATTGTTAGCAGCGGAAGTATTGGTTGTAGCACCTGCACTACCGAAATTCTGTGTCCTTCCGCTGGCAAAAACTATTTTCTCTACCCCATTGGACTTGATTTCATTAACCACGCTTTCGCCGGGATAATTGAAACTTATGGAACTCTCCGTAACTTTAGTGACCTTCACTTGGAGCAATTGTCCGTCCGAGGTCATAATAATATCATTTTTCGAGGCGTTTTGCTGTGAAACCGCGCTAAGGCAAAATAATAAACCCAATACAATTATAAAATTTTTCATATCAATTATGTTTAAATTAGATAAAACTTACACTACTTATAATATCATTGCCCCTGGTAACTTATAGATCTAATCGGATACCTACGGACACAAACTGTTCATCTTCGGCGCCATTTTCAAAAATGGTATTCAAATCATACTTCCCATAAAGTGAGAAGGCACCTATTCCAATATATCCACTTAGCCCATAAACTTCCCTATTTACATCGTAATCATCTATGATTTCCGCTCGGTAAAACCATCTTCTGTTGATGATAATGGGATATGTCAATTTCTGACGGGCACGTAAACTAAGGCCCACATAGCCGCCGACACCTATTTTGAATTTATTGCTTGTGGAATAATAACTTCCTTTGCTGTTATACTTCTTTTTAGTAGGCCCAAATTCCAAATGTACCGGTACTACCAAGTTGTGGACAACAAATCTTGAATCGGATAGGGGAATAGAAGCCTCCTGTAATGCCGTTTGTCCATCTATTTCCGCAAAAAATCGGTTTCCACTTGGTTCCAGTTCGTTCAACTGATACGAAAGTCCATATTTTATTCGAAGTCCGTTTTTTCTCCAAAGTGGAGTTTTCAGGGCAAGTCCAAGTTCTATAAATCGGGAACTATAAAACAAATAGTCTCTTTCATCCTCTATGTTCTGCCACGTGATACCATCCCTCACCGTATTGTTCAACCCCAAGGCAAAGACTACATCCAAAGTAGTGGGGCTTCTAGGTTCCGAATTGTCATTTACCCGTAAATTCTCGGGTACTATTTGGGAAGGCTCCGGGGGAACCGGTTTTTGGGGAAGCCGTAGCTTTAGACCTTCGCCATTATTGAAATACGAATCTGGATCCAAGAAAATCTCTACATCTTTGGAAGTCTTTTGAGTGTTCTCCTTATTTTCCAAAAAGTAGATGGTCTCCAATATGACCGCTTGGCGTTCGTCAATTTTCTTTGTCCTCGCCTCCGCGGACTTCAATTTAAGTCTATTGGCTTCGGTAACATTGATGACCCCATTATCCAGTAAGCTGTTAATATTCTCTATTTGCTTCTTCAGCGCTTTTTTCTCTTCCTCTTCAATGGCGACCAATTGTTTACGCAATAAATCAATCGTTTGCCGTTGTTCATCTTGCTGTGCACCAACGGGCAATAAGGCAAACAATGCGATTAGTGATAGGAGTAATACATTTTTCATCGTTCATTTTTTTGTCGTTTTATAGTATTCATACGGAAGGCCCGTTCATACTTTATGTATCGCCTTATTACAATAAAATGTAGTGTTCTCTACATATTCAATTTGCAATTGCGCTTTTGAGTTTCATAAATCCCCGTTTTACATTTTGGTAAAATTTCTTATCATGCCGTCGTTTGGTCTCTTTCTCAATATCGGCAAGCATATCATGGGCCAAAGCCTCCCGTGCCGCTAACAAAGATTTTTCCCTTTCTACATTTTCCCTCGCTTTTCGCATCAAAGAATCTATTTCGGCATCGGTAACCACTCTGTCCACTTTCGTGGCAAACTTGTCAAAGAATGTTTTATTATTTTGCAGGCTTTCTATAGGTTCTATTTTTTCCTGTTGTATGGTATTATTGGAGCGGGTAGACGCTCCTTTTATTTTCTGCACTACTGCACTTTTTCCATTTTGGGATGTTCTACTGGCCATCAACGCATTGGCACCCGTTAAATCCTCTTTCTTTATATCCTGAACTTTCGGGGTCTTATCTTTATCGGTAAGCTCCGTCGTGGCAGTTATTATATAATCCGTATTTGAAATAATTGCGGGGATATCATTCTCATCTTCCACAAATTGAATCCCAAAAATCAAAATTGCGACCATCATAGTAATCCTTATATAAGATATCTTTTGTCGCTTTTTATGCTGCTGTTTTTCTAGTTCATCCGAAAGCTTCTGCCATGTGTCCGCATCTGGTGATAGCGTGTAAGCCTCCAACGTTTCCTTGGCATATATTTCTATATCAAAGTGCTTCATAATTTTTTCTTTGGAGTTCTAATTTCTCCCTAAGGATTTTACGTGCTTTTGAAAGTTTTGATTTTGACGTATTTTCGGAAATGCGCAATACTTTTGCTATTTCAATGTGCTTATAGCCTTCAATGGCATGGAGCATAAAGACAAACCTATATACATATGGAAGCTCGTCTATTAACCTAAGTAGATATTCTGCGTCCGTTTTCATGGAGATACTTGGATTTCTAGACATTTCATGCCCTTTAATACTATCTTCCAATACCAATGGTAGTTTTTTTTTGAGAAAGTTTATGGATTCTCGGATCATAATCCGTTTTATCCAACCTTCAAAACTCCCATTCCCTTTATACGTGTTCAAGCGCATAAAAACTTTTAAAAAACCCTGTATCATTACATCCTCCGCATACTGCATATCCCTAACATATCTTTTGCAAACGGCCAGCATTGTTGGGGCATACTTTTCATACAACCGCCGTTGAGCAGTTTTATTCGCCATTTTCGCTTTTCGAATCAACGATTTTTCATCATTGTACAGGGGGATGATTTTCACTTCTCACATGTTAAACGTTCGTATAAAACTATAGGGCCTCTATAAGTATAGACACTATATTCAGTCGGATGGTTCCCCTGAAAAAATGGTTTTAATTAAAAATTAACATCTTTTTTAAGAATTAACGCACAAATTCAGGTATTTAGGTTCCAAATTCCGACTCATCATTTTGTATAACAAGGAAGAAAAGGCAGAAATAATCAATCTTCACTACCACATACAAGATGAGCCCGATGTAAAATCTAGCATCATTTATTATGCCAATCTTCGAACCAAAAGGTTTTGGAACCTATTTGGTTTTCAAATATCTCTGGTGTAAAATTCACCTTACTATCTGAAAGAATGTTTGTGAAGGAGTTTTTATTTGTGCATGGGATGAAGCAGCGAGGTAATTTACTATACCGGAACTCGTTTAAAGTATAGTACGTATGGATTATTTCTTAGAAATCTTTGCAAAGTATCCTATATACTAAGGATAATTCACCGTTTTGCAAGACAGGGGTTTACCGCATAGATTCCAAAATGACTTCCTCACTGTCCTTTCTGGAAAAATTCACCGCACATTCTATCAATGCCAAATGGGAATATGCTTGTGGGAAATTGCCGAGCAAGCGTTTGGTCTTAAAGTCGATATCCTCACTGAACAGGCCCAAATGATTACTATAACCCAATAATTGATCAAAATGCTTCATCGCCTTTTCTCGTTCCCCAATTTTGAACAGACTATTGATAAACCAAAAAGTACATATGGTAAAGGAGGATGATGGCAATCCAAAATCATCTTCATTCTTATAGCGGTACAAAAGGCCGTCGTTACAAAGATTTTCTTCAATGGCCCTTACCGTACTAACAAATTTGGGATCTTTGGCATGAATAAAACCATAGGATTCCATTAATAGAACGGAGGCGTCCAAATCCGGGGAACCATAAGACTGCGTAAAAGCATTCACCTTGGGGTTCCATGAGTTCTGAAGGATATCTTCCTTGATTTCCTGCTCCAATTTTGTCCATTTCTCTATTTTTCTGGTTTTGCGTAATATTCTGGCCACCTTTATGGCCCTGTCAATAGCCACCCAGCACAGGACTTTTGAAAACGTAAAATGTCGGTCTTCCGCCCTAAACTCCCAAATACCCTTATCCGCTTCTTTCCAATGTTTGGCAACGATCCATACAATTCCCTTGGTGATACCCCAGAGTTCCTCTCCGTTTCCGATGTCCGTACTAAATTTTGCCAATTGTTCATGGATGACATCCATAAGGATGCCATAAATATCATTTTGTCTTTGTTTATAGGCAGCGTTCCCCGTTCTAACCGGTTTGGAGCCCTTATAACCGTTTAAGTGTTCCAAAGTCTCTTCCGTAAGGGTCTTCTCTTTATTGATCCCATACATGATCTGTAATTTCTCGTCCTTATCGGGCATTAGATCAATAATGAACTGTAGATAGCGTCTGGCTACATTTTTATGGCCTAGTTCCGACATTACCTTGATCACCATGGAAGCATCCCTGATCCAACAGAAACGATAATCCCAATTACGTACTTCCCCTATAGTTTCCGGCAAAGAAGTGGTTGCGGCCGCCAGTACGGCACCGGTCTTGTTATAACTTAATAACTTTAGTGTAATGGCACTACGACTTATTTGACCGTTATATCTTTTATAATTTGGGGTCTTGCTACTCCAATTTAACCAATACACCTTGGTACGCTCCAATTCCAGATACATCTTCCTAGTAGAAGGTAAAAATATCTTTTCGTTATATCCCAGAAGAAAGTACCCGTCCTTGGTAATCTCAATATCCCTACCTTCCACAATGGCGTTTTTGTTAAAGGACGTATATAAAAAAATAGTGTCGAATTTTTCTACATGGGTAAGACTTACCACAAAATTCTTCTTTACAAAAGTTTCCGTTTTTCCCAGTGCATATTCCAATTTGGGATTGTAATGAGCCTTAAAACTAGGGGTTCCTTTAACGTGCTTAATATATCGTACAATTTCCGGGGGAGCGTTATAACTCCCGTCTTCCTTATGGTATCGGGGCATAAAGTCATGTAATTCAAATTTATCCTCCCCGTTCGTGAAGGTCGTAATCAATACTGCAGTATGTTTTTTATAGCGCTGGGTTATCGTATACCCATCATTGACCACAATCTCAAAACTACCGCCGATCTCTTCGTCCAATATTTTAGCAAACACGGAGGAAGAATCAAATTCCGGCAAACAACACCAATCCAAAGAACCTTTTTCTGAAATCAATGCCGCACTTCTACAATTACCAATGATTCCGTAATTTAAATTGTCCATATTTTAAATACTCTTAAAAACGTTCTTATAATTGGTTTTAAAATTCATTTTGTCGAAATTTAGGGAAATTTAATTCGCCTTGATTCAAAAACATACAATTTATGGGTAAAACTATCATAATCTCAAATAGACTACCTGTACAATTGCAAATTCTCAATGGTTCCATTACGGCCATCCCCAGTGTAGGGGGGTTAGCTACCGGAATGAAATCCGTACATTCCGGAGGTGATAGTCTTTGGGTAGGTTGGAGCGGACTGACCAGCGAGGAAATACCGGAGGAACTAGAGTCCCCGATAGACGAAGCTCTGGAAAAACATGGGTGTTCCAAAGTAAAATTGACCGAGGCCGAGGTCGATGGTTTTTACTTTGGCTTTAGCAACCGTACCATTTGGCCACTTTTTCATTATTTTTTGGAGTATTCCGAATTTGAACTGGACAATTGGAATACCTATAAAGCCGTAAATCAAAAATTCGCCGATGCCATTTTGGAAAAAGCAGGGGAAGAGGATACAATATGGATTCACGACTACCAATTAATGTTGGTTCCCCAAATGGTAAAGGAAAAACGCCCTACCACTTCTATTGGTTTCTTTCTACATATTCCTTTCCCCTCCTATGAAATCTTTAGAACGCTTCCTTGGAGGGAAGAAGTCCTACAGGGTCTATTAGGGTCGGACCTTATAGGTTTTCACACCTATGATTATGAGCGACATTTTCTAAGTTCGGTAAGGAGGCTTTTGGATCTGGAAGTCAGTTTTAACGATATTTATTTGGACGATAGGGTCATAAAAGTGGATTCCTTTCCTATGGGAATCGACTACAAAAAATTTAGTGATGCGGCCAAGGAACAAGAACAAAGGCCCGCGGACCAACAATCAGAACTCCAGCGTAGGCTAAATACCCATAAGGAATCCACACCTGACGCAAAATTTTTGTTGTCCATAGATCGATTGGACTATACCAAAGGAATAGCCAAACGTTTAAATGCCTTTGAATATTTTTTGGACAAATATCCGCAATACAAAGAAAAAGTGCGTCTAATTATCCTCGCGGTTCCATCTCGATCAAATGTACCTCAATATCAATTATTGAAAAAAGAGGTGGATGAATTGGTGGGCCGTATCAATGGGGAATTGGCCACCGTTAGCTGGACGCCCATTTGGTATTTTTACAGATCCATGCCATTTGAAAACCTCATTGATCTATATACCTCTTGTGATATTGCATGGCTTACTCCCATAAGGGACGGAATGAATTTGGTCGCCAAAGAATATATTGCCACCAGAACGGACAGGACAGGTGTCTTGATCTTAAGTGAAATGGCCGGTTCTGCCAATGAGATGAACGAATCCCTGCTTATTAATCCAAATAATTTTGAGCAAATCGCAGATACCCTGTATGAAGCTATAAATATGCCCTTGGAAGACCAAAAAGATAGAAACGGGCACTTGCAAAAACGTCTGGCCAGATACAATGTGGAAAAATGGGCCAATGATTTTATGAATTCCTTAAAAGAGCAGAAAAACAGGGTAGCCGCCAATATTTCAAGAAAACTGACGGAACATTTAATGAAATCCATTGCGGTCGACTATTCAAAAGCCAAAAGAAGATTATTGTTCCTGGACTATGACGGCACCTTGGCCGGCTTTCATAACGATCCACAAAAAGCGGCTCCGGATGATGATCTGTACCAACTTTTAGATATGCTAAAAGCACAAGAGAACACGGATCTTTATCTGATCAGCGGACGGGACAAGGACACTTTTAAACGTTGGTTCTCCCACAAAGGATATTATATGATCGTGGAGCATGGGGTATGGATTTCCAAAGGAGGAAATGAATTTGAACTATTGGAAAAGGTAAAAAACGATTGGATGGAAAAAATTCGTCCTGTATTGGAAGCTTTTGTCGATAGGACACCGGGCTCCTTTGTGGAAGAAAAAAACTATTCCCTGGCATGGCATTACAGGAATACCGACCCTGATTTTGGGAGTAAAAGGGCAACGGAGCTAACCACGGTTCTGACCAGCTTGATCGCTAATGACAATCTCAGTGTACTTTCTGGAAACAAAGTTTTGGAAATAAAGAACAGTGGCGTAAACAAAGGGCGTGCCGCCATGCGCGTATTGGTGGAAGATGACTATGACTTTGTCTTTGCCATAGGTGATGATTGGACGGATGAATTTATGTTCCAGGAGCTTCCTAAAAGTAGCATAACGGTTAAGGTGGGGGTACAAAAAACACAGGCCAAATACTATGTGGAAAACACTTCCAAAGTGCGAGAAATACTAAACCGATTTGTAAACCTCCCCAAATGAAAAAATTAATATTCCTGGCATTAATTCCTTTTTGTTTTCCATTATACGGTCAACCGAATACGGAAGTACATCTATTCGATATTGCGTATACCAACGGTCTACCTGTATTGGAAAATCCAAGGAATATTTCCAATAATGAAGGATATGACAACCAACCCTCCTTTTATAATGACCATACCGTTTTGTTTTCTTCCACTCGTGATGACCAGACCGATATTTTGCGCTTTAACATTCGGGAAGGAAGTACAACAGCCTGGATAACGGACACGCCTAGTGGAAGTGAGTATTCCCCATTGCGCATACCGAACGAAGACCATATTTCAGCTATCCGTCTGGATATTAATGGCTTACAAAGGTTATATACATATGATATTACTTCCGGAGCATCGGAGGTCCTTCTAAAGGATCTGAAAGTGGGATATCATGTTTGGTACACGCGGGATATTTTGGTCTCATCGGTCTTGATGGGTAATCGGATGGATCTGGTAGTGTCCAACCTGCTTGACGGAACCCATATCACCCACCAAAAAAAAGTGGGAAGGTCGTTGCAAAAAATTCCCAATTCGGATTTGATAAGCTATATCAGTAAGGAGACCGACATTTGGGAGCTCAAATCCCTAAATCCGGTTACGGGTGCTACCCAGGTGATCTGTACCCTTGAAAATATGGAGGATATCTGCTGGCTGCCCGATGGTACCCTCATTGCTGGAAAAGGAAAAAAGTTAATGAAATTCAATCCTAAAAAGGATACGGAGTGGAAGGTTCTGCAAACATTTACGGATGAAAACATCAATAATATTACCCGCTTGGCAGTGAACGGACAAGCCACCCGATTAACATTTGTAGCGGAGGTTTCCCCTGCAATAATTGTCCAAAAACAGCTAGACGCCTATAATGCAAGGGATATAGATGCTTTTATGGCCACCTATTCGGAGAACATAAAACTATTTAACTTCCCCAACAAATTGTTTTCCGAAGGGCAGGAAAAAATGCGGGAATCCTATGCGGGGTTCTTTGAAAGCACACCGGACCTGAATTGTGAAATAAAGAATAGGATCGTCATAGGCAATAAGGTCATTGATGAAGAATATTTGACCATAAACGGAACCAATTTTAGTGCCGTTGCCATCTATGAGGTAGAAAACGGGAAGATTTCCAAAGTTACTTTTGTTCAATAAAAAATCCCTTTGAAACCAAAACTCCATATTCTTCCTATTATCATTCTTTCCCAATTCGCTTGCACATCCTTATGGTTTGCCGGTAATGCCATTGTAGGGGAACTTGCCCAAAAAACAGGTTTGGGAACGGAAATTATCGGTTATGTGCTTTCCTCCGTTCAATTCGGGTTTATTATGGGCACCCTTGTTTTTGCGCTATTAATGATCGCCGATCGATTTTCACCTTCCAAAGTGTTCTTGATTTGCGCCTTTTTGGCCGCCTTTTGTAATAGTGTATTGTTATCGGAACGTATTTCTTCAGCTATGCTCATCTCCATAAGATTTGGTACCGGTTTTTTTTTGGCCGGTATTTATCCGGTAGGCATGAAAATAGCAGCGGACTATTATGAAAAGGGGCTTGGAAAAGCTTTGGGATTTTTAATCGGGGCCCTAGTGCTAGGTGCCGCTTTTCCCTATTTTATTGCCGGGATAACATGGGGAGCCAATTACCTTACCGTGATAAAAACTACCAGTGCTTTTGCCATATCAGGAGGGCTCCTGCTTTGGGTTTTTGTGCCTAATGGTCCCTACAGAAAGCCAAGTACACGATTACGATTACGGTCGGGACCTGCGCTATTCAAAGTTTCTGGATTTCGAAAAGCGGCCTTTGGTTATTTTGGTCATATGTGGGAACTTTATGCCTTTTGGGCATTTGTGCCCATAGCATTGGAGACCTTTAATAGCGTACAAAAAACTACACTTTCCATTTCCATATGGACCGCCGTTATAATAGCTATTGGAGGTGTTTCCAGTATTCTGGGAGGGTATGGTTCTTTGCGTATGGGAAGTAAAAAGGTGGCCTTAATTTCCCTTATCATCTCTGGTCTTTTATGCCTGGTCTCCCCTTTTCTTTTTCAACTACCCTCCTTCTTTTTCCTGTTCCTATGGTGCCTATGGGGTATGGCGGTGGTTTCAGATTCCGCACAGTTTTCCTCTATGGCGGCGATTGCGGTTCCCGATACTCTAAAAGGAACGGCATTAACACTTATGAACTGTATAGGTTTTGCCATCAGTATCCTAAGCATCCAATTGCTGTCCTACCTTATCGAAAAAATAGATGCTACACTGCTTTTTTTAGTTTTGGGAATCGGGCCCATCTTTGGATCATTAAGCCTCTTAAAGAAATCCTCTTAACACTTTTTTAAGAAATAATGATAGGAGATAAATGTACATTGGGGCGACTAAAAAATCCAAAAATGAAAAACTTGATTACCGTTTCCTTGCTGTTTTTTTATACTACCCTATTATTTTCCCAAACCGACACCCGTTTATACGATATTATTGATGCTGTATCAGCGGAACGCATTGAAAAGGACGTAACCACTTTGGCCAATTTTGGTACGCGCCATACCTTAAGCGATACGGTATCCCAAACCCGAGGTATAGGGGCCGCCAGACGTTGGATCAAAAGTGAATTCGAAAAAACTTCCGCGGCCTGTAATAATTGTCTGGATGTATTTTACCAAAAAGATTTGGTAAAAGAAGGAGCAAATCAACGCATTGTCAAAGATGTTTGGGTGGTAAACGTAGTAGCGGTGCAGAAGGGCACCAAATACCCTAATCGTTACATTATTATGAGCGGGGATATTGATTCCAGAGTAAGCGACCCTACCAATTTCACTTCCGATTCGCCAGGTGCCAATGATAATGCCAGTGGTATGGCCGGAACTATTGAGGCCGCAAGGGTATTATCAAAATACCAGTTTGAGAACAGTATTATCTATGTTGGCCTATCCGGTGAAGAACAAGGCTTATTCGGGGGCAAGGGTCTGGCCGCTTATGCAAAGGAAAAACAGTGGGATATCATCGGGATACTGAACAATGATATGATCGGAAACATAAGAGGCGTAGATGGAGTGGTCAGCAATCGCGATTTTAGAATTTTTTCAGAACCCGTTCCTCCAACGGAAACCGAAGACCAACGTAAGGCAAGACGTTTCTTTGGGGGCGAGGTAGATGGAATCTCCCGTCAGTTGGCACGTTATGTGCATAAAACTACCAAAACCTATATGCCGGAAATGAACCCTATGCTTATTTATCGTTTAGATCGTTTTGGACGTGGTGGACACCATCGTCCGTTCAACGATGCCGGATTTGCCGGAATTCGGATTATGGAATCCCATGAAAACTACACACAGCAACATCAGGACATCAGGGCCGAGAACGGTATTGCCTATGGGGACGTGTTGGAACATGTAAACTTTGAATATGCAAAAAAGCTTACGGCAGTGAATGCTATCAATTTAGCCTCCTTGGCATGGGCGCCCCCTACCCCATCGGAAGTAAAAATAGGGGGTATTGTTGAACCTTCGGCCAAATTCCAATGGTCTAAGGTAGATGGTGCCGTAGGATATAAAATTTATTGGAGGGATACTACTTCCCCCACATGGGACCATAGTCGGTTCGTAGGGGATGTTACCGAATATACCTTGAATGGCATTGTGATAGACAACTTCTTCTTTGGAATAGCGGCAGTGAGTAAGAACGGACATGAAAGCATGGTGGTTTTTCCAAATCAAATAATGAGATAAATAGTAATAAACGTCAAAATTTTAAATTTTGACAACGAATAGTTTAAAATGAAAAATAGTATAGTTTTAGTAATACTAATGGCAATAAGTAATTTTGCATTTTCCCAAAATTTCACCGAACAGGATAGCTTAAGGGGAAGTATTACCCCTGAACGGGCTTGGTGGGACCTCAATTATTACCATTTGGATATAGAAGTAAAGCCTGATGAAAAGTTCATTTCGGGGCAGAATACCATTCGGTACCGGGTGCTGAAAGCGCATCAAGTGCTTCAAATTGATCTGCAATCGCCCCTACACATTGAAAAAGTGACCCAGGACGGAAAGGAATTGGAATTCTCGTCCAAGGGAAATGCTCATTTTATAGCGCTTACCAAACCGCAAAAGAAGAACGAGTTCAATGAAATTATCGTGAGCTATTCCGGAAAGCCAAAAGAAGCGATCCGGGCCCCTTGGGACGGAGGTTTTTCTTGGAAAAAAGACACAAATGGCAAGCATTTTATCGCTACTTCCTGTCAAGGTCTGGGCGCTAGTGTCTGGTGGCCCAATAAAGACCATATGTATGATGAAGTAGATAGTATGGCCATAAGTGTAGAAGTACCCAAGGGTTTGATGAATGTATCCAATGGCCGACTCCGAAAAGTAGAGGAAGGGGAAACAACAAATACCTATCACTGGTTCGTGGCAAATCCGATCAATAATTATGGGGTGAACGTAAACATTGCGGACTATGTACATTTTGGCGAAACCTATGAAGGGGAAAAAGGAACTTTGGATATGGATTATTACGTACTTCCGGATCATTTGGAAAAGGCCAAGGAGCATTTTAAAGATGTCCCAAAAATGATGAAAGCCTTTGAACATTGGTTTGGTCCCTATCCCTTCTATGAAGATAGCTTTAAGCTGGTAGAAGTGCCTTATTTGGGTATGGAGCATCAAAGTTCCGTAACCTACGGCAATCAATATAAAAAAGGATATCTGGGTAACGACCTTTCCCGCACGGGCTGGGGTTTAAAATTCGATTTTATTATCATCCATGAGGCAGGCCACGAGTGGTTTGCCAACAATATCACCTATACCGATATTGCGGATATGTGGGTACATGAGGGTTTCACGGCTTATTCGGAAAACCTCTTCCTAGATTATCACTATGGTACAGAAGCTGCTGCAGCTTACGTTATCGGTACGCGGGCGAACATCCAAAACGACATTCCTATCATTGGCACTTATGGTGTCAATAAAAAAGGTTCCGGTGATATGTACTACAAGGGCGCCAACCTATTGCATACACTACGCCAATGGATCGAGGACGATGAAAAATGGCGACAGATTTTAAGGGGCCTTAACAAGGAATATTATCATACGACGGTTACCAGCGCTGAAATTGAGGCTTATATTAGCACCCATATGGAAAAGGACCTATCCGCGTTCTTTGATCAATACCTACGCACCACTCAAATTCCACTATTGGAATATGAAATAGAGGGAAACACCATTAAATATCGCTATACCCAAATTGTGGAGGGTTTTGATATGCCGGTTAAAATAGCGGATTCCGAACAATGGCTCTTTCCTACCAAAGATTGGAAATCGGAGGATTTAAAGGAGGGTCCTACCGACTTTAAGGTGGACGAAAATTTTTATATTAAAACATTTCAATTGAAATAAGGGATATGTCGGATATATAGTTAATAACTATATTCAATTGTTGTATGCAAGCTAAAAAAAGAATCTAAAATTGAATCACGTATATACAATTACAAAAGGTAAATTAATTGAAAAAGAGAAAGAATGTAATTTCTCTTTCGCTCTTGTATTTGAAGAAAACGGAGTTTATTTTTTAGAAACTTTCTTGGAAGATGATTTTTATGAAGATGGAGACTTTTCTAAATGGTTTAATCTTGAAGGAGTAACCGAAAAAAATTATCTGATTGAGATTAAAGACCTAACATTCACACTATTTAAACATAAGAATAAGAAAGCAAGGTTTGTATGTAGAAACTTTATCAAACTAGCAGAACAAGAAAAAGAACTACCTGAAGATGAACAGGACAAAGAACAGTCCATTTTTTTCCTTGAATTAGAGGGCTTTAAAACTGTATTTTGACTATACAGATATAAAAAAACAAAGGAGATATGGAGAGGTAGATAAGTTTAATGGACCAAACTTTGATCATACTAGTTGTTCAATGTGTATAGAAATGGATGGTTACGAGCAAAACTATTTTCACCTTATTTTCTCTAAATCCATCAATAGCGAAAATATCCAAATTAATTTTACAGAAAATGGTGGATATGGTAGATTGACTTACAACCACTATTTAGATTTTAGAAATCAACTTATTGGATTTCTGTCATTTCTAAACGGTGGACAAGTACAAATTAGAAAAGAATTGACTGGAGACTTTTATCGGACTAATGGTTCAGATGCTCATATAGTTTATCTCTATTCTTACAGCAAAATTGAAAATTCAAATTTAAGTAGATACTTACCAATAAATGAACATCATTCCTATAGCTCACAAATTTTTCAAGAAGCATTTTTCAAATGTTTCAACCTTTACTATCAGTATGATAAAAGTTTAGAATTAACATCAACTGTTACTTCATTAAATCAAGCTTTTACGACTTCGGGTATACAACAAGCTTACTCAATTCTAATTAACGCTTTAGAAAAATTGTGCTCTAACTATCAAAATTCAATTGAAGAAGTTAGTGAAAACTTAATTGACAATCATATTTGGAATGAGGAAATAAAACCTTCTTTAATAGAAATATTGGATACCAATAAAGCGAAAATAAATAGTAGAAATAAAAATGCTTACAGCATATTCAAGTCTAAAGTTGGAGATATTAATCGCAGAAAAAACAGTACAGTTGAAAAAATATTTGATTTGTTGGAATTTGGGTGTATCCCAAGAAATGAAAATGTTGAAAATTTAGTAAATCAAGAACGACACAATGCTGTTCATAATGGAATCATTGGAGATAATCCAAGAGATATGTATATAAATCTTCAAAAGCTCGACCACATATTAAGAGACTTGATTTTGAACATTATAGATTATAGAAAATTAAGAAATCCTATATACGAATATGCCACTAAAGAAGAAAAGACAAGCGCCTATCCAAAAAAAGAACTTAAAAATACCTACTCTGTACTGTTCAGAACCATTAAGAAGAAATTAAAGCCAGCATACAACACTAGTAACCGTTGCACAAGCCTCTAATTTGCAAAAAAATAATCAGCACAAGCCTCTTTAAGGGGCTTTTTTCTTTCCGAATCAGTATTGAAAAGTCAATTTTTGATGCCTTGGCAAAGCTAAAAACGGG
>JBATTK010000153.1:0-3599 GCA_049670505.1 Saonia sp.
AGTAATAATTGATGAATAAAAATTTCAATAATGTCATTTCAACTGCTATTTTTCCCTTAAAAAGCAGTATTTTTGGTACACTTAGAAATCAAATTAAAAACCCATATAAATGAAAGTTACCATAGTAGGAGCAGGTGCTGTAGGTGCAAGCTGTGCCGAGTACATTGCGATAAAGGATTTTGCATCGGAAGTAGTCATATTGGATATTAAGGAAGGTTATGCTGAAGGCAAGGCCATGGATTTGATGCAGACCGCTTCTTTAAACGGTTTTGATACCAAAATAGTCGGTACTACCGATGACTATTCCAAAACCGCCAACAGTGATGTCGCCGTGATTACTTCGGGTATTCCCCGTAAACCAGGTATGACCCGTGAAGAATTGATCGGGATTAATGCCGGAATAGTAAAAACGGTTTCTTCCAATCTGATCCAGCATTCTCCGAACGTAATCCTGATCGTTGTCAGCAACCCTATGGATACCATGACCTACTTGGTACATAAAACGACCAATCTGCCCAAAAATAGGATTATAGGAATGGGAGGGGCCTTGGATAGTGCCCGATTTAAATATAGACTGGCGGAGGCTATGGAAGCCCCCATTTCGGACGTAGATGGGATGGTAGTTGGCGGGCATAGTGACACCGGAATGGTGCCCTTGACCCGACATGCAACAAGAAACAGCATCAAGGTCTCCGAGTTTTTATCGGCCGATAGATTGGATCAAGTGGCGGCGGATACCAAAGTAGGCGGTGCTACCCTGACCAAGCTTTTGGGAACCAGTGCTTGGTACGCCCCAGGGGCCGCAGTTTCTGCACTGGTACAGGCCATCGCCTGTGATCAAAACAAAATGTTCCCATGCTCCACATTCTTGGAGGGAGAGTATGATCTAAACGATATTTGCATAGGAGTACCTGTGATTTTGGGGAAAAATGGAATTGAAAAAATTGTAGACATCGACCTGAGCGATGCGGAAAAGGCAAAGATGCAAGAAAGTGCGGAGGGGGTGACCAAAACTAATGGTCTATTGCAGTTGTAGATCAACCCTGATAGTATAGATGAGGGGCATCCGTAAATAAGCGGATGCCCCTTATTTCGTAATAACTCATAAATATATTGTCAATTCCTAAGGGAAATAATATATTTGCACGCTATTATAAATACCATCAATAAATATATATAACTAATGCAAAATAAAGGACTTATAAAGCTTTTTGCCTTCTTGTTCGGGATTGTGAGTATCTATCAGCTATCCTATACTTTTATAACCAGCAAAGTAGAAAAGGATGCGGAGGTTTTTGCGGCAAATAGTATTTCCGAAGTGGAAGAAGATTATGTAGCGAAGCGGGAAGTGCTAGAAGCGCGTTATTTGGATTCCATCGGAAAAAACAAAATTCTAGGATTTACCGATTTCAATGAAGCCAAGAAAAAGGAATTGAACAAAGGCTTGGACCTTAAAGGCGGGATTAACGTTACCCTTCAAATCTCAGTGAAGGACATATTAAAAGGCTTGGCCAATAATACTAAAAATCCTGTTTTTAATAAAGCACTGGCCGATGCGGATACCGCCTCCAAGAGTAGCGACGATACCTATTTGGAGTTGTTTTTTGATGCTTTTGATAATATAAAAGGCGATACAAAATTAGCCTCACCTGATATTTTTGCAAATAAGGGCCTTAGCGATGTGATCAATTTTCAAATGACCGACGATGAGGTAAAGCCGATTATTCGCACGAAAATAGATGAATCCATTGTCTCCGCTTTTGAAGTCCTAAGGGAACGGATCGATGGTTTTGGGGTCACCCAACCTAATATACAGCGCGAAGGCAATTCCGGGCGTATTTTGGTAGAATTACCAGGGGCCAAGGACATAGCAAGGGCGCAGAGCTTATTGTCCAGTACCGCCCAATTAGAGTTTTGGGAAACCTATAGTCCCGGCAATCAAAGTATCGGTAATTTTTTAGTTGCCGCAAATGAGCGATTAAAGTCTTTGGTGGAAATAGAGGAAAAAGATCCCGTGAAAGCGGAATCCGAAATTGATTCTTTGCTTTCCGATGTTTCCCAGGATTCCTTGGATCTGGCAACGCAAGTAAATCCCTTGCTGGATTTGATTCAGGGCCAGGGTAGTGGATATGCCATTGCAAAATTTGCCATTAAGGACACTGCCACGGTAGGGGAATACCTTAGGATGAAGGAAATTGTCCGTTTGCTTCCCAATGATATCCAGTTTACAAAATTCGTTTGGGAGCGTCCTGCCCCGGATGCGGAGGTAGTTGATCTGTATGCGCTAAAATCCAATCGTGATGGGGTTCCAAGGATCAGTGGCGATGTGGTCAGTGATGCAAGGGCGCAATTTGATCAGTTCAATAGGCCGGCCATTGGAATGGATATGAATGTAAAAGGTGCCAAACTTTGGGAAAAGTTGACCAGTGAGGCCAATTTGAACAATACGGGAATCGCCATTGTTCTGGATAATAAAGTATATACCGCCCCAGGCGTTTCACAGGTAGGTGGTATCTCCGGAGGTAGTTCTGAAATCACCGGTACTTTTACCGTAAACGAGACCAAGGATATTGCCAATGTGCTACGGGCCGGAAAATTACCGGCTTCTGCAGAAATCATTCAGTCCGCTATTGTTGGCCCATCATTGGGTCAGGAAGCTATTGATAGTGGTTTTACTTCCTTTATGATCGCTATGGCCATTGTATTGGTATGGATGGTATTCTATTATGGCAAGGCAGGGATTTTTGCCGATGTTGCCCTTCTCTTGAACATTCTTTTGATTTTTGGGGTTTTGGTGAGTTTAAATGCCGTATTGACCCTACCGGGTATCGCGGGTATTGTTCTGACCATAGGGATGTCCGTAGATGCCAATGTATTGATCTTTGAGCGGATCAAAGAGGAATTGGGCAAGGGGAAAGGTAAATCCCAGGCAATTGCCGACGGTTTTAGCAATGCACTTTCCTCAATTTTGGATGCCAACGTTACCACCGGTCTTACCGCTTTAATCCTATTCGTTTTTGGGTCCGGTCCTATTAAAGGGTTTGCCACAACATTGCTCATAGGTATTCTAACTTCTTTATTTACCGCCATATTCATTACTAGATTATTGGTAGATTGGTATATCAGTGGAAAGGGAAGAAAATTGGATTTCTCTACCGCATTGACGAAAAACCTGTTCCAAAATATCAATATCAAATTCTTGGGCAAACGCAAAATCGCCTACATTATTTCTTTTGTTTTGGTAGGTATAGGATTGTTTTCACTCGTTACCCAAAGTCTACAACAGGGTGTAGATTTTATAGGGGGACGTTCCTATCAGATACGGTTTGAAAATGTGGTAAACCCTTCAGAAATTGCATCTGAGTTAAATACGGTTTTTGGTAGTGGCACCAATGTAAAGACCTACGGTGATGCCAATCAGATAAAAATCACGACGCCCTATAAAGTGGACGTTGAAGGTATTGAAGTGGATAACGAAATTCAAAATAAATTATACACCTCATTACAGAAGTACTTGCCGGATGGTACTTCTTTCGAGGATTTTATCACAGGAAGTAATGAAAGATCCATCGGTATCTTACAGTCGATCAAAGTTGGAC
>JBATTK010000154.1:0-105805 GCA_049670505.1 Saonia sp.
CCGTGGAGATGTCTACGGATACCGTCTATATCAAAAAGAAAATAAAAAAATTCCAAACCGAGAACACCCCTATTTCAATTGATGACAAAGGGGAGCATTTGGCTACCTTATATTACGGAAACTCGGAAGTGTTGAACAAATTAAAGTACTATCCTATTGCCCTATTGCTCATTATATTCTTGTTCGGTGCCGTAATTTTCTTCTTTTTTAAAACCAACAAAGCTTCCGAACAAAACAAACTCTGGGCGGGCATGGCCAAGGAGACCGCCCATCAAATAGGCACTCCGTTAACTTCCCTCTTGGGGTGGAACGAACTACTGAAGACCGAAAAAATAAATCCGGATATCACCAAGGAAATCGAAAAGGATATTTCCCGTTTACAAACCATAACGGAGCGCTTTTCAAAAATAGGATCTCTCCCTAAACTGGAACCTCTTGATATTGTGGAGGAAACCAAGAATGCCTACGAGTATTTAAAATTGAGAAGTTCCAAATTGATTCATTTTTCGTTTAGCTCCAAAGTGGAAAACTTACCCGTGCTATTGAACCGATCCCTATATAATTGGACTATTGAAAATTTGGTGAAGAACGGAATCGATGCCATGCGGGGCAAAGGAAATATTGCTATTGAGATCGTTCCTGATGGAAATTACGTAAGTATATTGGTTTCGGATACCGGACAAGGAATTCAAAAAGGTAATTTCCAAACCATTTTCAATCCTGGTTTTACCTCAAAAAAGAGAGGCTGGGGCCTTGGCCTGTCTTTGGTAAAAAGAATTGTAGAAGAATATCATAGCGGAAGAATTAAGGTGCTTTCTTCCTCCAAAGAGGGTACTATAATGCAAATTTCCCTTAAAGTAAACACCTAACTATGTCAAAGAAAAAACTGGAAGTAATCAAGGAGGCCGATTTAACCAATAATTGCCCGGAGTGTTTTAACCAAGAGTTAAAACTAACTTTTTATCAAAAGCATAAATACGGTAGTTTATTCCACAGGACAACGGGAGAAGTAAGCAATGAAATTAAATGTAAGACTTGTGGTTCTTCCATTTATCCTGTAAAATGGACTCCTGATATTGAACGTGTTTTTGAGTACTATCAAAAAATGGCCGTTCCGGAACGGGCTTCTTTAAAATTTACCAGCTTGTTCTATATCCTAATGCTAATGTTGATCGCCCTAACAGGTGCAGGGATATATCTTTTCTTGGAAGGTATTATTCAATTTTAGAACGAATCTTTTCGGCAATCGTAGTAAATTCATCTTCCGAAAGGGATACTTTATGCTGAAATGTAGCATTTTTCATGCTGTTCAAAGGAATTAAATGCACGTGCACATGAGGTACTTCCAAGCCTATAACGGTCATCCCTACCCGCTTACAATCCATTGCGGCCTCGATTGCCTTACCCACTTTTCTGGAGAAGGCCATAAGACCCATATAGGTAGGCTCGTCCAGATCCAATAATTTATCCACTTCCATTTTAGGAACACACAAGGTATGTCCTTTGGCATTGGGATTAATATCCAAAAAAGCAAAGTAATTCCCGTCCTCGGCTATTTTATAACAAGGAATGTCTCCATTAATAATTTTGGTAAAGATACTGGCCATGGGTCGTAAAAAAATCCTATCAAAAGTTCGATAGGATTAAATATAAGGATTTATACGTTTTTAATCCCTGGTAATTTCCAAAATACTGAATTTCAATGTGCCGTTGGGAACGGTAATTTCGGCTATATCACCTACTTCCTTTCCCAATAAGCCTTTCCCTATAGGGGAAGTTACCGAGATTTTTCCCGATTTTAAGTCCGCTTCGCTCTCCGCTACCAACGTATACTTCATTTCCATACCATTGGTCTGGTTCTTTAATTTTACGGTAGACAATACCAACACTTTTGAAGTATCCAATTGTGATTCATCTATTAATCTGGCGTTGGCGAGTGTTTCTTCCATCTTGGATATTTTGAGTTCCAAAAGGCCCTGCGCTTCTTTGGCCGCATCGTATTCCGCATTTTCCGATAAATCTCCTTTATCCCGCGCTTCAGCAATAGCCTGTGATGCCTTAGGACGTTCTACATCCTTAAGCTGATTCAATTCTTCCCGTAATTTTTTCAACCCCTCTGCCGTGTAATAAGATACGTTACCCATAACTTCATCGTTTAATAAATAGGAAAATCCCCTACTTGGACCATGCGCAGCATAGGTTTTTTAGCGAGGATTTAACGCAAATATACATAATTTTTGCTCAATTTTGTTTAAGTTTTCTTAAATACACCGTATAGTATGAGATTGATATGGGGCATTGTTTTAGGAGTTTTACTGCTTTCTTGTGATAGTGATAGAACCAATAGAAACCCTTTTTTACAAGAGATAGGTTTTCGGTTCGAACTTAACCTTAACCTTCCATTATATAGCCCTCTGACCAATACCGGTAATGCCGTTTATGTGGGCAATACCGGTGTAGGGACAAGAGGAGCATTTGTAATCAACTCCGGATTCAATCAATTTAGGGTTTTTGAAGCTAGCTGTCCCAACCATGCACCCAATTCCTGCTCTACTATGGATCTTAACGGGCAGACGGCAATATGTCCTTGCGAGGATTACGAGTACAGCCTATTTACCGGTCAGTTCTTAAATAGACCGGAAAGTGGGGAACGTTTTTTTGATATGCTGGAATATAGAGCTACTTTTAGCGGCAATACGGTTACGATTTCCAATTAAATATGAATTACAGACGACTAGGCAAAACAGATTTTGAGGTCTCCGAACTATCCTTGGGCACATGGCAAGTAGGTGGCACATGGGGTTCCGGTTTTAATGATACATTGGCCGAAAAAATTATACATAGTGCCATAGACAATGGAGTGAATTTTATTGATACCGCCGATGTCTACGAGGCTGGCGCCAGTGAAGCCGCTGTAGGAAGAGTCGTTCGAAGTCGAAAAGAGAAAATTTATGTCGCTACCAAATGCGGGCGACAGATCAACCCTCATACCAATGAAAATTACACTCCGGAAATACTGCGGAAGTACGTGGAAGACAGCCTTAAAAATACGGGGCTGGAGTGTTTAGATCTTATCCAATTGCACTGTCCGCCCAATGAAGTCTATTATCGCCCCGAGATTTTTGAGCTTTTTGACCGCCTAAAGGAGGAGGGCAAAATAAAAAACTTGGGCATAAGCGTTGAAAAGGTAGAGGAGGCGCTTAAGGGAATAGCGTATCCAAATGTAACCACTGTTCAGATTATATTCAATCCTTTCCGTCAACGTCCTGCAGAACTCTTTTTTGAGCAGGCCAAGAAACGGGATATCGGAATTATTGTACGGGTTCCCTTAGCGAGTGGTTTGTTAACAGGAAAATTTTCCAAGCGCACTATTTTTACAAAAGATGACCATCGATTTTTTAATCGTGATGGGGCCGGTTTTGACAAAGGTGAAACTTTTTCGGGTGTCCCATATGATGTGGGGTTGGAAGCCGTTGAGGAGCTAAGAGCCATCTTTCCGAACGCCAAAAATTTAGCCCCCATTGCGCTGCGATGGATTTTGGACTTTCGGCAGGTAAGCTGTATTATTCCGGGAGCATCCAAGCCCGAGCATCTACTATCCAATATTTCAGCGACCGATCTACAGCCTTTGAACAGTAAAGAACGTGAAGCCGTAAACCACATTTATGACAGGCTGATAAAGCCCCATGTCCATCAGTTGTGGTAGCAGCCCGCTTCTCGGCCAATTCAAGACAGCAAGGGCCTATATCATAGATCAAGTCCTTTTTTTATATAATTTTTGTCTATGTATGCTATTGCCTGCCGTTGTGTTAAAGCTGAAAAATTCCTATATCGGCCATGTACGTCCACAATTTCGTCCAATGCTTTCGCTACAAGTTCTTGGTTCTCCCAATTTTGAAGCGTTTTGACCACTATCTCCAAGCATCCTTTTTTATAGGCGATTTGCCCCAGCACATGAACAAGGGTATTTCTGACTCTAACGGTTTTGTCATGTTGTAACCTTTCCAGCATAGGCAGTATGTCCTGAGGATGTGTCCTACCCCTTAGTTCTATCCCATGACAGATTTCCCTTCTAATTTCCTTGTCCGGGTAATCAAGGTATTGTTCGGCCCATTTTAAAGTAGGGTCGGGATTTTTTTGCCCCATTTTCTTCAGGGAACCGATTACCGCATTCCTGACCGAATGATGATTATCGAACAGACCGATATCAAAAAAGTCCGCAACCGTTTCAAAATCTGACATGCCAATCTCTCCTGCCGCGTTGATGGCGGTCTGCCTTATTTTATACTCCTCGGACTTTAACAATCTTTTGAGTGTGGCAACTATGGTTCTCCTTAGATTGATGTTTGTTTTATAAATCTTCCCCATGGCCTGGTATCCTGTCTTTCTTATGTAGGTATCCACATCTGAAAAATAAATGATAATTGCATCCGTTTTTCCCTTGGAAATGTCCTGATAGATAGCTTTTTCTATTTCTTCGACCCTTTTTATCCGCTCTTCCTTCGTTAAGTCATAAAAGCCCATAATTAATTCGTTGTCCAATTTAATATATAGATTGAAGTTCCCTTTTTTTAGAGAAATCAAAATTACATATCGTACATCATGGATCTTAAAAATTAAGGGTCGCCCCCAACAAAAAGTTAGTTCCTGCCTGTGGGTAAAAACCGGCACCGTCTAAAGTAGTAACCCCGTTTCCGGAATCGTTGGGTACATCAAAACTAAAAAAGAAACCGTTGTTCTCGTATTGTATATCAAAAACGTTGTTGATCTGGCCGGTAAATACAATGGACTTAAAAAGAGAGATCCCTTCCAACGTATATTGGATATTGAGATCATTTACAAAAAAGGAATCCAATAAGGAATCATCGGAGTCTATATTGGCCATATACTGCTCACTTACATATTTTGAAAAGAAACTAAGTCGTAAATTTTTAACGGGTGTGTAGGCAACTACGTTGCTTGCAATAAAATTGGGCGAAAAAGAAATATTGGTAGTTCCCAAATTTACCAATTCGCCATCTCGTTGCGTTACAAAATCCCTATTTTTATTGGTGCTTAAAGAAATATTTGGCCGCACACTCCATTTATCCGAGATTTGAAAAACGGCATCCATTTCCAAACCGAACCGATAACTACTACCGCTATTCTGTCTAATAGGAAATCCTACCTCGTCCAACTCACCGGTAAGTACCAGTTGGTTGGTAAAGTCCAAATAGAAAAGATTGGTATTCAACTTAAATTGGTCTTTTAGCAAACGCCATCCCAACTCAAAATCGTTTAAACTTTCGGGTTCCGGATTACCATTCTCAAAATCTACCCGAGTAGGTTCCCTATTGGCACGGGCATATGAAAAATAGATATTGTTTTGATTATTCACCCTATATGTTAGCCCCGTCTTTGGGTTAAAAAAAGTATAATTCTCATCGACCCCCAAAGTGGTGGCAGGCTCAAATAAGGAACCGTTGGCTTTGTAGGATATATTTCTTAGCTGCGCATCCGCAAAGAAAGAAAACTGATCATCTATTTGGAAAGTAGCCTTGGCATAGATATTAAAATCCTTTTTGTCACTGTTGTTCTCAAAAAAACGGGTGGGACTGGAGGGCAATTGCGCAAAATCGGCAAAAACAATCTCCCCGAACTGTTCACCATCATAACGGTTCCAACCGCCACCTAAAACGGCGTCCAACCTATCTTTCTTATATAGAAGACTAAAGACCGTTCCATAGAAGTCACTATTTAAATGGGATCTGGTTATTAAATCCGAACTTTCCACTAATTCTCCCTCAAACTCAAATGTGGGCAGTCTATAAAACTCCAGGTTCCCGTTAAAATTCGGATTAAAGAAAAGTGTATCATCTATGTACTGTTCAAAAAAACCTCTTCCGTAGGTGTAGTGAAAAGAAAGGTTTCCTGTCCAATTTGCATTGAATTCATGGGTGACATGTAACTGATAATGGTCTTGTTTATAATTATCGGTCTGATTTTCATGGAACTGTTGGTTCCCATCCCGATCAAAAAACAATCCGTCCGCATTAAAACGCCTGTCCGTTTCCAACGTAGTGGCATCCACTCCGGCAAAGGAAAGTCCCGTAATTTCTTCTCCTCCAAAAACTAGCGCTTTAACAAGTGTATGGTCATTTTTATATACCCCGCTCAAAAAATAAGAGCTCAGATCGGAAAACGCCCGGTCTACATATCCATCGGATTCAATCCTCGACAAACGTCCTGAGAAAGCGAAATGATCATTTAATAATCCTGTTCCGAACTTCACCGTATACTTACGGGTATTGAAACTCCCAAACGCATTGGAAATCTCACCGAACGCATCCTCTGCATAGTTGTCCGTCAATACATTAATGCTAGCACCAAATGCTCCCGCTCCATTGGTAGATGTTCCTACACCCCTTTGTACCTGAATATTCTCTACCGATGAAGCAAAATCCTGTAGATTGACCCAAAAGGTTGCTTGACTATCCGCATCGTTGTAAGGAATCCCATTGAGCGTTACATTGATTCTAGAATTATCCGCTCCACGAATCCGAATATCGGTATATCCAATACCGGTGCCATCAAAAGTGGTGGAAACCACGGAGGGCAAGAAATTGAGCAATATGGGGATATCCTGTCCCAGATTGCGTGACTGGATCTGTTCCTTGCTTAAATTGGAAAAAGTTACCGGGGATACGTTAGTAACCCGCGAAGCCGATACCAAAACTTCGTCCAATACAATTTTTTTACCTACTAAAGAATCCGTGGATTGTTGTTGGGCCTGTGAGGCCATTGTTAGCCCAATAAGGGCCAAAGTTGTGAAAATAGTTTTCATCCGCACTAAAATTAGTTACGAATAAAAGGGGCTATTATTCCGTGTTATACTTGATTTTTTGCCCAGCTAAGGACCTTAGAAATTCCAAATAGTGGCTTTCGCCATCCCTTGGCAGCATTACCTGCCCAGGTTCATTGGGTATAATCTCAGCCTGTTATAACAAGCACCCCTTTGAGATGCCGCAAAGGTAACTTGGGGTTTTTATATATCATAGAAAAATGTGATAAATAATTAACTTTTGATCATAAACCTTACGGGACCCTTGTACGTAGATATAGTAGGTCTTACAGTGTCCTAATGTCCATAATGAATAAGTCTAAGAACAAATTCACCTTAAAAATTATGTTCAGTTATCTCGTGCTGGGATGTTTGGCGCTGGTAGCCGGATACTTCATCTTATCGGAAATCCGGGTTTTTATATCTACGGAGACAGCCGAGGAAAATGATATAAAACTATTAAAAACGGGATCCTTGCTTACCGAACTGTATGAGGCGGAAAGCCTATCCAAACTTGCACTACAGACCAAGACAAAAAAGAATTTTAATGCCTACGCCCAAAAAATAGATTCCGTTCTAATAAAAATAGATACGTTAAAACAGCTCACGGAAAGTTCCCATCAAAAAAGCCTGTTGGACAGTGTTCAATCCCTGCTGCGGGAAAAGGTAAACAATGGCAATGAATTACGGAATCTTAAAGTTAAGAATGCATCTAGTAGTTCTATTGACGATGCCTTGAAGGAACTCAATAGGATGGAGGCTTCCTTTGGGAAACTTACCATTAAGAATTTTAATAAAAATCCCGAAAAACTGGCTCCTTACCAAAGAAAAGTTTTGGAGGATTGGGTCGCCTATTTAAACGAGAATATTCCGGATAATAGATCGGATATTTCCAACTCTAAAAAGATAGATTCCATCCTTGCAGCTTCCAAGTCTATATTGGATAAGGCCAAACAGAACGATACTAGGACCCAAAGATCACTTGCCAGGAAAGAAATGCAGCTTAACCGAAACGATCTGGAACTGTCCCAACAGCTGCGCGGTATCATATCTGCCTTTGAACGGGAGGTGATGGTAAATACCTATAACGACAATCTTAAAAAGCAATCTGCCCTAAGAAGAAGTATCCGTTTGGCCGGATTTGCCGCACTGATGGGATTTATCATCGTAGGAGTTTTTACTTTTTTGATAACACGGGACTTTTGGAGGGCACAAACCTATCGTCAGAAACTGGAAAAGGAAAAAAAGTATTCGGAATCCCTTTTAAAAAGTAGGGAACAATTAATTTCTACGGTAAGCCATGACCTTCGTACCCCATTGAACACTATTACCGGTTACTCGGAATTAATGGAAAATACAGGGTTATCCGGCAAGCAAGTAGGATATTTAAAAAATGTGAAATCGGCCTCCCAATATGTGGATAGCCTGGTGAACGACCTATTGGACTTTTCAAAGCTAGAAGCGGGGAAGATCAAGATTGAAAAAGTTCCTTTCATCCTATCCCATCTTATTACCGAAACTGCTGAAAACCTGCAGGAAATACATCAAAAAAAATCCTTGAAACTCATTTTGGATATTGATGGAAGATTGGATAAAGCGGTCATTGGAGACCCGTTCAGAATACGACAAATCCTGACCAACCTTATCAGTAATGCCTATAAGTTTACCCAAGAAGGATTTATTAAAATAAATGCAGAGATAAAAAAGGAGGAAAATGGTATCTACACCACCCAAATAGAAGTAGTTGATAGTGGTATCGGAATCAAAAAAGATAAACAAAAACTCATCTTTAAAGAATTTACCCAAGCCGAGGATAGTACGGAAAAAAAATATGGGGGTTACGGCCTTGGACTGACCATCTCAAAAAAACTTACCACCCTGTTGGGAGGTTCGATCAGTCTAGAAAGCGAGGAACATAAAGGCAGTTCATTTACGGTAATTCTTCCCTTGGAAATATCGGCAACACCTATTGAAACCCAAAAAACAATGCCATTACATACAAAAATGGGACTTTCCATCTTAATCTTGGACGATGACCCTTCCATGTTACGATTATTAAAAGAGGTTTGCGAAAGTTTACAAATTAAGGCATGGACGTATAGTGATTTTAATACCATAACGGAACATATGGATTTAACCTATGACGTGGTAGTAACGGATATCCAAATGCCCACTGTTAACGGATTTGAAGTTTTAGAAAAACTTAAATCCAGAAGATACACGCACTACACGGATCAACCTGTGATTGCCATGACGGGAAGAAAAGATTTGGAACAAAAAGTTTATGAGGAGGCGGGTTTTACAAAAATTCTTCAAAAACCCTTTACCAAAACCTCTTTTTTTAAGGTATTGGAAAATCTGTTCCCTATGGCGGTCGGAGAATCCCAAGATCATAGGACCATCCCTCCGCCAAAAAGCACATCATTGCTTTTCAGTTTGGAATTCATTTCTTCTTTCCTAGGGGAAAATACAGAAGCCATGGACGAGGTTTTATATACTTTTATAAAAGATACTTCCAATAACGTGGAACAGTTAAAGGGGGCAATGGATATGGAAAATTACAAGGAAATTAATCAAACGGCACATCGGATGTTACCTATGTTCCGTCAACTTGATGCAGATGAGATTGTTCCTATTTTGGAAGGGTTGGAACAGATTTCCCCAGATGTCCACAAGACCAAAGAATTAAAACTGACCTTCGCAGATTTAAAAAACAAAATTACTGCGCTAATATTGGCCTTAAAAGCGCATTTAGCTATAAGTCCAAGTTATAATGATTGATTTTATTATAAAGGGTTTTCCGGGTAACCTGCAATAGCTTAGCAGCTTTTGATTTGTTGAAATTTGTTTTTTTTAAGGCCTTTATTATTTGGTCTTTTTCGTATGTTTCTTTGGAAAAGTTATCTCCCGCTACGCTCCTATCGTTAGTCTTCATCACTTCTTTGGGCAAAGCTTCTACTTCTATATAGTCTCCTGCCGTCAATAGGACGGCCCTTTTAATTATATTTTGGAGTTCCCTTAAATTGCCCGGCCAATGATACTGCTGAAAAGCCGTTATAACGGTATCCGAAAAACCCAGAACATTTTTATCCAAAATTTCGTTAGCTCGCTGTAAAAAATAATCCGCGAACAAGAGCAAATCCTCAAATCTGTCTTCCAAAGATGGTATTTCTATGGAAAACTCGTTCAACCTATGGTATAAATCTTCACGAAATGTTCCTTTTTCCACAGCCATCGTTAAGTCTTCATTGGTTGCTGTAATAATACGAACATCTACTTTTATCTCCTTGTTACTACCTACTTTCTTTATTTTTCTTTCTTGTAAGGCCCGGAGCAACTGTACCTGATTTTCATAAGATAGATTCCCAATTTCATCCAGGAACAAAGTGCCTTCGTTAGCAGCCTCAAAATGACCTATTTTATCTTCTACGGCACCGGTAAAACTCCCTTTTATGTGTCCAAAAAACTCGCTTGTTGCAATCTCCTTGGGTATAGCCCCACAATCTACCGCAATAAAACTAGAATCCCTTCTCTTACTATTATCATGTATGGCCTTTGCCGTAACTTCCTTGCCCGTGCCACTCTCTCCGGAGATCAAAACGGACATATTCGTAGGTGCCACTAGTTTAATATATTCATTTAGTTTTTTGGAAGCTTCGCTAATTCCTCTAATTACGGCTATTTGGGAAGTTTTTTTATGCTCCTTTTTTTCTGAAACGGCTATTGTTTTTGTCTTAAGGGCATTGCCAATGACCATCACGATCTCCTCCGGGGTAAAGGGCTTGGAGATATAATCATACGCACCTCTTTTCATTGCTGTGACCGCGGTACCTACCTCGGCATAGCCCGTCATCACGATAACGGGCATCTTAGAATTGCTTTCTTTGATATCGGACAGCAATTGAATGCCATCATAATTGGGTAATCTAAGATCGGTCAACACCAAATCAAAAGTATGCTCTTCAATTTTTGTCTTTGCATCGGATGCAGTAAAGCTGGTTTGTACCTCGTAGCCTTGCTTGGTCAAAAACTTTTGCAGCATTTGACAAAAGGCGGCATCGTCCTCAATAATTAGGATTTTGGGCATAAAAAATATCGTATTTATAGATATGTACGTAAAAATAACCCAAGAAAGCCGCCAATTTTTTTAAAATTATCATAAATCTAGGAAAAGGGCCGTCTTCTGTTCTTATTTTCAATGCCCATAAAATAGTGGCTCCCATACAACTTTTAACCCTTTTGCCATAAACTAAAAAACCCTGCCTGGCAGGGATATATAGGAAGTTATTTTATAAAAGAATACTAAAACTGGGTAGCGGATTGGGATTGATTTGAAAAGATTCCGACGATAAACGTTGTGATTAATTCAACCGCCTGTTTTAGCAAAACAGGGTTTTATTAAAAAGAAAGGGGTTGTATATATACAACCCCTTTCTAACCAAACCAACTTGATACAAAACAAATAACTCAAGTTAAATTATTGCTCTATCCAATTACCTTCTTCGTCAGCATATAAAGTACCAGATGTACCGTCTTCCAAGGATACTTCTAATTTATATTGCTTAGCTTCGTTTACATATGCTTTTCCAATAGTAGCAGTAGGATAGTTCTTTGCCACTGCTGCAGTAACCGCTTCAGGTAATTCAGCGACTGCAATCTCCGCATAATCGTCCTGAGCTGCTACAACTTCCGTTGCATCCGCTTGTGCTTCCTCTGCATCTTGAGCAAACGCTGTTAAACCTACTAGTGAAAATGCTGCTGCAAAAATTAATTTTTTCATGATTCTTATTTTATTTGAATATTAAACTTGCTTTACTTATTGAAAATATGGTACCATTATTCAAAAATCATTAAAATTATTTTTAAGTATTTGATTGTCAGGTATATAAATAAAAATAAGGTTTTAACGGACTGTGTAATTTTGTATACCTTCTTTTAATTATGTATAATAATGTATACATTTCCCTGTCTCCTCGGTACATAAAAAAAAGCCCCGAATGTAACAACAGGGCTTTTAACAAACTAACCAAAAACTAATAACTCTATAAATAATAATAAACGCTTACATTTTATAACCAGTTGCCCTCGGCATCTGCCATTAATTCTGCGGCGGAACCATCTTCCTTGGTAACCTCTAATTTGTATTGTGCCTCTCCGTTTACATATGCTTTATTAATGGTAGCACCAGGATGATCCGTTGCCAATGCCTCTGTTATGGGGGCAGGCAGTTCTTCAATAGCTATTTCCGTAAAGTCCTGTGCCATTATTACTTCCATGATACCATCGTGGAAAATTGGAGTGTTGGCCGAAATTGCTGTTAAACTTCCTAAGGCCAAGGCTGTTGCAAAAACTAATTTTTTCATCTTATTGTCTGTTTTAATTATACATGTGTTTACCCTTATCCTTAGAGGAAAAACAATGCCAACAAGATGGGTAGACAAAAAAAGAACATAACTATTTGAAAACAAAATAGATACAGCTACGTTATGTTAATTTATGAACTGTATAAAGCTGTGTAAAAAAACAAGTAAGTGTGTAAGATTTATACACATTTTGAAATATGATCTTATTTAGAGACTGTTTTGAAATATGTGATTAGAGTTTTTATGGGTCATTTTTGATGATTATGAGGCATAAATTTTTAAGCATAGCCCTAGCTACGGTTCAAAATTTTAACAAAATAAGGTATAAAAAGGAGCATACCCGACTGCCGGACGGGCAGGAAAAAATAATCGGCATATTTCAAAACAGTCTCTTATTTACCTGATGGGTCGGTTTCAATAGATCATTTACGGTCTTAACTGGGTTAAAGGTAATTAAGGGTACCTCTACAAAAATAGTATTCCAATAAGCCATTGCCCCATTCCATAGACCAGGCAGTTCCAATGCTTTGAGTTCTTTTCCTTCTTTGGTTTTCTTAGTAATAAAACCTTGCTTGGGGTCTACAAAATTCAATAAATTATATTTTTCACCTTTGTAATTCCGTACTCCACAAACTAAATCTACCGGATTGAAATGTGTTGAGTTTTTTAAAATATCCCTTTGCTTTTCGTTGGACATATCTACTTGCGCGGATTCAATAATCTGTAAGGAGATATGGTCGTTCCTGTCCCTGACCCAAAAGGGACCCCCGCCAGGCTCTCCCTCGTTTTTTACCATGCCACAGATGCGGATGGGCCTATTGATCTTATCCTTAAGAATCGCTATCTGCTCTCCAATGCTAAAGCTGGAAAAATTCTCCGAGAACCGCACATTCAACTTATCTTCCAAGAAAAGCTTCATATGGTTAAGCTCTTCTGCCGTCATATTGTTCTTGTCCAATAGGTCCGCATACCTAAACACCTCATCTTGTATTTTTAATAGTAACCCGGCAAGAAGCTTTTTGCTATCCGCAACTTTATCCACAAATTCCGGGACCACCACATTATCTATATTCTTAATAAAGATAATATCGGCGTCCTGCTCATTAAGATTTTCTATCAACGCGCCGTGTCCCCCGGGCCTAAATAACAAAGTACCCTCCTCATTTCTAAAGGGTAGGTTTTCCATGGTTACCGCAATGGTATCGGTAGCAGGTTTTTGATAGGAATATCCCAAGGTATAGGATACATTGGTGGCACTGGAAACACGTTCTTTAACCGATTCAAACGCTAGTTTGAACATGGCACTGTGCTGTTCGGATATCGTAAAATGCAAATGGGCAACACCATTTCCCTGGGCATATAGGGCAGCTTCCTTTAAGTGCTCTTCAAAAGGGGTGGCCGCATACCCCACGTACCGATGAAAGGGCAAAAGCCCTTTTGGATAAAAACCATAATTCAGTCCGTCCTCCAGTAGCATTTCCTTTACAAAAAGATAACGCTCTTCATCTTCGGAGACGGTTTTTCCGGAAATCTTTGTCATGACATCCTCATAAAAAGGGAATTCCTTGAGATGATCAAAAAAAGTCGCAATATCCTTATCCCCGGTTCTTTCCAAATAGGTTTTCAAATCTTCTTTTTTCGGTTCAAAAGTCTCCAGAAAATTGAAAAGGGCTTTGAACATCCTTGAAGCCGCCCCGGATGCAGGAACAAATTTCAACAATGATAAATCGCTTTTGGCATTGTCAAAATTCTGTATCAACCGTTTTTCCTCATCGGAAGAGAATTTTGAAATTCCTTTGGATACTACAGCGGCATTTTCCAAACGGACAAAGGGAATTCCTTCTTTAAAAGTTTCCAATTGATCCAGTACCTTGTTTTCCGCTATGCCCTTTTTTGAAAGCTGTAACAAATCGTTCTCCGAAAAATCACTCATTTTTAAGTAGTTTATCTATATGGGTTATTGCTGTGCGTAGTCTAGTGGATTTCTTTCCCTTCAAAATAACGAAATTCTTGTTATATTTCTCCAAAGTCTCTTTGAAATACGCAAACATACGTTCTCTTTCATTAGGTTTATCCCTTAAGTCATCCGCTTCCCATGGAATATCTATATAGGTCAAAAGATAGAGGTCATAGCTATTCTCCAAGGCATATTTCTCCAAAACAGCATCGCAATAGCCCACGTAATACGCTTCCGAATAGACTTTGGTCTCAAGCAAGTCCGTATCACAGATTAAAATTTCAGTCGCTTTTCGGGTCAACTCGTTTTCCAAACGCATCTGACCCTCCGCTATGGGCAATAAATCTTTGGGTTCGCAGGTTTTTCGCTCATTGTTCCATTTGTTTTGGAGATACTCCCTGGCATATTCCGGCACCCAAACGGTGTTGTAATGTCTCGCCAATTGCTCAGAAAGTGTTGTCTTGCCCGAAGATTCGGGGCCAAAAAGCACTACCTTAACAAGGTTTGAGGGTTCTTGCTTAAACTTTTCTTCCATGCATTATATCCTTGAATCGCCAAGATCGTGAAAATAAAATATTGTAAAGATAGTATACCCCAGCCCCTATATGCATATAAGGGAACTGTAATCATATCGGCAATTATCCATAATGTCCAATTCTCCAGTTTTTTGGTCGCCATATACCACATTCCCGTAAAAAAAAGCCCTGAAGTAAAAATATCTATATAATTTGATGTTTCTATGGCTACGTCAAACCATCTATAAACCCCATAAGTAATTAGCATAGTAAGCACAAAAAGACCAAATCCTATATATTTTTCGCTAGTATTGGTTCTTGAAATCCGAACAATTTTTTTATGGTCTTTGGTCCTTGCCCAATTCCACCATCCATAAATACTCATTATGGAAAAATAAAAGTTCATCATCATGTCTCCCAAAAGTTCATCCCTAAATAATAGATAAACTGTAATTACCGTAGCTACCAAGCCACTTGGATAGACTAAAATACTTTCCTTTTTAGCGTACCATACACTTAAAATACCGGTTACAAAAACTATTGATTCAAGAACGATGATATAAACTTCCTTGTTCCTGTAGGAGTCCAGGAAAAAATCAAAAATGGGGTTCATAATCGCTTCGATCCGTTTTTACTATTTTCATATATAGCAACCCATTATCCATAAGCTCAAAAGCTTCCTTGATTTCCATATTTAGAACTTTCATTACTTCGTCATATTCCCCATAGACTTGGGTGCTTAATGGATTTTCCAATACGGTAAGCCCGGACGCACGAAGTTTTTTTATGAAATTGATAATGCGGTCCTCAAAAGTATCCTGAAGTGGTGTTAAAGTAAGTTCAACAGATATGTTCATTGTTGTTCGTTGTTCGTTGTTCGTTGTTCGTTGTTCGTTGTTCGGAGATTAAGAAAGTAAAAATTATATAGGTCGGCTTCATCCTGAAACTTGCAAATGCTTTATACATACGTTTTAGTCATCAGCAATCTTCTTTTATAGCATAAACACAGGTAAACCCTTCGAATTCCAGAAAAGAAACATCATAAAAAGATGTTTTCCCTTCATAAAGGACCTCTCCTGTGGTTTTCGTATCGGCAAAAGAAAAATCCCTGATATCTATATGGTGTAAAAAACTAAGTCCATGGGTAGCATAAATCTTGTATACTGATTCTTTTGCTCCCCAAACAATAGTCAACTTTCGTACAATAGCTTCGGTATTGGCCAAGGTACGATACTCTTCTATCGGAGTGAATTTATGCGCTATCCTTAAAATTTTATCGCGCTGCTTTTCTATATCGATTCCTACCTCGTCCCCATTACTAATTATAATTCCGGTAAAGTGATAGGAATGGGTAATAGAAATATGTTTCCCGTCCTTCAAATGAGGCTTGCCCACATCGTCATAGTATAGGTCAGCATCCACATATCCCGCTTCGGCCATTAAATGGCGTATACTTAAAAAGCCTCTTCGGTGCAACTCGGACTTCATTCCTTCCATTCTATCTCGGCAATGCCCTGTAAGGATAATTCCTTTGGAAAGCTCCTGCTCAGATTCCTCTATCTTCCAGATATAGGCCTTTATCTTAGGGTTTATTTGTATTGCTTTGTAAAGAGGCATTTCTTTATTTAAGTAATTTGTACCTTTGCAGTGACAACAGATGGTATAACCGTTGTACAACGAAAGTAAAAATAAAAAAGGATATGAGTACCAAAACTATTTCTTATGTACCTTATAAGGTAAAAGATATTTCCCTTGCGGATTGGGGAAGAAAAGAGATTGAATTGGCCGAGGCCGAAATGCCCGGATTAATGTCGCTTCGCGAAGAGTATAAAAATGAGCAACCGCTCAAAGGAGCCCGTATTGCAGGATGCCTGCATATGACTATCCAAACCGCGGTCTTGATCGAAACATTGGTAGCACTTGGCGCCGAGGTTACTTGGAGTTCCTGTAATATATTTTCCACACAAGATCATGCGGCTGCCGCTATTGCAGCTGCCGGCATACCGGTGTATGCTTGGAAAGGAATGAACGAAGAGGAGTTTGATTGGTGTATTGAGCAGACCCTATTCTTTGGGGAAGGCCGCAAGCCGTTGAACATGATACTGGACGATGGCGGCGATCTTACCAATATGGTACTGGATCAATATCCTGAAATGGCAGCGGACATCAAAGGACTTTCCGAAGAAACCACTACAGGGGTACACAGATTATATGAACGGGTGAAAAATGGCACCCTGCCCATGCCCGCCATTAATGTAAACGACTCGGTGACCAAATCCAAGTTTGATAATAAATACGGTTGTCGTGAAAGTGCCGTGGATGCTATCCGTAGGGCCACTGATACCATGTTGGCCGGAAAACGGGTCATCGTTGCCGGTTATGGAGATGTAGGTAAAGGAACCGCCGCTTCTTTTAGCGGGGCAGGAGCTATAGTTACCGTTACCGAAATTGATCCTATTTGTGCGTTACAGGCCTGTATGGATGGTTTTGAGGTTAAGAAATTGGAGACGGTTATCGGCAACGCGGATATCGTTATCACTACCACAGGTAATAAGGATATTATACGGGCGGAACATTTTAAAGCGCTAAAGGATAAAGCCATTGTTTGTAATATAGGGCATTTCGATAACGAAATAGACATGGCCTGGTTAAACCAAAACTATGGTGCCACCAAGGATGAAATAAAACCTCAGGTAGATAAATATACCATAGATGGTAAAGACCTTATCATATTGGCCGAAGGTCGATTGGTCAACTTGGGTTGTGCCACCGGACATCCAAGTTTTGTTATGAGCAACTCGTTTACCAACCAGACTTTGGCGCAGATAGAACTTTGGAAAAATAGCGGTAAATACAACAATGAAGTATATATGCTTCCAAAACATTTGGATGAAAAGGTAGCCAAGCTCCATTTGTCCAGACTAGGGGCCGAACTCACCGAACTAAAGGAATACCAGGCCGATTATATTGGTGTAACGGTAGAAGGGCCTTATAAACCGGAGTATTATAGATACTAAATCGCTTTGCTTATAAAAATAATTAAGAAAGTTTGTTGAGATAATATACAGAACCCTTATCCCAAAATTTTGGGGCAAGGGTTTTTTAATAATATGTGTCAATAAAAGGCATAAACCCCAGGGCAATCTCTGGACCCTAAAAAAGGAATTAACCCAAAGGTCCAGATATTTAACTTGGACCCCGCCGAAAAGGCGTGGTTAGCCTGCCTTCGTTTTCAGCCTTCGTAGCAAAAGCTACTTCGGCAAAGGAGGCAAAACTTCGGTAGACGGGTTCAACCATCTATTTTGTCGGTACATTACATGCTTGTCAAAATAGGGTTTCACTAATAAACTTTGTAAAGTCAATAATAATCTATGAACATTATTTTAACCGGGGCAACCGGAACATTGGGGTCTAGGATTTTGTTCTCTTTATTGGAAAATAAATTTGAACGCATTGAAAAGGTCTATCTACCTGTACGGAAAAAGACCGCGACTACACCCGGAACTCGAATCAAGAATATGTTGACAAGCGAGTTTGCTCCCGAGTTTATAAAAAAAAACAGCACAGGAATATTTCAAAAAATACAGGTTGTAGATGCCGAATATCTTTTAGAGCCCCAAGTTTTCCTGCAAACCGGGCAAGTAGATTATTTTATCCATTCGGCAGGTTTTGTCAATCTTTCCACTGACCCATCCTCTAAAGACGAAATTTTTGAAGAGAATCTGGAATTCACTAAAAAAATTTTCAATGTATTTGCCGGTTATATGAAAAAGTTCGTATATATAAGTACCGCTTTTTCCGTGGGAAATATTGGTGGTGTACTGGATAACGATTACACTGATAAACACTGGGGGAACCATAGAAATTATTATGAGGCTTCCAAGCACGCTTCCGAAAAGTTTTTATTGGCCGAAGGAAAAAAGAGAAAGCTGCCCGTTCAAATTCTAAGACCCAGTGTCCTAGGGGGAAACATTGATGAAGCTCCCAATTTCTTCATATCAAAATATATGGTGTTTTATCTTTTTGCAAAATTCTTCTATAATAACGATTCCAAAGATGCCATACGCATTACCACCAACATAGATACCGGTTTAAATATTATACCTACCGATTATGCGGCAAAAGTAATTGTAAAAGTTTTGGAGACCGATGTAAAACAACTGAATATTGTTCATTCACAAGAAACCAATATCATAAAAGGCATAGCTAAAATTTTAGAGGTGGTAGGATATACAAATTTTAGCTTTACACAAGATAGGGTGAACGATACCACTGGTTTTATATCAAAACTAGAGCAGTTTTATTACGAGAGTATCGGGATACATCTTAACCCCTACCTAACTTCTAAACCCAATAAATGGGACACTACACTTTTAGAGAGTATCCTACCCATTCCCGCTTATAATTTAGAAGAATATTTAGTGCAGACCGTAACATTTGCAAAGACAAAGAATTTTAGGAACCAAAAATGGTAGTCTAAGCTATAACTTATAAAAGTATCTCCTAGATCAAAGTAGTATGCTCCATTGTGCTGTAGGTAATATATGATTACGTATTAAAAATCCAACCACTTTTTAAAATTGGTCGTTCTTTCCCGAGAAACGATTACCTGTTCCTCTTCCTTGGGCTTCAGTTTCAACAGTAACCTGCTGTTAAAATAACTGTGGATCTCTGTCACTGCCGTTACCGAAATCATAAACTTTCGGTTGATCCTAAAAAATTGTACGGGATCCAATATCTCATCTAGTTGGTCAATAGTATACTCCACTGGATAACGTTGACCGGAATGGGTATATAAAAATATTAATCCATCATTGGATTTGAAAAATGCAATATCCCCTACATTAAATGTATTGAACTGGTTTCCGATCTTTACCATAAATCGGTGTTTGTATTCTTTGCCGAATAAATTCCTTATTTGCTCTAGCTTCCCATGGTCTATAAGATGGACATTGGCGCTTTTTGTTTTTCTGAATTTGCGTAATGCTATGCTTAGGTCTTTCTCATCAATGGGCTTTAGCAAATAGTCCAATCCATTATATTTAAAGCCACGAATGGCATATTCGTTATAGGCAGTCGTAAAAATTATGGGAGGATGGTCCTGTAACTGGTCCAAGATATCGAATCCGTAACCATCATTTAATTGGATATCCAGAAATATGAGGTCCGGCAATGGATTCTTACCAAACCACTTCAGGCCGCTCTCCACCGAAGTAATTTGCGCTACGATAGCTATTTCGGGGGCCAGTTTGCCTATAAGATGTGCCAACCGCCTAGATGCTATACTTTCGTCCTCGATAATTACTGCCTTCATATTAAGAAACCGATAAAACGTTAACGTCTTTTGGGTGATTTCTCAGTAGCGGCATAGTCACCTTAAAATAGCCTTTTTCCGCTTCCACACTGACTTCTTGATTGGTATAAAATGAATATCTTTTCTTGATATTTTTGATGCCCAATTTCGTAGATTCCTCTTGTTGCTCTCTTTTTTGAAGTGTATTTTGAACAACGATGCCTATTTTACCAACGGTAAAAATCCGAATGTCCATAGGTCTTTCCCTAGAATAGTAATTATGCTTCAACGCATTTTCCACCAACATTTGCAAAGAGAGCGTAGGAATCAAAAATTGTTCTGCATCTACACCAATATCCGTGTTTATGCGAAGCGAACCCTGATGTCTTACATTCATCATGAAGATAAAGGAATCCAGAAAACTCAGTTCTTTTTCCAGACTTACCAGATCCTCTTCCCTATTGTCCAAAATATAACGATAACTAGATGCCAGTCTTGATACAAAATCAGATGCCAGATCCCTATCCTCATACATCAAGGATGTTAATGTGTTAAGACTATTAAACAAAAAATGAGGACTGATCTGGCTTTTTAACGACTTGTACTTAGAGGTCATTACCTCTTTCTGCAACTGGTTCATTTCTTGTTCCAAATCTTTTCTTTGCTTAACAGAGTGGTAAAACAAATTGAACAAGACAATAGAAGACCCCAAAAGAATAGCTCTTAAAACATCGATTCTAAAACGTAGGTCCGGATCATCCGCATCAATCTTACAAAGATGATTAAACTCATAAATTCCAAGGTAATATACTAAAGCGGATACCGGTATTATGAAAACCAATGACCACCCTATAATCTTTGCACTCCCCGAAATATTTAACCCCTCGCCACTTTTTAGCTGTTTTCCAATGAGCCAATCGTTGATTTCCCAGGTAAACATGATAAGGAAAAAAGCCGTGCAATAATAGAAAATACCGGCCGAATCCCAGAAACTCTCTTCTACATCGCCGTGATTTATGGTGAGCTTAACCAAGAAGAAAATCACGTTAACGACCAGCAAACGAAAACCGAATTTTTTAAGTGTTGCTTTCTTAAACATAAAATAATAAGGTATGTACTAAAAGTATTTAAAACTAAGGAATATAAAGGAAAAGTGTGTTCGCCAGGTTTTGAATTGTTGATATTTCCATTGAACCGTAGCAAATAATGCTTCATCCGAAAACTTGAACCAAAGTGCTGCCATTTATACGCTCAACCTCTTTTTTAACAATACAGCATAGAATTGCACAATTGATCCGTCTAGGTTTCTACAGCTGTAAAATTGGACCCACATTTGGTTAAAATCTAAAACAAGAAACATGAAAAACCATATGTATCTGCTATGCATACTGTTTGTTTACACCATCAATGCGCAAACCGGAACCGTTAAAGGAATTGTATTGGACAAACAGTCCGAAAGTCCCTTGGAGGGTGCTACAATAGAATTATTGAATGCAACCGATGCTACAGGAGTCATTACAGATTTCGATGGGAGGTTTTCCCTCACCAATGTGCCGATCGGAAGGCAGGCCATCCGCATAAGCTATATAGGGTATGAGACCTCTACTATTCCAAATATAGAGGTGACTACGGGAAAGGACGTCTTTTTGAACCTTGCGCTGGTCGAAGCCTTTAACCAATTGGATGAAATAGTACTTACCTCGGATACCAATAAAGATCGTCCTTTGAATAAATTGGCTACCGTCTCGGCAAGGCAGTTTGGATTAGAGGAAGTTACGCGCTTTTCAGGAGGTAGGAGTGATGTAGGCAGATTGGCTGCTAATTTTGCAGGAGTTTCCGCTCCCGATGATAGTAGGAACGATATTGTAGTACGTGGAAACTCCCCTACCGGATTATTATGGCGTTTGGAAGGCGTACCCATTCCCAGTCCCAATCACTTTTCTACCTTAGGAACTACTGGGGGGCCGGTATCTGCCCTGAACCCCAATCTATTGAAAAATTCGGATTTTATCACATCCGCTTTTCCAGCAGAATACGGTAATGCATTGGGAGGTGTTTTTGACCTTGGATTCCGCACGGGGAATACGGACGATTATGAATACACTGCCCAGGCAGGGGCCTTTACAGGATTAGAGGCCATGGCCGAAGGGCCTTTGGGAAAAAACAAAGGTTCGTTCTTGGTAGCCGGAAGATACTCTTTGGTAGAACTGCTGGGAATTGGTGCCGGAGGCACTTCTGCGACACCAAATTATAACGATATTTCCTTTAACCTGAACTTTGGGAAAAGCAATTTGGGAAACTTCTCGCTATTTGGGATTATTGGCACTTCCGATATTGAATTCCTAGGGGATGATATAGATGAGGACGATTTGTTCGCCGCCGAAGACGAGAATACCTTCGTAGAATCGCGTTTTGGAGTGGTTGGACTAAAACATAGGATCAATATTGGGGAGAATTCCTATTTAAGGAGTATTGTTTCCGGATCTTTTTCGGGGAATGATTTTATGGTAGACCGCTTTATTGACCAGGATACACCGCAAGAACGATCTATTCGATATACGGAAGCGGATAATGGCGAAACCCGCCTAACTTTCTCCACACTCTTCAATGCCAAATTGAGTAACAGAGGTACGTTACGGGCCGGGATTTTAATAGAAAACTTTGGTGTGGAGAGCCTACTTCAAGACCGTGAGGAACAAGCTGATCTAGACGGGGACGGGGACCCGGATTTGTTTACCTTCCGGGATATCGATGAAAATCTTACTATTGTTCAACCCTATATTCAAGGGCAATTTAGGTTAACCGAAAAGTTTACACTTAATGCCGGTATCCATACACAGTACAGTACCCTTAACGAACAATTTGTATGGGAACCCCGAGGGGCGATTACGTATGCCGTTGCACCCAATCATAGTATAAATTTTGGGTACGGACTCCATCATCAACCTGCGCCCCTACCCTTACTGTTTTTAAATGAGCAAGTGAACGGAGACTTGGTACAGACTAATAGAAACTTAGATTTTGTACGCAGCGGTCATTATGTTCTAGGATATGACGTGAAGCTCGCCGAAAGCTGGCGGGGCAAAATAGAAGTGTACTATCAGGATATAGATAAGGTAGGGGTAGAAGCATTTCCATCTAGCTATTCCACCCTTACCGAAGGTGCGGATTTCGGCTTTGATAACGATCGTGTTTCCTTGGTCAACGAGGGAACGGGTTTTAATCAAGGGATAGAGCTGACCTTGGAAAAATTCTTTAACCAAGGATTTTATGGCTTGCTCACTACATCCTTTTTTGAAAGCAAATATGAGGGTAGTGACGGAATAGAACGCAATTCTCCTTTCAATAATGGCTATGTAGTGAATTTGTTGGCGGGCAGGGAATATAAGGTAGGAAAAACAGGGAAAAACATACTCTTTTTCGATACCCGTTTCACTACTTCAGGAGGGCGATACTTTACTCCTGTAGATTTGGAAGCGTCCCAACAAGCAGGTTTTGAGGTCCTGCAGGAGGATTTGGCCTTTAGCCAGCAGTACGACTCCTATTTTAGGTGGGACGTAAAATTTGGCATTAAGTTCAACAGCAGGGAGAAAAAACGCTCACATCAATTCTATTTAGATCTTCAGAACGTAACGGCCAATGAAAATGTCTTTGTTAGACGCTATAACAGACTTACCAATAGTGTGGACCAAGTAGATCAAATCGGCTTCTTCCCGGATTTTGGATATCGGTTTCAATTTTAACAATTAAAAACTACCTCCTATGAAACTTTCAAATAGGTTAAAGAAACAACTTAAAACAAAATACGGCCCTTGGGCCCTGATTACCGGGGCTTCCTCTGGTATCGGAAAAGAACTTGCGGAGCAATTGGCCGGTGCGGGAATTCACCTTGTACTTACGGCCCGAAGGAAGAATACGTTAGATGAACTGGCCTCAATACTAGAAGCCAAATACGGTGTACGTACAAAAAACATTGTGGCGGACCTAAGCACTATGGAAGGTGTTTATAAATTGACCGAAGACATCGGTAAGCTGAAAATAGGATGCTTTATAGCCTCGGCAGGGTTTGGCACTTCGGGATACTTCATAAATGGTAATTTGACTTCCGAATTGGATATGGTGCAGGTAAATTGTGTAACGTTAATGATGCTGACGCACTATTTCAGTCGAAAATTTGCCGAGCAGGGAAACGGAGGGATTATTTTGATGAGTTCCATAGTAGGCTTCCAAGGTGTCCCTAATGCCGCACACTATGGCGCAACAAAAGCGTATGTACAATCTTTGGCCGAAGGAATCTATCATGAATTAAAACCTTATGGAGTAGATGTATTGGCCGCTGCTCCAGGCCCAGTAAACACCCGCTTTGCAGCCAGGGCCCATATGAACATGAAGAACGCATTGAAACCCTCGGATATCGGAATCCCCATTTTAAAAGCATTGGGGGGAAAATCCACGGCTTTTCCCGGGAAACTAACGAAACTTTTGATTTTTGGGCTGCGGACCGTGCCCCGTTGGGGCAAAATACGGATCATGAAAATGGTCATGGACGGAATGACCAAACACCGGATTTCATAAAGAACCGTAGCACATGAAAAAAGTAACTATATCCATGTTATTAATCTCCTGCATTTTATTGCTACAACTAAAAAAACAGAACCAAGATTCCCAAAAAGGGTTTTTGCATAATGAGATGGCTGAATTGGAATCCTATTTTAAGTTTAAGGATAGCTTAAATAAAGGGGTTTCCAAAGCAACTGTGGCTTGGCATCTGGATCACAGTATAAGAACGATCAATGAAATTTACAAGGCCGTCAAAAATTCGGATCCCGATAAGTTTAAAGGGAGTATACACCTAGGACGTTCTTTTATATTGTTGACCAACAGAATTCCCAGAGGCGGGGCACAATCCCCTAAAATAGTACGCCCACCTAATATTATAAGGACAGATAGCTTGTATATATACCTAAAGGAAGCAAAACAACGCTTGATTGCCTATGATTCCTTGCCAAAAAGAGCCTTTTTTAAACATCCTTATCTGGGAAGTCTCAAGAAAAAAACGGCAAAACGGTTTTTAGAAATCCACACGGAACATCATTTGAAAATTATACGTGACATTTTAAAAAAATAACCGCAAAGCAGCGGAAAAACTATTAAAACTGGTAAAAATGAAAAAACTGACACTCCTTTCGATCCTATCCTTCTTAACGTTCATTTCCTGTACATCAACGAAAAAAAAATTAGAAGCTAGTAAACCGTATCCGGGTCTAATCAACTGGCCGGCGGCATATGAACCTTCCAAAGCCGGATTTTTTGTCCATAATGAAATAGACATAAAGGCCTCCCCGGAAGTAGTTTGGAATATCCTCATACAAGCGGAGACCTGGCCATCTTGGTACGAAGGAGCAGAAGATGTTAACGTAAAGAACTCCATTGACGGAACGCTTTCGGAAGATTCCACCTTTACCTGGAAAACTATGGGTTTAAATTTTGAATCGGGCATCAGGGAATTTGAACCGAATTCAAGATTAAGTTGGGAATCCAAAAAGAATAGCATAAAGGGCTATCATGCTTGGCTGATCATCCCTACAGAAAACGGTTGTAAATTGATTACCGAAGAATCCCAAAAAGGGTTTTTGACCTTATTGGAAAAGACTTTTCAACCCAAGAAACTGGAGAAACTACACCAGATTTGGTTGGAAGAAATACAGCAGATAGCGGAAAAGAAGTGAGTACTATAAATTAAAGATTCCCGCTTTAGTCAATAGAAGAAAGGATAAGGCACAGGATAAACAGTTTATGGCACTCCTTACCGCGCATCGTTTAAAGATGATTAAGAATATTTTTGAGGAAACGATCCATTTAAGTTATCCAATAGTGTTTTTGGATGTATCATAAAGTTCGTTTTTACTTTTTCGAATTTATTTCAATAGCTTGATCAAGATAATATTTGATGGTTTCTTTACATAGTATTTTTTGGGATAAAACTCTAATTGCTTTTCCTTTTCCCGTCAAAATATCTAATTTATCTTCCATTTTGGCTCCTTTTAGAAATCCGAAATCAATTCCATAAGGCATTGTTCTCATATGACAAATGCCTCCCTTATCATTCGAATACGATGTAATCCTTTCTTTTTTCGTTTCCCGAATTCCATCAAATGAAAGAAGAAATTCCCGAGCCTCAAAAAATAATTGCTTATGTTTTGATCGTATATCCTTATCGTATTGCATTTTACGCTTTTATCCTAGACCATGGAAAATTATGTTTATAACTCCTCGCAGATAAATCCACTGCCTTGCAGGGCCGATACGATATCCGTGGATCGAGGATTCCGGGTTTCTACCCTGAGAATCCTATCACAATCCTCCAAATCAAAATTCCAACGTCCATAGGGATTTATCAGTTTATTCAGTACCGGACTAAGCTCCCTTATTTGCTTACTTCTGGTTACCGATGTCTTAAACACCAAGACTGTTTTCATGATCATATTTCTATATTAGGTTATCGTTCCCAAAAAAATGGGGGTTCTATTCCAAGAGATCGCAAATAAACATAGCCTTGCCCCCTATGATGTATTTCATTATCTATAAAATAGCGTATGGACGATTGTACAGTTCCTTCATACTGTCCAAAGGTCTTTATAGTTTCATGAAACCGCTCTATCTGGATTTGGGGCCAGAATTCATTGATTTCCAAGGTAGCTTCATCCCATGCTTGAAGTACTCTGGCTTTACTATTGCCATAATCAAAATGTTCATTGAGTTCAGAAGATATTCCTGTCGCTATTTCCTTAATTCCGGGCCCGGCTATCGCTAAAAGCTCCATTACCATCTCGGCAAAAGGACGCATGCCGCCAATAGCATAATTGAAAAATTCTTCCTTGGGAAAAATCTTGATTACCCTTCTGGTAAGGTTTCTATGACCTTGCCAATGCTCCAATAATTCGGAAGGTGTGATTACCTGAAGTGTCTGTTTCCTCTTTGCTATTAAACTATTCATAACATAAAAATTTAGGTGATACATAATTTCATAAACAAAAATAAAGTAGGGTAGTGACAGCAGTTTGTCAGTAGTAAAAATGGATCTGGATTTTTTCTAAAAAAGCCGTACCCTGTTGACAAAAGGCTGTCAGTGACACCATCTTTCTTTGTACTATATGATAAAACAACTAGTCCATGGTACGTGCTAAGACAACACAAGGGAATTTCAGTTTTTATATCTCGCATACGGAACAATGATGTTTAATTCCTGTTACTTCTTCTATCTGAAATCTTATCTTTGGGATATATATCATTCCATTATGGGTATAGATACTCCCAAGCGATTTGACCGAATCATAGCCATACTTATCCAATTGCAGTCTAAGCAAATTGTAAAAGCTCAGGAGTTGGCGGATCGTTTCCAGGTAAGTTTGAGAACTATTTATAGAGACATCCGCACTTTGGAGGCCTCCGGCGTTCCTATTAGCAGTGAAGCAGGCGTGGGCTATTCCATTATGGAAGGCTACCGTTTACCTCCCGTAATGTTTACAAGAGAGGAAGCCAGCAGTTTTGTAGCCGCCGAAAAGCTCATGCAACAATTTACGGACAAAACCCTTGGGGCCTATCACGAATCGGCAATGTATAAGTTGAAATCCGTTTTGAGGGGTAAGGAAAAGGATTGGGTCGCGGCACTGGAATCACACGTGCGAATCAATTCCGAATATGTACTATTCAATGAAAATATCCCGGATGCCCTAGAAATTTTGTTCGAAAGTATCGCAGAAAAAAAACAGGTCTTTTTAACCTATCTATCCATGCAGGCAGAAGAACCCACGGAAAGAACGGTAGAACCGGTAGGCCTTTTTCATGAAAACAACTATTGGTATGTTATAGGCTACTGTCATATTAGAAAAGATTATAGACAGTTCCGCACCGACCGAATGGTAAAAATAAAGCGTACATCCCATGCCTTCACTTTGGAGCATGGTACCATAGACGAGCATAGGAATACCTACGAAAATGTTCCAAAAACCAAGGTCAAGATCCTAGTGGAAAAGAAAGTAGCCAGACTACTCCAGAACGAAAGGATACGTTACGGCTTTGTTTCGGAAAAACCTATGGGCAAAGAAGTAGAAATGACTTTTATGACTTCTAGTATTGAACAGGGTTTCCCCAGATGGTACCTAATGTTTGGTGATTATGCTAAAATTCTTGAACCCGAAAAGTTAAAAATAAGGGTGCGGAAACTGCTGAAACAAACAGAAGCAAGACTTTGACCCGCTTATAGGAATTTCACTTTCCTTTAAAGAAGGAACAGCTATTTTGGCTGTTTTAAGGCATGCTCTTCCCGGGATAGATTAAAAGTTGACCATACAACCTATTTACAGGTTGTACATCAGAAAGATTTTTTACCGAATATCCATTAGTATATTTTCGAAGGACCATAGCATAAGTAGGTTAAGTTCATGGTAAGATTTGGGGAAAAAAGGTAGAGGAAACTCTACCTTTTTATTTTTACTACATCGTTTTTATCCTGTCATTACAAAGTAGCCCTTTCCAGAATTTTATTTAGATCTTTCTCCTCCTCAAGATAGATTTTTTGATGGAATCGATCCAACTTCTTAAACGTTACTAGCAATGATGTCTTTTCTTCATTGGTTAAGCAACTACTCACCACTGTTGCTGCTTTACCTGCATTTGAATAGGCCTCCTCAATACTATTTTTCCCTTTTTTTGTTAATTGCAACAACTTGCCCCTTCTATCCTTGGGATTGGGAAGTTGCGCTATAAGTCCATTACTTATTAAGCGTTTTATCACTTCCATACCAGAGGATTTATCATATACCATTTGCCTTATTAATTCTGTTTTTCCAATTTGTCCGGACTTCTGTAGGATTGCCGTAAAGGCAAAATCCATTTCCGTAACAAACGGGGAATGGGCCAAAGCGGATTTAATGTAAGAATTGGCATACCTGTTCATTCTACCGATATGAGCCGCCAATTCCGCTTCCATATTATGGCCGGTTATGGGATATTCCTGAACCTCAATTTCACTATCCGTTCGTTTGACCAACCAATGGGCAAATGATTTCAAACTTACTTTTTCATCTTTTCCATCAATAAACTCCCCCACAAGTTCAATGAGCTGTTTGATTAAACTATACACATACATTTAAATACTATTTAACACTAAATTAAAAAAAATTAGTAGGATATAATACTTTTTTGTTTGATTTTTGCATCAAAAAAATTGAACACCATCGTATTCCCAACTTAAAATATATGATACACGGATACGAAAGTAGCTCGCACAAATCTAGTCTTGCCATGATGATAAAGAAAATACTATTCCTATTTAACTTACTATTATTCTCCAATATATATGCCCAAGTGTACGGGGAGCTTTCCGGAAATATTACCGATGAAACCGGAACTCCTGTAATAGGTGCCTCCGTTTTCCTTGAAGGTACGGAAAAAGGTACACAAACAGATTTTGATGGTAATTATCGTATCGAAAATATAATACCTGGATCCTATAATCTAGTGGTCAGTTATATTGGTTTTGAAACACAGACCAAATATAATATCATCGTGAGATCCAAAGGTACTCCGGCCTATACTTTTACACTAAAGGAATCCGCGGAAAAATTGGATGAGGTAGTTGTGAGCAATGCCAATAAAATAAGTAGGCCAAGGGAAACACCCTTATCTACCCAATCCCTTTCGGCAGTGGAAATTGCTACTTATCCCGGAAGTAATAATGATGTTGTGCAAGTGGCACAAACACTACCTGGGGTTTCACCCTCTATCGGTGGGTTTCGTAACGATCTGATCATACGGGGAGGTGCGCCCAATGAAACGGTATACTATCTGGATGGAATGGAAGTCCCCAATATTAATCACTTTAGTACCCAAGGCAGTGCCGGGGGACCGGTAGGGCTAGTCAATGTATCTTTTATAAATGAAGTTACCCTCTCTACCTCAGCTTTTGGCGCACAGTATGACAACCCCCTTTCCGGAGTACTTCAATTTAGCCAAAGAAATGGGAACAGCAGAAACCTAAACGGTAATTTTCGTATAAGCGCTAGCGAGGCGGCGCTTACTTTGGAAGGCCCCCTTTTTAAAGCGAATGAAGATGACGGGAAGACCACTTTTTTGATATCCGCCAGACGCAGTTACCTTCAATTTTTGTTTGAAGCCATTGGTCTTCCCTTTAGACCTAATTACTGGGACTATCAATATAAAATCAACCATAAAATTGACAGTTACAATGACATCAGTCTTATTGGAATAGGGTCTATAGATGACTTTTCGGTGGAAGCGCCCGATGATTTCGATGCCGAACAACAGGCACAATTGGATCAAGCGCCATTTATTGATCAACGCACCAATGCCATTGGCCTTACGTGGAATAGAAGATTTAAGGACGGATCTGGTTTTATGCAAACAACATTGAGCAACAATACCCTGGCGAACGAATTTACAAGGTTTGAGGATCCCGAAAATGAGGCCGGAGTCATTTTCAGCAATGATGCCAAGGAGTCAGAAACAAAGCTACGCTACCAACTAACAAAATTCTTTGGGGATTGGAAGTTCACTACCGGTTTTAATACGCAGTTTTCCGACTATAGCAACGAGACCTTAAATCTCACGGACAACATTGCATTCAATACGGAAATCGATTTCTTTAAATACGGTCTTTTTGCCAATTTGACCAATTCCTTTTTTAACGATAAGCTTGATCTATCGTTCGGTTTTAGAATGGACGATGATAGTTTCACGGATGAGAACGATATATGGTCTACTTTCTCCCCAAGATTATCCGTTTCCTACGAGTTTAAGGAAAACTGGAGATTGAACGGTTCCGTAGGACGATACTTTAAGTTACCCCCTTACACTATCTTAGGGTTTCGAAATAACGATGATGTTCTTGTAAATCAAAATGTGAACTATACCTCTAGTGATCACTATGTATTGGGAATACAACATTATTTTGGCGCTTCTTCAAGTATTTCATTCGAGGCTTTCTATAAAAGATATGATGATTATCCGGTATCTGTTTTAGATGGTGTATCCCTTGCCAACAAGGGTGCGGATTTTGAAATATTGGGAAGTGAGGAAATCGCTTCTGTTGGCCGTGGAAGAAGTTATGGTACCGAGCTACAGTTTCAACAAAAACTCTCCAATAACTTCTACGGCATATTTGCTTATACTTGGTTTTTTAGCGAATTCACAGGTTTTGATAGGGACAACTATCTACCTTCCGTATGGGATAGTCGTCATTTAATCTCGTTTACCGGGGGGTATAAATTAAAACGAAACTGGGAAGTAAGCGCTCGCTATCGCTTTGCAGGTAATACGCCCTTTGTGCCAACAGATTTGGACGCAACATTGGAAAATTATCCAGAAGTCATTTTAGATTATGATCGATTAGGTGAAGAAAAATTGGACGTGTTTAGCCAACTTGATCTCCGAATAGATAAAAAATGGAACTTTAAAACCTTGTCCTTGAATGTTTTTATAGAAGCACAAAATGTATTGGGACAGGCAATTCCCCAACCTACCGAATTCGGACTCAACAGGGATGCCAATGGAACTATCATAACGCCGAGAAGTTTGGTTGCCATAGAAACGGATACAGGACAGATAATTCCAAGTATAGGAGTAGTCGTAGACTTTTAAAGTGGTATGCACTGGATTTAATCAAAGGTGATATCCTTCCTCAAAAGTTTTAGGATTTCTGTATCGCCGTCAAACTGCTTTTCAAAATTATAAGGCACCTGTTTAAAAGGGTTATAGCCCAATTCTACAAGTTTTTGTTTTTGGAAATTCTCAATAAAACGGTAGATCATATACGGCCCCCGTTCGCCTGCGCCCTTTACATATGCCTCTAATTTAGATTGCAATGGTGCCCTCCATTGCAAGGAAGTGAATAGATCCTCTCGCTTGATCTTGTCCAGTCCCGGCGCTTTTTTAAGTTGCTCCATTTTTCGTCCACTATAGAATTGCCTAATAGTTAAGTCGGACCAAACCGGTACACTATCTTTTGATATGAGCTGCAACACTTCTTTCTTTGAGTTGCCCCTACCCAAGGTATTCATGGTTAAAACATCTTTATGATCTCCCCTTTTTATTTGTGCCCATGCATATGATGGTGCTTTACCATCCTTTCTTAAAACAAAATTATGATCGGACAAGCGTTTTTCAATAAAAACCGTATCAATACTCTTTTCACTGACATCATCCAAGTTTGATCTAAACAGGATTTTATCATTGTGGATCGTACAACTTCCCATCTCCCCATACGAATTGTACATGTACCACACTTCTGGTTTCTCTTCTTTTACATTTTGCACAGTAGAAGAAAGTGTGGCGCATGCCACTACCCAAAATACCATCAATTTTGTTCTCATCCTTACCATATTTGATTATATAACAAATCTTTTCATATACCTACTGTCTATACCTACCAACTATATTATTTCTATTTTATCGATTTCCAATTGAAAATCCTCGGCCTTTTTATTTCCAATAAGAAATCCTATCTCTTCCATATAATTGCCCGAAAAATTAGGCTGCCTTAGTTTTCTTCCCCTAAAGGAAGGATATAGTTCGTTAAACGGAATTTCAACAATTTGCCAATCTACGGAAGCTGATATATATCCTATATAGGAATAGTGATTGCTAGCTTTGGATTTTACCCTAAACTGGTATTTTTTTCCATCCCCTTTGATACGAATTCTAAATGTTTTGTATTCACTGGTCCCAACACTTTTGAAACGATATCGTACAAGGGAAAACCCGCCATTATTCGCAAGGGAAACAAATCCCTTGAAAACACCATTACCGCTAGAATCTATTATAAATGATCCAGACGATTCCCCTCCCATTACAACATCATCTACAACATTCCAATTGGATAGGTCGCTACTTTTGCTAAAATCGAAAATAACCATAGGTAGTAAAAATCTAAAAATAAACCTGTCTTCATAAAAATGTTAGAATACCATATCCCATAATCCAAAAGATGGGTTTCTTAAACTTTATGAAATGACCATCGTCATCTATAAATCCTGCGAAAAAAGTCTAACTCAATGGTAGAAATACCTACTTTTTTAAAGATATAATAAAAGTAACCCATACAACCCATTTACCAGCCATACGTCAAAAAGATTTTCTACCCTAAATGCATTGGAATACTTTTGGAGGACCATAGCATAAGTAGGTTAAGTTCATGGTAAGATTTGGGGAAAAAGGTAGGGGAGACCCTACCTTTTGTTTTTACAATAGTATTCCGTCGAACCCTATCTCTCCACCCACTTTTATTTACAATAGGTTGTTCGATAATTCCCTTTTGCATATCACCCTTTCCGGTAGGTTTTGGCAAATTCGGCAAGTATACTTTGAAGCCGACAAAAATGTTTTCTCAAAAAATTACCCATTCCTTGTGCTCAGAAAAATCTTACGTATGATCCAAGTCGTTTTTTATTCATTTAAGTATGACAAATATCATGTCCAACTGTTTTGTTGGTGAGTAAATTTGCGCGTAATTTAAAACCTTTTACAATGAAAAAAACAGTGATTTCTGCGTTCGCATTACTATTGGGACTTTCCAACCTTGCCTACGCACAAGAAGAGTTGAACACTACGGATGATTTTAGCAAATGGCAAATACGTTTAAGGGGAATTGCGGTAGTACCTGATGAAAGTGCTACCATAGAAACCATTGGTGGGGATGCCGATATTTCGACCGCTATTGTACCAGAATTGGATATCACCTATTTTTTTACGGAAAACTGGTCGGCAGAGTTAATTTTGGCCACGGCAAAACACGATGTTGAAGCCATTGATACCGCCGCAGGGGATATTGATCTGGGTCACGTTTGGCTATTACCTCCCACCTTATTGGGTCAATACCACTTTACCGGAGGCGATTTTGTTCCCTACTTGGGAGCAGGTGTTAATCTTACACTTTTTTACGGCGTCGATGAAGGACCGGTTGCGGACGATGTAGATTACGATACGGCTGTCGGTTTTGCCTTTCAGGGTGGATTTGATTTTATGCTGGACGACAAATGGTTCTTGAACCTGGATGTTAAAAAACTATTTTTAAGCACAGACGCTACCGTTAATGCTACGAGTGCTTTGGGAGCCACCGTAAATGCAGATGTAGATATTAATCCATGGATCATTGGATTGGGAGTAGGTATCAAATTATAACAAAACCTGTCCTTTCGCAACTAAAGCCGTTTGACATTCTTAATGTCAAACGGCTTTAGATTTTAGTTTAGCCCTATTAAGTTTAGATGCTAAGGCCTACAGTCATGCTACAGCATTCCAAAACCAACAAAAAAACCCTTTCCAAAGAATGAAAAGGGTTTTGTTACTTCTAAAAAAGTATTATACCTCAAAAGGTTCTATGGAAACATAGGATTTTCCACCGGCCTTCTTTTCGAACTTAACAAGGCCATCTACTTTTGCGTGTAATGTATGGTCTTTTCCAGCATATACATGCTCTCCCGGATTGTGCTTGGTACCACGTTGTCTAACAATAATGTTCCCAGCAATGGCAGCTTGGCCTCCAAAAATCTTAACCCCTAAGCGTTTTGATTCCGATTCCCTACCGTTCTTTGAACTACCTACACCTTTTTTATGTGCCATGGATGTATATTTTAATTCTTGTTTATTTGCTTAAAGCAGCAATTAAATCGGCCTTTTTCATTGAGGAAATCCCTTCGATTCCTTTGGCCTTTGCCATTTCCTTTAATTCCGCTACCGTGTTCTTGCTTAAGTCCGTGGTAGTTTCCGTCGTTGTTTTTTTGGATGCTGCTTTTTTAGGTGCAGCCTTTGCTTTCTCAGGTGCTGCAACTTTAGGTGCGGCCTTGGCCTCCTTCGGTGCTTCAACCTTAGCTGCTGGCTTGGCTTTTGGCGCTTCCTTTTTAGCCGATTCCTTTACAGCTTTTTTGGCTCCGGATGCAACAATACTTTCAATAACGATTTCCGTTAAATACTGACGGTGGCCATTTTTCTTTCGGTATCCTTTACGCCTTTTCTTTTTAAAGACGATTACTTTATCACCCTTAAGGTGCTTAACGACTTTGGCCTCAACAGCCGCGCCGTCTATAGCTGGGGCGCCAACGGTGATGTTCTTTCCGTCATCCAACAAAAGTACGTTGTCAAAAGTTACCTTTTTTCCTTCTTCTGTCCGTAAACGATGAACATACACTTTTTGGTCTTTTGCAACTTTGAATTGCTGCCCTGCCATCTCTACAATTGCATACATAGCGTGTATATTATTATTATTTCTTTATTACGCCCTTTGCTTTAGGCGGGTGCAAATATAACGCTAAATCATTAATCCACAAGTAATTTTTAAGGGAAATTAAACCGATTTCTTTTTAAGATTGTTAGAGGTCTTGAACAACTGCATAAAAGATAGGGTGAGCACCAAGGTCGTTGCAAAACCCATGATAGCTACGGTGAAAAAAACAATCCCCTCAAAATTCTTAAAATCCTTAAAAAAAACAGAAGAGAGCTTCTCCAAAAATCCTTCATTTATTTCAGTGGAATAGAAGGCAAAAAAAATGGTGAAAATAAGTGTTGCCAGAAAACCGGTAGTTATTCCAGCTTTGAACCCTACCCCATAGTTAAATTTTTCTTTTTCCTGGAGCCTCAAATACTTTATGGTCTCATAAATGCCAAAACCGGTAATGACCCCATTGAAAAGACTATAAAAAACGTTGGTATGTAGCCCAAACAAGGACAAGATCAAAAAATATGCGATTAGACAACCACTGGTAACTATCCCAAACCGAATGGGTAGTGCAAATCTTTTCATTTCATTAAAGTTTTCTGGTTACGCCCTTTAAATTATTGATTATTGATCAATAATCCTATAAAATCTTGTTAAAGAACTACGGACTTTCTTACGGATTTATGAAAAAAATTATATTCGCGTAACATTCCATGGCTATTGTATACCAATAGTAAATTAACGAAACACCCAATAAGAATGAAAAAAAAAATACTTTCGGCTATAGCACTACTTTCCATAGCAATGGCCGTACAAGCCCAAGAAGTGGCTTACGAGGAGTATAATCTGGACAATGGGCTCCACGTAATACTTCACCAGGACAATACCGCTCCCATAGTGGTAACCTCTATTTCCTATCATGTTGGCGCTAAAGATGAAAATCCCGAACGCACCGGTTTTGCACACTTTTTTGAGCACCTCCTTTTTGAGGGAACAAAAAATGTAGGACGTGGAGAGTGGGATAAAATTGTATCCTCCAAAGGAGGTGCAAACAACGCCACCACCAATGACGACCGCACCTATTATTACGAAGTTTTCCCCTCGAACGCCTTGGAAACCGGACTCTGGTTGGAGTCCGAACGGTTATTACATCCGGTAATTGAACAGGTTGGTGTAGATACCCAAAACGAGGTAGTAAAAGAGGAGAAAAGGCTTAGGGTGGATAACAGACCCTACGGAAACATTTTGGCAGAGGTTAAAAAGAATCTATTTACCAAACATCCTTATCGATGGACTACCATTGGCTCCCTGGAGCATCTAGATGCGGCCACCTTGGATGAGTTTATCGCCTTTAATAAGAAATTCTACGTTCCTAACAACGCGGTATTGATCGTTGCAGGAGATTTGGATATCGATAAGACAAAAAAGATGATCCAAGATTATTTTGGGCCCATTCCAAAAGGGGAAGAAATCGCAAGAAGTTTTCCTAAGGAAGAACCGATTACGGAGGAATTCAAGGCCAAAGCATATGATGCGAACATACAGATACCCGCTATTGTTGCATGTTACAGAACACCTTCATTTAAAACAAGGGAGGCTAGGGTATTGGATATGATTTCCACTTATTTAAGCGGGGGCAATAGCTCAAAACTGTATAAAAAATTAGTGGACGACAAAAAAATGGCCTTAGCGGTACAGGCAGTTAATCTAAGTCAGGAAGATTATGGCATGTACGCCTTGTTCGCCCTTCCCTTGGGAGAAACAACTTTGGATGCGCTGGTAAAGGAATTTGACGAAGAAATCCTAAAACTTCAAACAGAACTGATATCCGAAAAGGACCATCAAAAATTATTGAACCAATTCGAAAATCAATTCGTGAATGCAAATTCAACCTTGGAAGGTATTGCCGGTTCATTGGCAAACTACTATTTGTTATACGGCGACACTAACCTGATCAATACTGAAATTGATCTGTACAGATCAATTACGAGGGAAGAAATCCAAGCGGTCGCCAAAAAGTATCTAGGCACCCACCAACGGCTATTATTAGAATACCTGCCAGAAGACAAAAAAGAAAACCAATAAGATGAAACGAACATTAATAAATTTTAAAAATTTCTTCACAAAAAGTAATGTTTAAAATTTTTAATGCGAGAGCGTAGCGGTTACATACGTTCTCAATTTTTTAATTGATTCATTATCAATAAATTAAAAAGATTTAAACGTATGAAAAAAATAGTTTTTAGTTTATTTTTCTTGGTCGCATTTTCCATAAATGCACAGATAGATAGAAGCAAGGAGCCCCAAACAGGACCGGTTCCGGAAATTAATTTAGGAGAATCCCGATCATTTGAATTAGAAAATGGCCTAAAGGTCATTGTGGTAGAAAACCACAAGTTGCCTCGGGTGTCTTACACCTTAACATTGGACAATCCCCCTGTCTTTGAAGGAGAAAAAGCTGGCGTTGCCCAATTAATGGGCAGCCTTTTGGGCAAAGGTTCTACCCATATAGAAAAAGATGCTTTCAATGAGGAGGTAGACTACATGGGCGCTACTATCAATTTTAATGCATCGGGAGCCTTTGCCAGAGGCTTGTCCAAATATTCCAAACGCATATTGGAGCTTCTCTCCGATGCTGCATTAAACCCTAATTTTACACAAGAAGAATTTGAGAAAGAGCGTAATATTTTATTGGATGGACTAAAATCCAATGAAAAGAGCGTTGCCGATGCGGCCAGAAGGGTAGAAAGTGCATTGGCATATGGCCCAAACCATCCTTACGGGGAGTTCGTTTCCCAAGAAAGCGTAAACAATGTGAATTTGGAAGACATAACTTCTCACTACCGCAATTACTTTGTGCCGAAGAATGCATACTTGGCCATTGTAGGGGATGTTGATTTCGAAACCATCAAAAAGGATGTTACCACCCTTTTTGTGCTTTGGAGGAAGGCCAGTCCACCGGTTATTTCTCTTGTAAAAACCAATGATGCCCAATATACCCAGATTAATTTTGTGGATATGCCGAATGCGGTACAATCCGAAATCTCCGTACAGAATCTGGTCGATTTAAAAATGACCGATGCGGATTACTTCCCTGCCTTATTGGCGAACAAGGTACTAGGAGGAAGTTTTCGCAGCTATTTAAATGGGAGCCTACGAGAGGACAAAGGCTACACCTATGGCGCCAGATCAAATATTGGGGCAGACAGGTACGCATCAAGGTTTAGGGCAAGCGCCAGTGTTAGAAATGCGGTAACGGACAGTGCTGTGGTAGTTTTTCTTGATCAACTGAAAAGAATACGGGACGAAGAAATAGACCCACAGGAAATGACCATAGCCAAAGCCGAATACGTTGGAGAATTTGTCATGGCCCTGGAAGACCCACAAACAATAGCAGGGTATACCTTAAATATTCTTACGGAAAACCTACCAAAGGATTTTTATACCACCTATTTAGAAAAAATCAATGCGGTTACCCCCGAACAGGCACAAAAAGCCGCCCAAAAATATATTAGTCTAAACAATGCCCGCATAGTGGTTACGGGGAAAGGGAGTGAAGTTTTGGAAAACCTGGAAAAAGTTTCCCTTAACGGAAAGACCATACCTGTAAAATATTATGATAAGTATGCCAATGCGATCGAAAAACCCGATTATAACGCTGCCATCCCCGAAGGTATTACGGTACAATCCATTTTGGAAAAATATATAACGGCTATTGGGGGCAAAAGTAAATTGGAAGGGGTTGAATCCTTTGCGCTATTGGCCGAGGCCGAAATTCAAGGCACAAAATTGGAACTGGATGTGAAGCGAACTTCCAAAGACCAGTTTATGCAAGATATAAAAGTAATGGGCAACTCCATGCAAAAGCAGGTGCTAGATGGGGATAAGGGGTATATGATCGCACAAGGACAACGAAAAGATCTTGGAGAGGAAGAACTTAAAAAGGTGAAGGAAGAATCCGCACCTTTCCCGGAACTAAACTATTTGAGCAGCGATATCGTCTTGGAGGGTATAGAAGATATCAATGGCAAAAAGGCCTATAAGCTAAAAATATCAGAGGAAAAATCTTCTTTTTATGATGTTGAAACAGGAATAAAATTACAAGAGACCACCGCTCAGGAAGCTCAAGGACAACAAATCATAAGCACAATCAACTATGGGGATTACAAGGAAGTTTCGGGAATATTGTTCCCATTTTTGTTATCACAAACGGTAGGACCTCAAAAATTTGACTTCATTGTAAAGGAAATAAAGGTAAACGAAGGGGTTTCGGATACGGATTTTGATTAAATAAACAAAGGAATCTTAATTTTCAAGATCCCATCGGATAGTCGAGGAAATAAAAAATACCTTGATTCTATCCGATGGGATTCTTTTTTTATATGGCCTTCTTTCTGGACAAGTTTTTATCCTATTTTTCGAATTTTGACTTCCCCCAAAACAATTCCTTTATCTACCTCCGGATTACCTTCAAAGTTAATCTCCGCTTCTCCAAATGAAGTGACTTTAAGTCGATCTGAAACATTTACTTTAAAATCACTTTCGCCATAGGCGGTTATCTTTGTAGCGTTATTTGTCATTCCCAAAGTATTGACCTCACTTTCGCCATAAGTAATATACTTTTGATGATTCACCTCGCCGTTTTCGATTTCCAAATAACTCTCGCCATAAATTGTAGCCGTTAGATTTTTCAAGGTAAAGGAATTAAAATACACCTTGGATTCACCATAAATGGTCAGGTTGAAATCTTTTTGTTCAATAGGACTCTCGCATCTAACCGTTTCTTCGCCTCGGACCGAAAGTTTGTTCAAGGTTTTATAGGTGATAGTAGCGGTGACCATCGTACCTCTGTAAATAGAACGTCTGCCTTTCCAATCCTCTTCCTTTATCCGCTCCGATCTGGTATTCATCTTGGCACCGTCCAAATAGATTCTCAGGGTTTTACCCTCTACTTTAATGTTTATTTTTTCAAAAGGTACTTCCGCATTTTCAATGACTACTGCTTCCTCGTTACCCTGTTGTAGGGTGACCTCTACATGCGGACTAACAATGATTTTCTCAAATGGTGCCACTGAAACCGTTTTCGATTGTGCCATGACATTGGGAATGCCGAAAATCAATAAACTAAAAACGAGGGGCAAAAAGATTAGTTTTCTCATGATGTTCTCTTTTAGATTTTTTACTACTATTTCATGTATTAGATTACTATAAAGAGTTCACGGTGCTTCAATTGTTACAATTTACAAAGAAAAATTAAGCGATTCCTTTCCGGGAATTGACCAAATAAACCCCGACCAGGACAATGCAGCCACCGATCAATTGATAGGCATTTATTCTCTCACCGTCCAAAATCCCCCAGAAAACCGCGACCAGAGGTATGGTATAAGTAACGGAAGCCGCAAAAACAGGATTAGATATATGGATAAGCTTATTGAAGAAAATATTGGCCAGAGCCGTACCAAATAATGCCAGTAAGAGCAGATAACCAAGGGCAGAATGCATCTGGGGGCTATCCGATATCCGATTAAAAAAATCGGACGAGAACAACAATAGCAATGCGGGCAATACCGCTACCCCAAAACTTCCCGTTGTAACGGCCAATGGACTTAAATGTGAAAGTTGCTTTTTTACGATATTGATATTGAACGCATACCCAAGGGCTGACAGGATAATAAAAATAGCATACCAATAATTTTGATCGGGGTTAAACTCGGCCCCCGCGACAATAAGAGCCACCGTGCCCAATAATCCAATAAAAACTCCAAAAACCTGCCGCTTCAAGATAAGTATCCCAAAAAACAAAGCCCCTACCAAAGTCGTCAATAATGGCGCCGACGAATTGAAAATGGAGGTAATACCGCTGTCAATTTCGGTCTGTGCCAAAGCGAATAAAAATGGGGGAAAGAAAGAGCTTGGAAGTCCGGCCGCTAAAATCCATTTCCAATCCTTACGATTGATCTGTCGTAGACTTTTAAAACCTATGATAAAGAGAAAAACGGATGCAAATAAAATTCGAAGACCTCCCAATTCCATTGGTGTAAGTCCTAGCAAGGCCTTTTTGATCAAAATAAAGGAAGATCCCCAGACAAAAGAGAGCACAATAAAATAAAACCACTTGTTATTACCCATGGGACGTGGCAGATTTGGAAATGCGCTTCCTTTGGCTCAGATTCACCACATATACCCCCAACAAAATAATAAGGGAGGACAATAGTTGCCACAAGGTGAATTTTTCATTATCCAATACTCCCCAAAATACCCCTACAACTGGAATTAGATAGGTGACGGAAACAGAGAAAACAGGAGAGGAAATATGCACTAACTTATTGAACATTACTTTTGCAATACACGTACCGATAATACAAAGAATGACAATGTAACCGATAGAGCTCAGAAAAAATTCCCCTTGCACCACGTCCTTTTGGAACAAGCCGGAAAAAGGAAGCATTATGATTGCCGGAATTACCATAACGGAAAAATTACCTACTGCGATTCCCATGGGGGTGACACCGTGTAATTTACTTTTAATGATATTGGCATTGGTAGCATAACATAAAGAAGCCAATATTACCAGAGCGGAATACCAATAGTTCTGATCAGGGTTAATAGAGGCCCCTAGGAAAATGAGTAGCGCTGCACCTAACAGACCAATGATGACCCCGATAACCTGATTCCTGGTAAAAAGGATGCTAAAAGCAAAATACCCTACAAAAATGGTGAAGAGAGGTACCAGGGAGTTTAGAATTGCCGCAATACTACTATCAATTTCAGTTTCTGCATAGGCAAACAGGAATACAGGTATGAAGCTTCCGACCATTCCGGAAATACCTAGCCATTTCCATTCTCGTTTGCTGATATTCCGAAGTGATTTAAACCCGATGATATATAGGAATACCGTTGCAAGAATAATACGGACAACACCTAGCTGAATAGGCGTAAAACCTTCTAGGCCCTTTTTGATAAGGATATAGGAAGTTCCCCAGATAATGGACAAAATAATGAGGTAGAACCATTTTCTGTTCACATCGCTCATAGCAGGCTGTTTTTTAACACAAAGGTGGTACTTTTTTTGCGATAAAAATTAGAGTTGATATCATTTACTATCGTAACTTCGCGGAAATTTCGATTTTGATGAAATCGTTTTACGCATACACTTTTGTAGCGCTCTATTTGCTGGCTATGATAAGGCCAGTACTTCCCTTGTTCGAATACGTTATCTATGAGGATTACATCGCCGAATTTCTATGTATCAACAAGGATAAGGTAGAGATGCAATGTAACGGTAAGTGTTATCTAATGCAAAAGCTGGAACAACAAAACGATGACAAGAAACAGAATCTCCCCAAGATTTCCATAGAAGAATACCCCATAGGTTTCATAGATATTCTTTTCCTTAAACCACAATCAGATCAGCTAGTTCAAAAGGAAAGGACCGTACGATACCAAAATAACTACTTCTACTTGTACAGCGATCATTTTTTTCATCCTCCCTCCAATATTTCTTAATTCAATAGCTCACGTATTGCCATTTACTTTTACGGATGCCCGTAAGGGCAAAGCCGTCTTTATATGAATTTATAAGGGAACAACGGTAACATATATGGCCATACGACCGGCAATACATTAAACCTATAAAATTTTAAGATGAAAAAATATATTTCCGCCATTCTAGCAATGGCAACCGTTGCGTTGTACGCACAAGAAACCGATAAAAATACGGAAAAATGGTCTTCTGGAAGACCGGACGGGCATGCCCCAATTTCAGTAATGGGAGACCATGTTCATAAAAAAGGAGAATGGATGTTCAGCTACAGATACATGTATATGAATATGGAAGACCTTAAACAGGGCAGTGATGATGCATCTTTTGAAGATGCCTTGGCCGATTATATGGTAACCCCCACACGCATGCCCATGAATATGCATATGCTGGGAGCCATGTATGCCTTGAGCGATAAGATTACTTTAATTGCGATGGGGAATTATATCTCCATGGAAATGGACCATATTACCAGAATGGGAGGTACTTTCACAACGGAAGCTTCCGGTATAGGGGACATCCAGATTTCGGGATTGTATCAATTCTTCAATACAAATAGACAATCAATTCATGGGCAATTAGGTTTTTCCATTCCTACAGGTAGTGTTACCGAAAGTGACGTTACCCCGGCCTCCGCTCCTAACGAAACAGAACTACCCTACCCTATGCAATTGGGAAGTGGCACTTTTGACACCCGATTGGGACTTACTTATTTAGGTCAAGCGGATTTCATTTCCTGGGGTTCCCAACTAAACGGCCTGTTCCGTTTTGGGGAAAATGAACGCGATTTCCGATACGGCAATCGCTATAGCCTAAACAATTGGTTGGGTGTAAAAACGACCGATTGGTTAAGTTTTTCCGTTAGGGTAGAAGGCCTGATCGTAGAAGAAATAGAAGGGGCGGACCCCAATCTAAATCCTATGATGGTCATTACCGCCGACACCAATAATTCCGGTGGTACGTACATCAATTCCGGAGTAGGACTCAACACCTATATCCCTAACGGGGCTTTGAAAAACTTGAGGCTTGGCTTCGAATTTGGTTTTCCCCTTTATCAGGACCTTAACGGCATTCAATTAAAGAACAAAGAGACATTGAGCTTTGGTGCCCAATATTCTTTTTGAGACAGGACAGCCTTATGAGATTTATACCATTCGTAACACTTCTTTTTACGGTGTCTTTTGGAAATGCGCAAATAAATATCACCGGAACAGTAGAAAATAGGGAAGGCCAAGGGATTCCCTTGGCCCATATACGCATGCTGAATTCGGAATTGGGAACGACCACGGATAAGCGGGGAAATTTTAATCTTTTACTCCCATCCGAAAATGTTACCTTACGGATTTCGGCCATCGGCTTTGCAACAAAGACCATAATTTTTTCTAAGGAAACCCCATTGGATATTGTCCTATTCGAAGAAATTAATCAATTGGACGATGTTGTTGTATCCGCTTTAAAAAGGGAAGAAGTGTTATTAAAAATCCCTATTGCCGTTTCCACATTAAATGCCCAAAAAGTAGTGGATACCCGTACTTGGGACTTGGGTGGACTAACCGCCTTGGTCCCCAATTATCTATACCAGGAATCGGGGGTAGCTTTTCAAGCGATACAATCTATTCGGGGCATTCAGGTATTTAGTGAAAATCCGGCCGTGGCAACCTACGTAGATGATGTAAACAGTTTGGATATTCTTGCTTTGGGATTTCAACTAACGGACATAGAGCGTATTGAAGTGCTTCGCGGACCACAGGGAACGCTTTTTGGTAGAAATGCTATGGGAGGAGTGGTCAACATTATCACCAAACAGCCAACGAATACCACCGAAGGTTTTTGGGAAACGGGTTTTGGCAATTTACATTTACAACGTCATAGCGTAGGTATCAAAACCCCGCTGGTAGCGGATAAGCTTTATTTTGGGTTCAGTGGACTTTTTCAGGATAGGAACGGTTTTTTTGAGAACGATGCGTCTTTGGCGCCTGTACCAGATCCAAGTTTGGACGGCGAAACGGTAGGCGACACCAGAAATCTTTATGGAAACTTATTTTTTAAATGGTTGATTTCGGAAAAGTTCAATGCCACCCTAAACGTGAAATCACAAAAAGATTGGTCGAGCTCCTCGGGTTTCTTCGTTTCACAACCCAATGAGGAGGTTGCTTTTGAGAGTCCCGACAAGATTTACCTAAGTAGATTGGCCAGTCATGATCGTACCATAACCAATACGGCATTGACGCTAAAGTATAGTGCATCCGATTTTAAGCTCACTTCCATCAGCACATACCAAAACATTGTATTAGCCTTTGAAGATGTTGATTTTCCCGGTTTCTTCCATTCATTTGTAGACAATACGATCGGGGAGAATCTACCGCCCCAAGAGGTGTGGACACAGGAATTCAGGATAAATGGGATTCGGCCAATTTCAAAAATCGATTATACGGCCGGTTTGTTCGGTTTTACGCAAAATGCATTTGAACCATCGACCAATCTCGCATTTGAAATTGACCGCAACAATTTTATAATCTCCAAAAACAAAGGTGAAAATAAAGGGGCCGCTATCTTTGGTGAGCTGACCGTGGCCCTAACGGACAAATTTTCAGTTACCGGAGGGATACGGTACGACTATGAAGAACGGAAAGCGATCTTCAACGGTTTCGGTGACCTGCTTTTTTCCAATGGAATATTGGCGGAGCTTGAGCCGGAAAGAGAAGAAAAGGGCACCTATGCGGCAATCTCGCCTAAAGTAGCCATAGCTTTTACCCCTACCGAAAATTCCAGTATCTACGCATCCTACAACCGTGGATTTAGGGCCGGAGGAATAAATGCACAACGCTTACCCGAAGGGAACAGGCAAACTTTTGATGAAGAGTATTCGGATAACTTTGAGGTAGGCTACAAGATGAACACTTTCCATAATACGTTCAATTTTTCCGCAGCGGCATTTTATATTGATTGGACTGACCTCCAATTTTTTAACCTGGTTTCTCCGGGGACATTTGCAAGGGAGAACGTTGGCGATGCCCGATCCTTGGGTTTTGAACTGGAAGCTTCCGCCATTCCCGTAAACGGGCTACAATTGGATGCCAGTTTTGGCTATACCGAAACCGAGTACAAGGACTTTGTATTGGAACGACAGGATTTTGCTACGGGAGAGCTTTTATTTGAAGAGATCAGTGGCAATAACTTGGCGAACACACCCGGCCATACGTTATTCTTGGGTGCGCAATACACCTATCCAATCAACAAAGCGGCCCATTTGGTCTTCCGAGGGGAAATCAGAAACATCGGCGATTATTTCACGGATATTCAAAACACCTTGGAGCAGCCCACATATACTATACTGAATGCACGTGTAGCTTTTGGTTTTAAAAGGTATACCGTGGCGTTTTGGGGTCAAAATCTCACCGATGAGACCTTTTTGTCGTTTGGCTCGCCAGATACCAGTTTTGGGAGTAGAAGTGTAAGGACCGCGGCTCCCATAACCTATGGCGCAACACTCACATATAGATTTTAAAAGCAGCTTTCAGGCATAGCAATGATCTTGAAAGCAACAACTAAAAAATGACAAAACGAAAAGTAATTAACCGTATCCGCAAATGGCATCGATACTTGGGTCTTGTCCTGGGTATTCAATTCTTATTATGGACCCTTGGTGGATTTTATTTTAGCTGGACGAATATTAAGGAGATTCGGGGGGATCATTTAAAAAAAGAACAATCGGTTATCCCAAAGAATTTGAGATATGTTCCCCCTTCAAGTATCATCAATACTTTGCTAGAACCTTCCGAGCTTCTTTTATCGATGAAACTGACCACTATTTTGGAGGCTCCCATATATGAAATGGAATATCTTTCAGATGGAGAAAAAAAAGTTGTTTTGATCAATGCCTTGGATGGAAAAATCCGGAAACCACTTTATAAAGTGGAAGCCATACAAATAGCCCGACAGAAATTGAAGGTTCAAGGAGCAATAACCGAAGTAGTTTATTTTACGGAGACAGGAGGCCATCATGAGTACCGCGGACGCCCCCTACCTGCCTATGCCATAACTTTTGACGCTCCTACCCATACCACGGTCTATGTTTCACAAAATTATGGCACAGTGCAAACCTTAAGAAGTAACCAATGGCGGGTATTCGACTTTCTGTGGATGCTGCATACGATGGACTATCAGGGACGGGACAATTTCAACAACCTGTTGTTACGCGCTTTTTCCCTATTTGGACTTTTCACCATTTTTTCCGGGTTCGCCCTCTTTTTTTTGACTTCAAAAACCTTTAATCACAAAAAAACAAAATCATGAAAAAAATCATATACGTTGCCTGCGCAACTATCCTTGTCTTAAGTTGCCAACAACCAAAGACAACTCCGCCAAATACGGACAATCCCTTAACTATTGCAGAAAAAAAAGTTCGAAACCTAAAATCCGATGGTTCCCCTTATTCGGAAAAAGAATTGGATGCGCTCTCCCATGATAAACTCATGGCCATTATGTACGAAGCACCTAGGGATACCATTAAAACCATTGGTATTTTACTCTACGACGGCTATTTTAGTTTGGATGCTATGGGTCCCCATTCCGTACTGAGTAGCATGTATCCTGCAAAGACTTTTTTTATCGCTAGGGAAAAAGGAATTGTAACCAGCAATAATGGTCTTAAAACCCAAGTAGATACCACTATGGCCGATGTAACGGAATTGGACATCCTTTTGGTTCCGGGAGGTACAAGCGAAACCTATAGGGCTACCAAGGACCGGGAACTCCTAAATTGGGTAAAAGCCATGGACCAACGCACAAAATATACCACCAGTGTATGTACGGGATCATGGATTTTAGGTGCGGCCGGACTCCTTAAAGGTAAAAATGCGACCACCAATTGGTACAGGGCCAAAGAGAAGATGAATGCTTATGGGGCCCATTTCGTAAAGGAACGTTACACCAATGATGGAAAATACTGGACCTCTGCCGGGGTATCCGCAGGGATCGATATGAGTCTAGCATTGGTAGACCATATCATGGGTAGAAATTATGCCGATTTTGTGATGTTGAACCTGGAATACGACCCAGACCCACCTTTTGATGGAGGTGCTCCGGAAAAGGCGGATCCGGTAGTTTTGTTCATGACCCAAAAAATGTATGATCTAAGTATAGATCCTATTATTGATGCTATGGAAAAAGCTCAAAAATAATTTCAAATACGTATGGAATCAAGAGGATAAGATGCCCGTATTTTGTAAATTTGTGCTATCCTACCAATACTTTTTTTTACAGCCGAACCACCCTATTTTAGGGCCCAAAAATGTGTTTGGGCCAATTTATCATAGTGAGATGACCATGCCTAGACTTTTTGGCAATTATCGCCTATTTTACTTTAATTCTAAACTATGGATGTAGAAATCTTATCACGTATTCAATTCGCTTTCACTATAGCCTTCCATTATATCTATCCACCTTTGAGTATCGGCCTTGGATTGCTAATGGTTCTATTTGAAAGCATGTATATAAGGACCAGAAATAAACAATACGAAACCCTAGCGCGTTTTTGGACCAGGATCTTTGCCCTCACCTTTGGTATAGGGGTTGTTACGGGGATTGTAATGGAGTTCGAATTTGGAACCAATTGGGCGGTCTATTCCCGCTATGTAGGTGATGTTTTTGGAAGTGCACTTGCCGCGGAAGGGATTTTTGCCTTTGCCTTGGAGAGTGGTTTTTTGGGGGTACTCCTTTTCGGTTGGAACAGGGTAAAACCATGGGTGCATTGGGTTGCTACCATTGGGGTTTTCCTAGGATCTATGTTCTCGGCCGTTTGGATCGTAGTTGCCAATAGTTGGCAGCAAACTCCGGCCGGTTTCCATATTGTTGGGGAAGGACTAAATGCCAGAGCGGAAATTACGGACTTTTGGGCCATGGTGTTTAACCCGTCCAGTGTTGATCGGATAACCCATGTTTGGTTGGGGGCACTTTTGGCGGGAGCTTTTTTAGTCCTTAGCGTGCATGCCTACTATTTATTAAAAGGCAGATTCGTAGAAATTTCTAAAAAAGCCTTCAAAATAGCTTTGGTGGTGGCTACCCTTTTTTCTTTGGGCCAACTCTTCACCGGACATAGTTCTGCCGAAGGTGTTGCTAAAAACCAACCGGCAAAGCTAGCCGCATTGGAAGGACATTTTGATGCAAGCGCCCCGGCGGACATGTATATCATGGGATGGGTAGATAAGGAGAAACAAGAAGTTACCGGACTTAAAATTCCGGGTGGACTCTCTTTTTTGATGGAATACGATTTTAACGCACCCGTGACAGGACTCAATGCCTTCCCCGAAGACGAACGTCCGTCACAGATCAATGCGGTCTTTCAGTTCTATCATATAATGGTCGCCATAGGCATGTTCCTCATTGCTCTTTCATTGTATGCCTGTTTCCTTTGGTGGAGAGGTAAGCTTTTTGATAAACGATGGTTGTTATGGCTTTTTGTTTTCACGGCCCTGCTCCCGCAAATTGCCAATCAGGTAGGATGGTTCGCGGCAGAAATGGGAAGACAACCCTGGGTAGTTTATGGATTGTTGCGAACCTCCGAAGCTTTTTCACAAGCAGTAACGGCCAATCAAATTCTATTTTCTCTTATCCTCTTCTTTTTAGTGTACACCATACTATTTATACTGTTCATATATCTTTTGAACAAAAAAATAAAACACGGTCCTTATGACGAAAGTGATATAGAGGACAGGCCACTTCAAAAAAATATCTCTACTGTTTTAACCGGAAAATAATACATATGGAAACTTTATTAGGTTTGGATTATCCTACATGGTGGTTTTTGGTTGTCGGGGCCTTGTTCTCTGGCTATGCCATTTTAGACGGATTTGATTTTGGTGCCGGAGCATGGCATTTGTTCTTTAAAAAAGAGCAAAGTAGACGAATAGCCCTAAATGCTGTCGGTCCTGTTTGGGATGGGAACGAGGTGTGGTTGGTTATTGGTGGAGGTGCACTTTTCGCAGGATTTCCCGTAATGTACGCAACCCTCTTCTCTTCCCTTTACATCCCTTTTATGCTGTTCCTTATCTTCATTATTTTTAGGGCCATAGCCATTGAGTTTAGAGGAAAAGAAGACATGTTATGGTGGAAAAAACTATGGGACACCTGCTATTGTATATCCAGTATAATGTTGGCATTTCTGCTGGGAGTTGTCCTTGGCAATGTTCTTCAGGGACTTGCTATTGGTCCCGATTACAATTACCAGGGAAGCGGTTTTTTTGAGTTTTTAAATCCATATGCTCTAATGACCGGACTCACAACGCTAGGTCTTTTCATGTCACATGGAGCCATATACCTATTGTTAAAGACAGAAGGGCGTTTATTTGCCAAATTGACCCTTTTATTAAAAAGAGGGATGATTTTTTTTATGGTAAGTTTTGGGATCACCACTTTGTATACCTTGTTGTATATTCCCCATCTTTCTGATGCTTTTAAAAGCAACCCTACCCTATTTATCCTTCCCCTGATTACCTTCTTGAGCATCGCCAATGTACTGAGATTGGCAAATAAAAAACGTTTTAAATCCGCATTTCTGTTTTCGGCCATCACTATAAGTTCATTATTGATCCTTGTAGCCGTGGAACTATATCCTACCCTATTAATATCCACTATAGACCCCGAATACAATATTGACATATACAATGCCGCTTCGTCACAAAAGGCCTTGGGTATTATGCTGACCATGACCGCTATTGGAGGTCCATTGGTCCTAGGGTATACATATTTTGTGTACCGGACATTTTGGGGTAAAGTAACCTTGGACGAAACCAGTTATTGAAGTTCCTTAAATAAAAATGTACGAATTAAAATCCTTATCTTAATTTTAAATCTATTTAAACTATATCAAATGAAAAAATTAATCATCATACTATCCATAGGCGTATTCGGATGGACAACCTCTTGTAAGCAGGAAAAAAAGACCGAGACAGAACCTTCGCAAATGCAACATGTTATGACCATACATGACGAAGTAATGCCTAAAATGGGGGCTTTAAATAAGTTGATAAGCCAATTAAAAAGCAAGGTAGATACCACGGCCTTGGGCATGAAAAATGAAAAGGCAATGAAAGACCTTCAGGAGGCCAGCAAAGCTATGATGGATTGGATGGTAGGTTTTGGAAACCGCTTTGATTCGGATGAAATTATGAACGGAAAAGCCCTAACTCCGGAAAAACAACAATGGTTGGATGAAGAAGAAGTTAAAATAAAGGAAGTCCGGGACAAGATCAATGGGAGCATTACAAATGCAGAGGAATTATTGGGGGGAATTAGGTAAAATCTGTTCCCACTTTCCATTCCAAGGAAATTATAAAATCTAACATACAAATGGGGATCCGGTATTATAGAAAACAAACACAGGCTAGGGCTTATTCCTTCCAACGTAGGGTTTCCATGATTCTTCTAATATCTTTTTGAAGATATACCGCAGCAGGATAAATAGAATCATAGTTAGGTTTGGCATAGAAATAAAGCGATCCGGTCACAAAATAATCGGTGCTGTCGGTAACATAAAATTGGGATTGTGAAGCCGCGTTACCGGCAACTTCATAAAACATGCCATATACTTTGTTTTCTTGGTTTACAAATGGCTGTTCTACAATACCATCCGCTTTTACCACATGCTCATAGGATAGTTTTTGAGCATCGGACAACAGCCCTTCCAAATTATTATCTATCCTTTTATAGCTTATAAAAATAGATCCCTTAATCCTGGGGTAATCCAATACAATGGAGCAATCATCATTAACTTTTAGGTTTGCCCGTTCATTGTATTCAAATTTATAATCGCAATCAATATCCAATTGTTTTGTAGCGGTTTCCCTATATTCCAAACGCAACATAGCTTTGGGTTTGGGAAGTGTATCTTCCTTGCAACCCAGAAAGAGAAGGCTACAAATAAGAAAACCTAAAATATGTTTATTGTTCATTGGGTAGGGTTATTTTTATTTGCTTCAATCGCTTTTTGTCCAGACTCTCGACTACAAATTGGTAATTTTTAAACAGTACTTTTTCTCCCCTTTTAGGAAAATTTCCGGCTATCTCCAGCACAAAGCCCGCAATAGTTTCCGATTCTCCTTTTTGTTCTTCAAAATCGGCATCGTCCTTTAGTTTCACTACACGGTAAAAATCCTTAAGGGTCGTTTTCCCTTCAAACACATAGTTAAAATCATCCAGTTTGGAGAACACCAGGTCCTCATCGTCGAACTCATCGCTTATATCGCCTACGATCTCCTCTATAATATCCTCTAGGGTAACAATTCCGGAAGTACCTCCGTACTCATCCACAACTACCGCCAAATGGTTCTTTTTTTCCTGGAATTCCAAAAGCAGGTCGTCCAACTTTTTATTCTCGGGCACAAAATAGGGTTCCCGTATCAATTGCATCCAATTAAAGGTCTTCCGATCTATATGGGGTAGGAGATCCTTAACATATAGTACGCCTATAACATTGTCCATATGATCTGAAAAAACAGGGATACGGGAATATCCATTTTGTTTTATTTCTTCCAATATTTCCAAAAACTTCATCTCCTCGTTCAAGGCAAAAATATCTATCCGTGGACGCATTACCTGTTTGGTATCCGTATTGCCAAAGGATACGATACCCTCCAGAATTTTTTGTTCCTCCCTGGTAGTATCACCTTCCGAGGTCAATTCCAAAGCTTGTGAAAGATGGTCTACACTAAGATTGGACTTTTGTTTCCCTAATTTGTTGTATAAAAAGATAGTTACCGATCGCATAGGGGCACTTAGCGGTGTAAAGACAATATCCAAGAGCTTTAAGGGATAGGTCATAAAATACGAAAAACGTATTCCGTTTCTATTTGCATATATCTTGGGCAGGATCTCCCCGAACATCAGAATTAAAAAGGTAGCTACAACTACTTCCAACAGAAAACGAACGGAGATTATTCCAAATAGCACATAATTGATTTTCACAAACAGTACATCCCCTAAGGAACTGAACAACAAAACAATACCGATATTTATAGCATTATTGGCTATCAAAATTGTGGCCAATAACTTCTTAGGCTTTTCCAATAACTTGATAATGATTTTCCCCTTTGCCGTTTTTTCCTCCGCTATTTCATGGACATCTGTTTGGGAAAGGCCAAAAAAAGCAACTTCCGCCCCGGAAATAAGGGCAGAACAGGCTAAAAGTGCGATCATCATGGCAGTTTTTATCGCAAACGCGCTATCGAAAGAAATAAAAATCGGAAGTAAACTAAGGGGGTCGGGATCCAATAGTTAAAATTTAATTTCAGTTTGTCTAGAATGGTAGATCATCATCCTGCTCGGGTTCATCTGCAGGTAATGGTTCATTTGGCTTTGTAGTTGCTTCCGGTGCAACTGCCTGTTGAGATGGTCGGGCGCTCGATCCCGCATTGGACATGCTCTCCTGTTTAGTGGATAGGAAGGTAAATTCCTGAACATGCACCTCCGTGGTGTAACGTGTTTGCCCATCTTCTCCTTGCCATTGGCGGTTTTTTAATCTTCCTTCAACATATATTTTATCTCCTTTATTTAAATATTTTTCACATATCTCCGCGGCCTTGTTCCGCACTACAATATTATGCCAATCCGTATTGGTCACTTTTTCGCCTGTCTGCTTATTGGTATAGGATTCATTGGTTGCCAAAGGAAAACGTGCAATGCAATTGCCTCCTTCAAAATAATGTATTTTAACCTCGTCTCCCAGATGCCCTATTAGCATCACCTTGTTCAATGTACCGCTCATAATAATATCTTATCCTAAAGTTCTCTTTACTTCCTATCAAAAGTACTAAATTTTAAATGTATCTATAAAATCGGCTATCAAGACCGGTACAGGATATTTATCCAGTTCGGACAGTCCAATGCCTTCCTTTAAGGGGGTGGCGGTTTTCACTATCCAAAACTTGGTATACAAGTGTTGGTGGGATAGTTTATGTACAATTTTATGATCGTTATACTGGTATATCTGCGGTACGTCATCCAACATTAAAACGCCCTTAAGTTTTTGTCTCACTTCCTGTATGCCTATTTCCATATCCGTTTCCAACAAGGGAAATTCAAACAGGCCTTCCCAGATACCCTTCCCCTTTCGTTGCTGTAGTATGGTCTTATACCCGGAACGGGATCCGTTGACCAGGGGCACCAAATAATTAAAATATCGATTTCTTACTTTGGTCTTGTTCAACTTCAACGGCAACCGATTTATTTTGTTTTCCTTTAGGGCAACGCAGCTCTCCTTTAAGGGGCAGTGGAGGCAATATGGTTTTTTTGGTGCGCATTGTATGGCCCCAAATTCCATAATCCCTTGGTTGTAATCCCTTACTTCCGAAGTATCCATAACTTCCCTTGCCAATTGTTTAAAGTATTTGATACCCTCGGTACTATTAATGGCGATCTCTATCCCAAAATAACGGGCCAGAACCCGATAAACGTTTCCATCTACTACCGGTTCAGGTTCGTCAAAGCATATAGATGCTATGGCACTGGCGGTATAATCGCCCACTCCCTTTAGCTTTACCAATTCCTTATAGGTATGAGGGAACTTCCCATTGTACCGTTCCGTTACCATCTTGGCCGTCGCATGTAAATTTCTGGCCCTTGAATAATAGCCTAGTCCTTGCCATAATTTCAACACTTTTTCGGCATCGGCAGCAGCCAGGTCCTGAACGGTAGGGAAATTTTCAAGAAACTTTAAATAGTAGGGTGTTCCTTGTGCAACACGTGTCTGTTGCAACATTATTTCCGAAAGCCAAATTTTATATGGATCTTTGGTATTTCGCCAGGGAAGATCCCTTTTATTTTGATCGTACCAAAGGAGAATTTTTTTAGAAAATGACATTAGAGGAATACTAAAGGACAAAAGTAACAGTTTAAATACTTAAAATTAGTTCTTTAGCAGAAAAGATTGAATTAAATTTATATATTTGCAACCCAAAAAAACAAACTGAAAATTTATATTTTAAAATGACGAAAGCGGATATTGTAACGAAAATCTCGGAAAAACTCGGGATCGAAAAAGGAGACGTTCAGGCAACTGTTGAATCTTTTATGGAAGAGGTAAAATCCTCATTGGAAAACGGAGATAATGTTTATTTAAGAGGCTTCGGCAGTTTTATTATTAAAACTAGGGCTGAAAAAACCGGAAGGAACATATCCAAGAATACGACCATAAAAATACCTGCTCACAACATTCCGGCATTTAAACCTGCCAAGGTTTTTGTAGAAGGAGTTAAAAGTAACGTACAAGTTAAATAAGTAAAATATTAATAAATAAAGTAGAACTCTATGCCGAGTGGTAAAAAAAGAAAAAGACATAAGGTAGCTACCCATAAGCGAAAAAAGCGAAGGAGAGCTAACCGACATAAGAAAAAGTAGTTGTCTCAACTACTTTTTCATTTTATACGTTCATTGACATAGAAATTCCAATAAAAGGATTTCGACGGGTTTATACAACCTGTTAATATATTGTTTAATCTGTTTATCCACCTTGGGTGGATGAATGTAAATTGATTCAGGTGAATAAAGAATTAATCGTAAGATCTAGTTCCGATGCCGTCGATTTTGCCTTACTTAAAGATGGAAAGCTTATAGAACTGCATAAAGAAGAAGACAGTAACGACTTTTCCGTAGGCGATATTTTAATTGCCAAAGTACGGAAACCGGTTACCGGTTTAAACGCAGCCTTTGTAAACGTAGGATATGAAAAAGATGCTTTTCTGCATTATCATGACCTTGGGCCGCAATTGTCCTCCATGTTAAAGTTTATAAAAAGGGTCAGTACAGGGAAATTAAGAGATTATTCCCTAAAAGACTTTCCATTCGAAAAAGACATAGATAAGCATGGTGTCATTACAGATGTCATCAAGGCCAATCAGTCTTTATTAGTGCAAATTGTTAAAGAACCTATTTCTACCAAAGGACCTCGAATTAGCTCGGAACTATCTATTGCCGGGCGTTATTTGGTCATGGTCCCTTTTTCCAATCGTGTCTCCGTTTCACAAAAAATAGAGAGCAACGAAGAAAAAGATAGGCTGAAAAGGCTCGTAAAAAGCATAAAGCCCAAAGGATTTGGGGTTATTATACGAACAGTTGCAGAAGGCAAAAAAGTAGCAGAGCTGGATAAAGATCTAGAAAACTTACTGGACAAGTGGTCAGTAATGTGCAAGAAATTATATAAAGCGCCCCATCCTTCCAAAGTATTAGTGGAACTCAACAGGGCTTCCTCTATTTTAAGGGATGTTTTCAACGATACTTTTACAGGTATCCATGTGGATGACGCCACGCTTTATAATCAAATTAAAGATTATGTGCAGGAGATTGCACCGAAAAAGGAATCCATTGTTAAGTTGTATAATTCTTCTGTTCCCATTTATGAAAAATTTGGGATAGAAAGGCAAATCAAAACTTCTTTTGGCCGTACCGCCACCATGAGTAAGGGAGCGTACTTAATTATTGAACATACCGAAGCACTGCATGTAGTAGATGTGAATAGCGGTAATCGTTCCAACAAGGCCAAAAACCAAGAAGATACCGCACTGGAAGTTAATTTGCTGGCCGCCGCGGAAATTGCAAGGCAATTGCGATTACGGGACATGGGAGGTATTATCGTGGTAGATTTTATAGACATGGGCCGGGCCGATCACAGAAGAAAGCTTTTTGATCATCTTAGGGCTGAAATGAAAGAAGATAGGGCCAAACATAAAATATTGCCTCCAAGCAAGTTTGGGCTTATACAAATTACAAGACAACGGGTAAGGCCGGAGATGAATATTAAAACGACCGAGGAAAACCCTACAGGCAACGGCCAAGAGATAGAGGCTCCTATCGTTTTAATAGATAAGATCAATGTTGATCTGGAAAAATTGATCAAAGGCCCTGCAAAGGACAATGGAATTGTATTGAACATACATCCGTTCATTGCCGCCTATCTGACCAAAGGTTTCCCATCCATGCGCTTCAAGTGGTACCTGGAGCACAAAAAGTGGGTAAAAATACAGCCTAGGGATGCGTATACGTATCTTGAATACCGTTTTAAGAATAAGGACGGAAAAACCATTTATTAGAAATCCTGAGCTTGATCGAAAGGTCTCTTGATGCTCAGTAGTATTCATAAATTAAAGCGACTTCGGAAACGGGTCGCTTTTTTTGTGTTCTAAACCTACATGATTTTATAAAATCGCAATGCTTTAAAACATTTTGCGTTGCGTTTAGCATATCTTCGCGCTTACGATTTTAATGATTAAAACCCTATTCATGAAAAACGTTTTACTTCTACATCTTCTTTTTATATTAAGTGCCAACTGCTATACCCAAATTAATTATGAGCAAGGTTATTTTATTGATAATGCAGGAAATAGAACGGATTGCCTCATTAAAAATGTTGACTGGAAAAATAATCCTTCCGAATTTGAATACAAGTTGAATGAAAATTCTCCTGCGCAAAAAGGTGGCGTTCGCACAGTCGCTGAATTTTCTATACTAACCAGTGCAAAATACGTCCGATCTAAAGTAAATATTGACAAATCCGAATCACAGCTAAAATACCTTAGTAAATTTAAGGAACCACAATTTGTAGAGGAAACATTGTTTCTCAAAGAATTGGTAAAAGGTAAAGCCAATTTATATGCCTATGAAAGTGATAATTTAAATCGTTTCTTCTTTCAAACCAACAGTAAAGAAATACAACAATTAGTCTATAAAAAATATGCGGCCTCGGATAATAGAATAGGAGAAAACACCTTGTTTAGACAGCAACTATGGAAAAACTTGCCTTGTAAGGATTTATCGTTGGATGAAGTAAAATATACAGATTATAATGCAAGGGAATTGATCGCATATTTTAATAAATATAACCATTGTGTAGACGCAGATTATGTAGGGGTAAAAAATGACAATGAAAAGAGGGATTGGTTCAACCTGGGAATAAAGGCAGGATTAAACTCATCGACATTGGATATAAATGGCACCCAAATTGATGTTATAGATACTGATTTTGGAAACGATACAAATTTCAGGTTCGGGATTGAAGCAGAGTTCTTAATGCCCTTTAACAAGAATAAATGGGCCATTTTTATTCAACCCATGTATCAGAGCTTTAAAGGAGAGGAAGAATTGGCAACTCAAAGCGTTTCGGTAGACTATAAATCCATAGAAGTATCCATTGGGGTAAGACATTATTTTTTCATTAATGATGACTCTAAGATATTCCTAAATTCGGCTATTGTTCTTGATAGCCCGTTGAATTCCAAAATTGACTTTGAAACAAGCAACGATTTTGATATTGAATCTAGAAATGGGGTAAACTTTGGATTGGGTTATAAGTTTAAAAACTCTTATAGCTTGGAACTAAACTATACTCCCAGACGTGAGCTATTGGGTAATTTTGTTCAAATTGAATCTGGTTATACCGTTTTTTCAGTAGTACTTGGTTATACTGTTTTTTAACCTCATCAAACACCTCCTTTCTTTAATCTAAACATGACGAACCAAAAACCTTTTACCCTTTCCGAAGCCACAACAAAAATAGAGGCCTATTGCGCCTACCAAGAACGTTGCCATAAGGAAGTGGTTGCCAAATTAAAAGGGATGCGGATGATTCCCGAGGCCATAGACCAAATTGTAGCGCATCTTATCCAAGAAAACTATTTAAACGAGGAACGATTCTCCAGAAGTTTTGCCAGAGGCAAGTTCTCCATAAAAAAATGGGGTAAAAATAGAATCATAAATGAGCTGAGGCAACGGGATATCACCACCTACAATATTAAAATTGCATTAAAGGAGATAGATGAAACGGAGTATTTATCCACTTTGGATACCTTGGCCAAAAAAAGACTTTCCGAAATTAAGGAGGCCCACCCGCAAAAGAAAAGAAAGAAACTGGCGGATTATTTATTTTATCGGGGTTGGGAGGGTCATCTGGTCTATGAAAAAATAAATGAACTAATTACGTAATGGCTCCATTTAGAAACTTATTCGTACGTTCAATGGCTTGTTCATTCTTCCAATCTATCCATTTCTGGCCTTTCATCTTTCGCATTAAGCCATCATAATAACGCATTACCAATACATTGTACAGGGCCCTCCCCAAATTTTTGGGATTACGTGCTATGGCACGTAGGCTCATGGAAAACCCCGGGGTAATGTATTTCATATGATGCCAATACCCTTCCGGCATATACAACACTTCTCCGTGTTCCAGATGGGTCTTATAGCCCGACACCTGTTCCAAAGCCGGCCACTGCTTAAAATCAGGATTGGAAAAATCTATATGCTCATGTGTAATCAGTGCATGGGGTACTTTATACAGATATTTGCTTTCGGATTGCGGAAATAGAATACATTCTTTTTTTCCCTCAAAATGAAAATGGAAAATATTGGCCAGATCAATATCATAATGCATAAACGTATGGGAATCCCTACCACCAAAAAACAGCATGGGCAGGCCCTTCATAAGTCTAAGACCAAAGTCGGGATAGGTGAAATCATCTTGAAGCTCTGGTATTTCCCTAAGGATGTTCCAAAGAAAAATACGGTATTTGGTAGGTTCGCTTTTTAAAAGATCGATATACTTGGTCATCCTCATTCGGACATGTGGTTGGTTAAAACCATCCTTATGATCTACATGTCTATCGTCATAAAGAGGCACTACAGTATCTCCCGCAATACTTTTCATATAGTCCAAGTCCCATTTGGAGTACGCGGGCCAGTCCTCAATATAATTTTCTATAACAACAGGTTTTTGAGGCTTAAAATAGTTCTTCATGAACTCCTCTTTGGTAATCGTCCTTACTCTGGGGATATCTTGTAAATTCAAGCGCAATCGGATTATTTAAACCTCAAATTTAAAAAAACACCAACAAAAAAAATCTTAAAATTTTCCTATACTTGTAGGATTAGTCGGCTTGTTTGGCCCTTTCTTTTGCTTGTTCGTTGCGTTCTATGCTATGGCCAGGTCTGGTCCATTTCGGTTTTTCGCCCAAAGATTGAAATTCGGACTCCTTTGCTTCCACAGTCTTCGGTTGCGATACTTTTATAAAGGGTTTTTGGGGGGTTAACCCCAATAATTGGAACATTTCCATATCCTCGTCTACATTGGGATTGGGAGTAGTCAATAATTTATCTCCCGCAAAGATGGAATTGGCACCCGCAAAAAAACACATGGCCTGCCCTTCCCTGCTCATTTCGGTACGCCCGGCGGATAATCTTACTTGCGTTTCCGGAATTACAATACGGGTAGTTGCTACCATACGTACCATGTCCCAAATAGCAATAGGTTCCATATCCTCCATGGGAGTACCTTCTACGGCTACCAAAGCATTGATAGGAACCGATTCCGGTTGGGGGTTCAAGGTAGACAAGGCTACCAACATTCCTGCTCTATCTTCTACGGCTTCCCCCATTCCAATAATTCCTCCACTGCACACGGTAACGTTACTTTTCCTAACATTGGCAATGGTTTCCAAACGATCATCAAAAGCCCGTGTAGAAATTACGTCCTTATAATAATCCTCCGAGGTATCCAAATTATGATTATAGGCATACAGCCCCGCTTCCGCCAAGCGGCTTGCCTGATTTTCGGTAAGCATTCCAAGTGTACAACAGACTTCCATGTCCAATTTGTTGATGGTACGGACCATTTCCAATACTTGATCAAATTCCGGACCGTCCTTTACATTTCTCCAAGCCGCACCCATACATACCCTAGAGCTTCCCGAGGCCTTGGCGCGGAGTGCCTGCGCTTTAACATGGGAAACCGTCATTAGATCATTGCCTTCAATATCGGTGTGGTAACGGGCCGCTTGGGGGCAATACCCACAATCTTCAGGACAGCCACCTGTTTTTATGGACAACAGGGTGGAGACCTGAACGGTATTGGGGTCATGATACTTCCTATGAACCGTAGCTGCTTCATAGAGCAGTTCCATTAAAGGTTTGTTGTAAACATCAAGTATTTCCTTTTTGGTCCAGTTGTGTCTTGCTTCGCTCATAGTTGTTATTCTTATTCTTGGGGCTTTCCTAATTTTATAACAATACCCACAAGATTTCAAAAACCTTGCAGGTTACGTACCGCTATAAAATTAGGCCGGGTCTTCCGCTGTATCTTGCCATACTTTTGAAAGTATGGCAAGGATGCCGCTACAACCCCTAAGCTATAATCTTAATCAAAAATAGCCCATATTAATTAGAAATTCCAATACTCGGGTACCAAATTCCCGATGTCCGGATTTGTATATGATAATTCTTATGGGTGAATTGGGGCGTTCAGCAAAATACTTACGGCGTTCCCGCCAAAGCCCACCGCATTTACCATTACCTTTTTAATCCTTTTAGGGACCGGACAATCGTTTATAAATGGAACTTTTACAAACTCTTGATGTTGGAGCATATAAACGGCCATTTCTATACTTAAGAGGCCAGATGCGCCAAACGTATGGCCAATTTTCCACTTATTCGTGGTTAAGGAAGGGACAGGTTCTCCAAAGACTTTTTTAATGGCGTTCGTTTCCGAGCTGTCGCCTTTAAGGGTGCCGGGGGCATGCATCACTATAACGTCCACTTCTTCCGGCAACGTTGTTCCCAAGGCCATTTTCATGGACCGCTGAAAACAAAGGGCATCTGTTGATATGGAGGTACTATGTACTAAGGGTTCCGTAGCATAACCTATCCCTTCAATAACGGCCAAAGTGTTCTTTGTAACCCCTTTCTCCAAACAGGCCACTGCCGCCCCTTCTCCCAAGACCATGGTATTCCGTTGTTTATTCAAATCCAATGCCCTGCAGGGATATTTCCCATCTTCCGTGGAATAGATTTTAAGGGCTTTCATCTGGGCCAGTGTAAAATGGGTCAACGGTGCCTCACTACCTCCGACCAAGAATTTATCGGTCATTCCACTTCTAATCCACGCTACCCCGTTGAGCAGGGCATGCAGGGCCGTGGAACAGGTAATGGAATGTGATATCTCCGGGCCACGGGTCTGTAGGTCATGGGCTACCCATGATGAAATATTTCCCAAAGTGGTGGTTGGGGAAGACAGGGTAGAAGTGCTGTTTTTCGTTAAAAATTCGGCATGATACTTTTCAAAAAGCGCCGTTGCACCCCTTGATGAACCTATATTAACGCCAAAATTAGCATCGGATTTCCAGGCCGCCTGCCCTACGGCTTTTCTAGCGGCATATAGTGCATAGAGTACAGAATCATCCAAATGGCCATACTTCGGATTTTCAACTTTTAACTGATCTATTTCCTGTTTTGCCCCTTCGGGAATTGGGGCAACCCACGCCTTTGTGTCTCCAAAAACCCTTTCCGTAAAAAGGTGATTTTGATTTTGATAATTATCCCATATGGCGGTAGACGTTGTACCCAAAGGGGAAATAGAAGCGATTGCCGATATGGAAATGGGTTGCATCAAGACAGCATATATTTTGGGCAAAAATAAAAGTTCTTATCTTCATAAAGCACAATCAATACAGAAAACAATGAACAATGAATTAGTGCCGCAACCAAGTTGGTGGAAAAGAAATTGGAAATGGGTGGTTCCCGTAGGGGGTTGCCTATCCATAATCCTTGTATCTACATTCTTTATAGGTTATTTAATCTACGGGGTAACCAATTTGTTCGAAGCCTCCAAACCTTACGAATATGCTTTGGAAAAAATAAACCATGACGAACAAATAATAGATTTGCTAGGTTCCCCTATTGAAAAAGATGGAATGGTAAAGGGCAATATTAATTGGCATAATGGGGAAAAGAAAGCAGAAATGAAAATTCCAATTGCAGGTCCCAAGGGAACCGGAACGCTCTATATAAATGCATCAGGAGAAGGTGATGGTTGGAGTTATCATGAAATTAGGGTAACAGTAAAGGATAATGAAGAATTCAATGTATTGGAAAACGACTGGGAATAATATGGGGGCCGTACTCCATATCGCGGCGATTTTTTGATTTTTTGACCCGCTAGCGGCAAATCATTGTACATAGCGTACCTAAACCAGTTCTAGAGCGGATTTAACGGTGTTGTAAATCTTTTGCAGTTGTTCATCGGTAACGATATAGGGGGGCAAGATATAGATGGTATTCCCCAACGGACGCAAAAACACCCCATTATCCATAAAATGTTGAAACAGTTGATCACGAAGATTGCCGTAACGTTTCATTTCAATGTTTAGATCCAATGCATATATGATTCCGGTCTGCCTCGTTCTTGCCACTTTGGGATGGTCCTTGATCTCCGTATCGAATTTTTGGTGCGCCCCTATAATCCTTTGGATACTGTTTTGTATCTCTTGGGACTGCAGTAATTCCAATCCGGCCAAGGCGGCGGTACATGCCAATGGGTTTGCCGTATAGGTATGCCCGTGGAACAGGCCCTTGGCGATCTCATCGCTGTAAAAAGCATCATATACCTCTTGGGTACAGCTGGTTACGGCCATGGGGACCATTCCGGCGGTCAATGCCTTGGACAGGCATAAGATATCTGGTTTGTTCACCATATAGTCCGATGCAAAATGTTTTCCCGTCTTCCCAAAACCGGTCATCACCTCATCCGCTATAGTGAGCACCTTGTGTTCCTTTAGCATTCCCAAAATTTCGCTAAGTCCTTTGGCATCGTGCATTTGCATGGCGGCGGCCCCTTGCACCAAGGGTTCGTAGATAAATCCGGCTATATCGGGATTTCTTAAGCGCTTTTCCAAGGAGGTAAGAAGCGTATCCATATTTTTGGCAGTAGGTGCCGGAATACGTTCTACCTCCATAAAATAATCGGTAAAGGGGCCATTGTAAATGGAAAGTCCGGAAACGGACATAGCGCCGAAAGTATCGCCGTGAAAGCCATCTTCGAGAGCCAGTAAGACCTTACGTTTCTGCCCTTTGTTGTAATGGTATTGCAAGGCCATTTTGATTCCGATCTCCGTAGCGGTGGAACCGTTATCGGAAAAGAAAATTTTTTCCTGATTATAGGGTAATAGTTTAATGAGCTCCTCGGATAATCTCACTGCCGGTTCATGGGTAAAACCACTGAATACCACTTGGTCCAACTGTTGCATCTGTCCATACATCCGTTCCAAAATATAATCGTTACAATGTCCGTACATACTGGTATACCAAGAAGCGATCCCATCTATATATTCCTTTTCGTTTTCATCGTATAGCAGCGCTCCCTTGGCTTTGACGATTGCCAACATTTCCGGATGCAGTTTGTGTTGTGTTAGCGGATGCCATACATGTTTTTTATCCCTTTCCGAAAGATTTTTCAATGCCTTTGAATTTAGAAAACAAGCTTTTTATATATCTTGCAAAGATGGTGAATAATCACAAAACTATCCATGCTTAAAAAGACCATTGATTTCCTTACGCCCAAGTACCTCTTCCTAAAAAATAGGGGTGTGTTTTTGATACTATTCCTTATCGCACTTTTTGTTCGGTTCCCTTTTTTTTTCAGGGATTATATCGATCGGGACGAAAGCACCTTTATCCTTATGGGCCAATCTTGGGTAAACGGTTATTTACCTTATATGGAATTATGGGATTTGAAACCTCCTGTTACTTATCTATTTTTTGCCTCCATTATAGCCGCTTTTGGAAAGAGTTTTTTTGCCATCCGTTTGTTCGGAACCTTGGCAGTCGTTATTACCGCTTTTTTCACCTATAAAATAGGGGAAACGATCGCTTCCAAGAAAATAGGGTTTTGGTCGGGAATCCTGTGTGTATTATTACTAAGCATGTTCGGGAGCTTACAAGGGGTAATGTCCGAGCATATCTGTATGGTATTTTTTATGTCGGCCCTATACATCCTTGTTGTCTATAGGAAATGGTACTGGTACGCTCTTGCCGGACTTCTCATGGGGCTTGCCTTAATGACCAAACTAAATTTGGCCTACGCCCTGTGTATTTTGGGGCTGTTCTTGGGCTATAGGTCTTTTAGGCATAAAGAATATAAGTCGGGCATATTCCTGATATTCAGTTTTGGAATAGGAATATTGACGGTTATTGGGCTTACCGTTCTTCCCTATTATCTAGAGGGAAATGCAATCGTATGGTGGAAATCCGTAATCCTTGCCCCTTTGGAATATGCCGGGGCACGGCGTTATTCCGTATTTAAAATGGCCCCCGTTTTTTTAGTGCTTTCGGTATTTTTTATTGTAGCATGGAAAAAAAAATATCTGGATACTAAGGATGCCTCCGTACAAATCCTTCTCGTTGCCATCATAGGTGTACTATTTTCATTTATAAGGGGAGGTAGGATTAATGGTCATTATCTTATTCAACTGCATCCCATCTTAATTATACTGGTAGGAATAACGGTAAGCAAGCTTACTTTCCTCAAAAAATTCGATTATCGGCCCTATGTCCTGTTTTTACTAGTTCTATTACCCATGGAGGCATATCTGGAATACGGTGCGATCATAAGGAACAAAATAGAAAAAGGTAGTTTTTATAACGGGGAGGGAATAGATGTTCCCTCCTATATTCTGAACCAGAATATGGATACGGAGAATATCCTGTTTTTTGAATATCATATAGGCTATTGGCTTTTGGAAAAACTGCCCCCTACAAAATCGGCCACACATCCCAGTAGTATTTTCAGGGGCGAACTATTTCCTTTTTACGATAATCCAAGGGAAACAGGTCTTGAAGAATTGAAGTTTATTATGGAAGACCTACGGCCAAGGACCTTGGTCGTCAGAAAGAACAAAGCCGTATTCGATAAAAAGATCATTGATGGAAACAACTACATCAATGCCTATATCGCTCAAAATTATAGACTTGTAAAAACCATTGACAGGGCGGAAATCTATCAACGTCTAGAGTAAATCCAGTTCCGTTTTGAATAGGTTTGCATACTTTTTAATGATAGCCTTATCAAAAGATTGCTCTTCGTTGATCCTACCGATTACCCGGACCCCGGTTTTTTGTACAATAATGTCCTCCGTAGTAGGATGTTCGTCCCCGCTGAACAAAATGGAAACTTCATATCCTTTTTGCTTCAACCAGTTAATGGTCAATAAGGAATGATTAATACTGCCCAGATAATGTCGTGAAACTACAATTACCTTATAATTGGGCATAATGATATCCAAAATGGTATCCGTATCGTTTAAGGGAACCAACAGACCTCCGGCCCCTTCAATGACCAGATGATTATCCGTTTCCGGTTCCAAAATGTTGTTGGTATTGATCGTTATTCCGTCAATATCGGCAGCGGCATGGGGACTCATGGGCGTTTTAAGGGCATAACTGCTTTTATGGACCCTTGTTTTCGGATTGGATATTAGATCTGCTATTTTATGACTGTCGGAATAATCCAGTTCTCCGGCTTGCACGGGCTTCCAGTAATCCGCTTCCAGTGCTTCGGTCAGTATCGCAGAGGCTATGGTCTTCCCTACTTCTGTAGATATCCCGGTTACAAATATTCGCTTCATTCTTTTAAGGTCTGGTAATCATATTACAGTTAAGGCACTTGTATTTTCGCTTTTCAAAAAAAGGAAAAAGCTTATAGAATATTCCTTTTCGATCATAATATCGTTCCGATTTTTGGGCCTTACAATTGGGGCAGACCACAGGATTTCCGTCATCATCTACCGCATAGCTGCGTATTTCATTATAGATGCGCAATGCCTTCTCCTTATCTTCCTCATATACCTCTAGTTTTACGCCTCCTATGGCATGACTTATCATAGGATCCGAATTCAAGGTATTTTCATCTTTAAGAAAAACAGAAATCCCTTCGGACTCCAATTTTCCCTTAATGATCTGTACATCGCTTACGTATTCAAAAGCAGCAATTGTAAAACGTTTTCTTTTCATCGCTTTTTAAATAAATTTAGCCAATAATTCCAAAACTTGGGTAATCTCCTGTTTTGTATTAAAACTATGCAAACAAAATCGCAATCGCTCCTGCCCTTGGGGTATGGTGGGGGACAAAATGGGCCTTACATCAAAAATCGCTTCCTGTAAATTCCGGGCCACCTTTTTTACAGCGTCATTTCCGGAAATAATACAACAATGTATGGCAGAATTGCTTTCGATAAAATGCCGTGTTATATGAAGCCTTTTTAATTCTTGGTTAAAGAAATGGATATTTTCCTTAAGCTTTTGTCGCTGATCTACGCCACTAGGGGTAATGGAAAAATGATGTGCCGTTAAAACGGTGGCCAGGGAATGTGGTGGCATTCCGGTAGTATAGATAAAACTACGGGCAAAATTGATCAGGTAACTTTTTAGGGTTTTACTTCCTAAAACTGCAGCACCGTGGCAGCCCAAGGCTTTACCAAAAGTTACTATTCTGGCAAAAACTTTTTGGTGCAACCCCAGTTCCTGCAATAATCCTTGGCCCTGTACGCCAAAAACTCCGGCCGCATGGGCTTCATCAACTATCAAATAACAGCTGTTTTCCTCACAAAAATCCGTTATGGACCTCAAATCCGGGGTATCGCCATCCATGGAAAAAACAGATTCGGTGACGACGTAAATTTCCGAATTGCCATCTTTATTTACAATACGGTCCATATGGGCCCGTAAATCTTCCAGATCATTATGTTTAAACTTGTAGCTTTTAGCATTGCTCATCCGTATACCGTCCCTAATACTGGCATGGATCCATTCATCATAAAAAATAAGGTCGCCCCGTTGCGGGACCGATGCAAAAAAACCAATATTGGCATCGTATCCGGAATTGAATATCAACGCGGATGGTACATTGTGGAAATCCGCCATTACTTCCTCCAACTCGGAATACAGTAGACTGTTTCCGGAAAGTAATCGAGAGCCTGTGGCGCCATTTTGAAACTGCGCTTTCTCTAACAGCAAATCCGAAGTTCTATCAAAGATTTCCCTATTCCGTGCGAACCCTAGATAATCATTGGAAGCAAAGTCCGTTAGATCATACCTCTTCGGCAGGCTCCTTAAGGAACTGGTTTTTTCTCTCTCCAATAGTTTTGATGTCATTTTTTTTGGAAATCCTGCCATGGCACAAATGTACTATATACTTCATATGAAATGAACCATCAAGATAGCATTTTACATTAAGAGACTGTTTTGAAATGTGTGATTGGAATTTATATAGGTACTTTTTGATGCCATTTTAGGCGTCCGCCAGCTGGTGAACTAGCATAGCCGCTTGTGCTGAGCCTGTCGAAGTATAGCTACGATATAAATTTTAACAGGGCCGAAAGAAAAGGCCAACGATTTGGCCTTTGAAAGAGAAGCCAGCTGGCGCGTTGGCCGCAAAAAGGGGCATAAAAAATAATCGACATATTTCAAAACAGTCTCTAAAATACCCCGCTACGTTTTGTGGGTAATTTTTTACTGTTTTTAAGGGAGTATATGCCGTACCGCTAGAGACGCCTTATGGAGATGTTCGTAGGAAAATAATTGTGTGGCAATCCTACTCATTTGGTATAGCATTTTTCAAAAAAAGCGCTAAGCATCTAAACGTATTCTATCCTAATTTTAAATGGTATATTCGTTCCTATAATCATTTTGTAATGAAACCTATACTTTCCCTGGCCATTCTTTTTATCTATGGTTCTACTGTCATTGCACAGACCAATTCTTATGAGATTTCCTTTGACAATGCCGTACACCATGAGGCCGTCATAAAAGCAGCTTTTCCCCGTATTGACACGGATACCATTTCGTTTCGGATGAGCCGTACATCGCCCGGGCGTTATGCGCTTCATGAGTTTGCTAAAAATGTATATGGGTTTAAGGCCACGGACAGCAGGGGAAATATGCTAAAAGTATATAGGCCCAATCCTTATCAATGGGACGTAACGGGGCATGACGGTACCGTACATATCAGTTATACATTATTTGCCAATCGTGGAGGGGGCACCTATTCCCAAGTAGATGAAACCCATGCCCATTTGAATATCCCAGCAACATTTATGTTTTCACCATCGCTAAAGGAACGAGAAATCAAGGTTACTTTTAATGTACGGGAAGATCTAAATTGGAAGGTAGCCACACAGTTAAAGCAGGTCTCCGGAAATACGTATTCCGCACCTAACCTCCACTATTTTATGGATAGCCCAACAGAAATTAGCGATTATGGCCTTCGAGAATTTGAGGTGACCTCCAATGCTACAACATATACGATCCAATTTGTACTGCATCACAAGGGTTCGGCGGAAGAACTGGACACCTATTTTGAACAGGTAAAAAAAATAGTGCTGTCAGAAATGGAGGTCTATAAGGAATTGCCCAATTTTGATTATGGTACTTATACCTTTTTGGCCTGTTATATTCCGAATGCCTCCGGCGATGGCATGGAGCACAGAAACTCTACCATACTTACAAGCACTAGAAGCTTGGCAGAGGGAGGTATGGAACGAAACATAGGTACGGTTTCCCATGAATTTTTTCATGCGTGGAACGTGGAGCGCATCCGTCCAAAGTCTTTGGAACCCTTTGATTATACCGCAACCAATATGAGCGGGGAGCTCTGGTTTGCGGAAGGCTTTACCAGCTACTATACCAATCTTATCCTATGCAGAACGGGTATTATCTCACCAGAGCAGTATGTAGAAGGACTTACAGGAACATTCAACTACGTATGGAATTCACCGGCCAGGCAGTTTTTTAATCCTATAGAGATGAGTTATCAGGCGCCTTTTGTTGATGCCGCTACCGCTGTAGATCCTGTAAATAGGGAGAATACCTTTATTTCCTATTATTCGTATGGTAGTGTTTTGGGGCTGGCCCTGGATCTATCGCTACGACAAAAAAATCTGAATCTGGATGATTTTATGAAATTGGTTTGGCAGACCTATGGAAAAAAAGAAAATCCATATACCGTGCAAAATCTACATGAATCCCTAAATGCATATGCGGGAAAAGCCTTTGGTGATAATTTTTTCAACAACTATATATATAAAAGCAGGATGCCCGATTATACGTCGCTCTTTAATTCGGTCGGAATTGTGCTGAAACAAGATAAAGACAGCCCCCATTTTGGCGCAGACGTTGCTATCAAAAACGATGGAACAGGCGTAATTAAAAGAAATACCCAAATGGGAAGTCCGGCTTATATTGCCGGTCTGGGCAAAGGAGATTGTATGACCACTATCAATAATACTCCTTTTACCGTAGCGCAGCCTTTTAGCGAGCATATGGACCAATTTAAGGTAGGGGACACGTTACAAGTTCATTTTAATCGATTTGAAGAACAAAGAACTACTTCGGTAATTTTGGAACCAGACCCTAGCTATATGATCTTCCTTATGGAAAAAGAAGGCTCCGATCCTTCCCAGGAAATGCTACAACGGAGAAAGGCTTGGCTTAAAATGAAGTAAATGGATTTATATTTTGGTCCTGTACGTTTAAATGAAGAATTGGAAGGCATTCTTCAACTCCAAAAAAGGAATTTTCCCCATGGTTTATCCTTGGAGGAAAAACAAAAAGAGGGTTTTGTAACCGTTTCGCATACTTTGGAACTATTACAACGGATGAACAGCAGTTGCCCGCATATCATTGCGAAGGATGGGGACCAAGTGGTGGGATATGTGCTATGCATGCACCCAAAATTTGCAAACGAAATCCCTATTCTACGACCCATGTTCCAAGAAATTGATACCATACGACCAAAAAAAGAACGGTATATAATTATGGGACAGGTCTGTATTGACAAAGACTATAGAAAACGAGGTATTTTCAGAAAGTTATACGAAACAATGATGCATGCCATTGAGCCGGAATTCCATAGTATTATCACCGAAGTGGACGTAGCGAATACCCGTTCCCTACAGGCGCATTATGCCGTAGGTTTTAAGAACCTAAAGAAGTATCTTTCCGAGGGACAGGAATGGTGCCTGCTTATTTTGAATGGGATCTAATAAAAAAAGCCATACTGCGTATGGCTTATATGTTATCTAAAAATATGATTTGACTAGTCCGCCAAAACAATCACTTTGTTATCCTTCATCTCAACGGTACCGCTACTGATCGCCAAAACAGTCTTTCCTTTGGAATCCTTGGAAAACTTATTTTCATAGTCTTCATCTATATTGAGGTCCCCATCTATCTTTACATTACCTTCCTGTAATAATGAAACTATAGGGGCGTGATTGGATAGCATTTGAAATTCACCATCAACACCGGGCACAGTTACAGAAGTGACCTCTCCGGCAAATAAAGTGGCTTCTGGCGATACAATTTCTAAGTACATATTTTTTTAGTTAGCAATTGGCAGTAAGCAGCTAGTAGTAACCGAATACCGAAAGCTGAGTACTGAAAATTTATTACGCTTCGGCAAGCATTTTCTCCCCTGCTTCTATAGCTTCCTCTATAGTTCCTTTAAGGTTAAAGGCAGATTCCGGAAAATGGTCCAATTCCCCATCCATGATCATGTTGAACCCTTTTATAGTATCCTTAATGTCTACCAGCACTCCCTTTAATCCTGTAAACTGCTCCGCAACATGAAAAGGTTGTGACAGGAAACGTTGCACCCGTCTTGCCCTACCTACGGCCAGTTTATCCTCTTCGGACAATTCTTCCATACCTAATATGGCAATAATATCCTGTAATTCCTTATAGCGTTGTAATAACTCTTTTACGCGTTGTGCACAATCGTAATGTTCATTACCCAAGATATCCGCAGTTAGGATCCTAGAGGTAGAATCCAATGGATCCACCGCAGGATAGATACCTAATTCCGCAATCTTTCTAGATAGTACGGTAGTTGCATCCAAGTGGGCAAACGTGGTTGCCGGCGCTGGATCCGTTAAATCATCCGCAGGTACGTAAACCGCCTGTACCGATGTAATGGAACCTCTTTTGGTAGAAGTAATACGCTCTTGCATGGTACCCATCTCCGTAGCCAAGGTAGGCTGATAACCCACCGCGGAAGGCATACGACCCAAAAGGGCCGATACTTCCGATCCTGCTTGTGTAAAACGGAAGATATTATCTACGAAGAACAACACATCCTTGCCTTGACCATCCCCCGCCCCATCACGGAAATACTCCGCTATGGTCAATCCGGAAAGTGCCACACGGGCACGGGCTCCGGGAGGTTCGTTCATTTGTCCGAAAACAAAGGTAGCTTTAGATTCCTTCATCGCCTTCTTATCTACTTTGGATAAGTCCCATCCGCCTTCTTCCATAGAATGTAAAAAGTCGTCCCCATATTTTATGATTCCGGATTCCAACATCTCACGAAGCAAATCATTTCCCTCACGGGTACGTTCCCCAACACCGGCAAAAACAGAAAGTCCACCATGTCCCTTGGCAATATTGTTGATCAATTCTTGGATCAATACAGTTTTTCCAACACCGGCACCTCCGAACAATCCAATTTTACCTCCTTTAGCGTAAGGTTCTATTAGATCGATTACTTTGATTCCGGTATACAAAACCTCTGTTGAGGTAGATAAATCTTCAAACTTTGGAGCCTCCCTATGAATGGGCAGCCCTTCTTTTCCGGCTTTTGGCAAATTTCCAAGACCGTCTATAGCATCCCCGATCACGTTGAACAAACGTCCGTAAACATCATCGCCAATGGGCATCTGTATGGCACTCCCGGTAGAAACCGCTTCTACTCCCCTGCTCATCCCATCGGTAGAGTCCATAGAAATAGTCCTAACGGTATTCTCACCAACATGCGACTGTACTTCCAAAACCAATATGGAGCCATCTTCTTTGGTAATTTCCAATGAATCATAAATTTTGGGAAGGTCCGTTCCGGATTGGAATTCAACATCGATTACCGGTCCGATAATTTGAGAAACTTTACCTGTAGCTTTGGCCATTACGCTTATATATTTTAAAGATTATAGCATTTTTGAAAGTACGACCCCCAATAATGTGCTATGGAGCTCGTTTTTCCGGCTGCAAAGATATGTTTTTACATTTTAAATAGGAATTGTTTTTTCTTTTTTTTCCAATAAAAAGGGCGCTGTATACAGCGCCCTTTTTATTTTTAAATGGTGTGGCTGTTAAGGATTTATCGTCCAGGAAACGTAATATATAGAACCTACAAGTCCGGTACCGACCGCTGTAAAGTATTCGTCCCCCAAAATATTGGAACCGCCTATTTTGAACACCGATTTAATCTCTGGTACCGCATAATTAAACTGTAGATCAAATACGGTATATGCAGGCACATCGCCATCGGCAAAATTAGCTTGCCAAAAAAAGCTGTCGCTCCATCTGTAGTTTAAGTTAAATCCAAAATTCTCAAACAATGCCGTATTACCAAAAGAGGCCTTTACCTTGTGTTGTGGTGTATTGAATCCAGGTCTAAAATCGGGATCGGAAGCCTCGTCAAAATCAAAATCCGCATAGGTATAATTGACTCCCAAATCAAAATTACCCAAGATTTTTGTATCTACCCCGACAGTAGCCCCAAAGGAGTTGACTTCGGCCGTTGAATTGGTGTATGCCTGAAACTCCTGCGTATCACCATTTCTAATTTCATTGCCTGCCAGCTGTAAGTCCGTGATATTTTTGGAAAACGGGACTATAACCCGCTCCGTTGCGATAAAATCATCGAAAGTGTTATAATAACCACTTATATCCAACGTAATTTTACCGACCTGCCCCCTATACCCAACTTCATAGGCGGTAACCTGCTCAGGTTGTACCAAACCAGGGTTACTAACAACTAGCAGATCCGTATCCGAGAAATTTGAGTTCGCAAAATTTGCTACCGAACTTGATGAAAATGAAGTTGCGTACGCATCGCCCGGGACAAAAAGCTGCGAGTTACCTGTATTGTTATTGGTCACGGAGAATGTTCTTTTTTCCAGATTATCAGGTGCAGAACCCACCAAGATAAAGCTTCCAGAATCTAGACCGATAAATAAGTCCTGCGTAGTAGGGTTCCTAAAACCAGTTTGAAAAGATGCTCTAAGGTTATGGTTCCTATTCTCCCCTAGGGTATAGCTCAAGGATGCCCTTGGCGAGAAAAAACCGTCAAAAAATTCATTTTTATCATACCGCACGGAACCGGTGAATTTTAGTCTTTCATCTAAAAACTGTTTTTGAATTTGTGTATACAACCCAAATTCGTTGTAGGGTATAGGGCCATCCAAATCGGTAAAAATAGTGCCTTGGGAGTCCAGCACATACTCCCTAAAAGAGCCTCCTATTTGAATATCCGCAAAATCCTTGGTCAGATAGCTAAAATTATAGTTGGCATCTATGTGGTGTAATTTGGTGTTGTCAATAAATCTAGAGCCCCTGGTTAAATCCCCATCTGAAATAACGGACTCGAACGCATTTTGAAATTCCGGGGTACCTGGCAAAAACCTTCCTGTATCGGCAACCTGTCTGGCAACTGCATGGGCCGTGGCATCATCCAACGGCACCCCGGTTCCCACACCGAGTTTTGCACCCGCAAAAGTTTGTACATACTCTCCAAACCATTGCGCATTTGATTTCCATCTGTTGTTAACGTTAAGACCCGTAAATCTTAAATCATAGGAATCCCCAGCATTTTCAGAGGTAATATAACCCCGTACAAAGAAATTATCATTTTTGAATTCCAGTTTGTGTTGCTGTAGTATGAAATTATCTATATAGTACCTGCTGGCTCCTTGAAAAATGGTTGAACCCCTGCCTACTCTACCATTATAAATAATCTCAAAATCATCTGCAAAAGGTCTATAGTGAATAGCTGCATCGAATTTTACACTTTGTGCGCCGTAATCGGTTAAAGCGGTTTCATTATAACCAGTTCTTGAAACCTGCGCCGAACCCAAAACCCCTGAAGGAAAACCTGCACTAGCATCAAAATCTATAAATGCGGACGCTTCGTCCCCAAGTACATTTAAACCGTCATATCCAGGGTTTACCCTTGTAGCTCCCGGATTATTTATATCGTTTTCCGCGACCGCAAACCAATCTGTACCTTCCATGTACGAGAAATTGGCTTTAACCGCCAACTTATCGTTGAAGGCATGCGCAGCCCTTATCCCAATATCATAATACCCATTGTCCCCTGCCGCATCCTGCGAAGTAATACCGGTTTTGGCATAGAAACTTATTCCTTGGAAGTCAAAAGGACTTTTACTTCTCATAAAAAGAATTCCATTAAAGGCATTTGCCCCATATAAGGCGGATGATGCTCCTGGCAAGATTTCAACACTTTGTACATCCAATTCATTCATACCCACTAAATTTCCTAAAGCAAAATTCAATGCCGGGGAGGAGTTATCCATACCATCTACCAGTTGTACAAATCTAGAATTATCAATAGCCGCAAAACCTCTTGTGTTCAAAGATTGAAAGGTTAAACTACTGGTATTGATATCTACACCTTTCAAATTTTCCAATCCCCCATAAAAGGAGGCAGCGGTTGTATTCTTAATTTCCTTCAACCCAAAACGCTCCACGGAAACCGGGGATTCAAAAATACGCTCCGGGGTCCTGGATGCCGATATTACAATCTCGTCCAGCAAGGTCTGAGTTTCCGAAATGACAATGGATAAGGTTTGATTATTGGACGTTACTTCCGCCGTGGCATCCGAAAATCCAATACTCGTGATTTTTAATTGGAAAGGGGGGACTTCCGATGTTTGTAAGGTAAAGTTACCATCAAAATCCGCTACCGTACCTACCGCCTTTCCAACAATTACAACATTGGCCCCGGGTACAGGTTGATTATTCTGATCAACTACTTTTCCATTGACCGTTGTTTGCGAAAATGCGGTCATCCCGAACATTAGGAAGCATAAAAATGATATTGTTCTCATGTTAATTCTGAGTTAAATTAGTTTGACGGCCAAGTTACATTTTTTTTTATTTCGACAATAGCAAAAAGAAAAAAATTATGCATGCATAGTATTATTTTAGTAAAAAAAACCTTACTTAAATGGATTATTCTTAAAAATACAAAAAAAGCCATGAATAAATTCATGGCCTTTGTTAATTATAAATATTGCTATTATCCTGTTATTCCACAGTAACGGACTTAGCTAAATTACGGGGTTGATCTACATTGCATCCCCTCATAACGGCAATGTGATAAGATAGCAATTGCAAGGGTATTGTTGTTAGCAATGGTGTTAAGCTCTCCAAAGTTTCCGGCACTTCTATAACATGGTCCGCCAATGCCTTAACGCTTTTATCCCCCTCTGTAACCACGGCTATGATCTGACCTTTTCTAGATTTTATCTCCTGTACATTACTTACTACTTTTTCATAGTGCCCTTTTTTTGTTGCAATTACAAATACCGGCATTTGCTCGTCTATAAGAGCGATCGGCCCATGCTTCATCTCCGCGGCCGGATATCCTTCGGCATGGATATAACTGATCTCTTTCAGTTTTAATGCCCCTTCCAATGCTACGGGAAAATTATATCCCCTTCCCAGATATAGACAATTTGTGGAGTCCTTATAAATATCGGATATATGCTCTACCAAAGCATTGGATTCCAACGCCTGCTCCACCTTTGCCGGAATACTTTCCATTTCGGTCAAAAATTCATGGAATTTGGATTCCGAAAACACCCCTTTCTCTTTGGCCAATTTTAATGCGATTAAGGTAAGAACCGTTATTTGGGTGGTAAATGCCTTTGTTGACGCCACCCCTATTTCCGGACCAGCATGGGTATAGGCCCCCGCATTTGTTTCACGGGCAATGGAAGAACCTACCACATTACATACCCCGAATACAAAAGCCCCTCTTTCCTTGGCCAATTTTATGGCTGCCAGCGTATCCGCGGTTTCCCCGGATTGTGATATGGCTATCAATACGTCCTTGTCCGAAATGACCGGATTTCTATATCTGAATTCCGAAGCATATTCTACCTCAACGGGTATACGTGCCAAATCCTCAAAGATATACTCGGCTACAAGTCCGGCATGCCATGAGGTTCCACAGGCCACTATGATAATCCTATCGGCTTTTAAGAATTTTTCGAGGTTCTGGTCAATTCCGGCCATACGTATGATTCCCTGATCGGCAAGTAAACGTCCACGATAGGTATCCAAAATAGCTCTGGGTTGTTCGTAAATTTCCTTGAGCATAAAATGGTCATAGCCCCCTTTTTCTATTTCCTCCAGATTCAACTGCAATTCCAAAATATTGGGATAGGTAATGGCATCGTCCTGTATTTTTCTAAGCTTTATTTCCTTGCCTAGGCGAATAACGGCCATCTCTTCGTCTTCCAAATAAACCGCATTGTTGGTAAATTCTATAAATGGGGAAGCATCAGAGGCTACAAAGTATTCATTCTCCCCTATTCCTATGGCCAAAGGGCTTCCCAACTTGGCAACCACGATTTCATCTGGCTTTTGCTTATCGAATAAGGCAATGGCATATGCGCCTACTACCTGATTTAAGGCAATCTGGACCGCCTTGCCCAATTTTACGCCCTCGGTTTTCTTAACCTCCTCTATAAGGTTTACCAAAACTTCGGTATCGGTATCCGATTTAAAAGTATATCCCCTTTTTGTCAACTCCTTTTTAATGGACTCATAGTTTTCTATAATACCATTATGGATGATGACCAAATCTCCGGAGTTGGAATAATGCGGATGGGAATTAATATCATTGGGAACACCGTGGGTGGCCCATCTTGTATGGCCAATGCCCAGTTTCCCTTTCAAGGAAATACCTTGCTCCGCTTTACGTTTTAAATCCTCTACCTTGCCTTTGGTTTTGGACAGGTTGATGTTGTTTCCATCGAATAACGCAACCCCGGCACTGTCATACCCTCTGTATTCTAGTCGCTGTAATCCTTTTATAATGATAGGATAGGCTTCCCTGTGACCAATGTACCCAACAATTCCGCACATAATTTACACTATTTTTAGGTTGGAAAATCTATATTGTTATTTTGCAAATGTACAGGATGAAAGCGAAAACAGCTTAAGTTTAGTACATATAGTTAACGTAATACTTTACCCTGTGGTATGTAAAGCGAGGCTAATTTGTTTGCGTATAAAAGATTTCCAACTTTAATTTTTTATCCGTTTCCCCTGCAGTTACGTTACTTCCGAAAAGAACCGTTCCAAAGGGATTTATGGTAGACATGACCGGAACATCTGTTTCTTCGTCATTTGACAACATTGCCCCTGCAACCGAAACAACATTAATATTTGAGGTAAGGGCCAATCCCAGTGTAGCATTTGTAGAATCCCGTACAATAAGGTTATTGATATGGTTTGTGATACGTACCGTATACTTTAAACCCTGCCCATCGGACTCTTCCAGAATACCGTCATAGTCGGGGAAAGACTGTAAGTTGTCCGTTAAATTGGGAATATCGAAAAAGGGATTATAAAGCGGTGCATTGGTTTCCGCGTTATACAGATAAAGTCTAGGCGGTTCTATTACATCTTGCATGCTAGCGTTCAAGGCATCCCTATCTACGAAGAATACCAAATTGGCTTCGTTGATGATCCAATTGTTCGCTTTAATTTCATTAATGATCTCCCTTCCATTTTCTACTTCCTCGAACAATTTAATTTCAGCAAAAGCGCCCGCGCCACCTTTTAAGTAAATCCTTGAGGCATTTTCATCGGTATCCAAATTATCCGTGATCTCGGTAGGAAAGGCTTCGTTGATAAAAGTATTTACCGCATTTCCACTAAGCACACCGGTCTGCGCATTTAAAGCCAATAAATTCAGTTCAAAGGTATCTTCTATCTGTACGATTTCATCGTCCGAAACATCATCGGTACCCTTGCCATCCAAACTATCATATTCATAGACTATGGTAATGGACACGTTGGGATCGGCCAAATTAAGCCCTAATAAAATATCTTGATCCGTACTTTCCGGAACAATGGATAAGTGAACGCCCCTGAAAAATTCGGAAAAATTAGCGGCGCTCAACAATTCCAGACTTCCTTCTTTATCCAAGATATTCTGTTGAAAAAATAACGTATCCAACGGAACGCGTATCCCCGGGTTAAGCCTACTCTCTATTGCACCTTCCTCATTTACATCTTCCGTATCCGGATCATCTTCTTCAATGAGAAACAATATTTCCTCATCACTAACGGTAACCTGTCCATCGAATAAAACATCGGAGGTAAAGGCCGGAGAAAATTGCTGGGTAGAGAAATATTCCTGTGATTCCTGAAAGTTGGTATTGGGATCCAAATCCCTAAGGAAGAATGTGGACCTTGCCACCCTTAAATTAAAGGGGTCGATTTGATTGCCATAAATACTGTCCAAGTTAAACCTTCTTGGAAAGCGCTGCCCCTGGGTAGACTCGTCTGTATCGTCGTTAATTCCATCCCCATCGGTATCCGGGTTCAATGGATCCGTTCCATTCGCACGTTCTTGTGCATCCGAAACACCGTCATTATCGGAATCACTGTTGGGATCCAAAGGATCGTCATCCAATTCATCGTCCACTCCATCCCCGTCCGTATCCGTGTTATTGGTAAGGTAAGGAATATAGAGAAATACTTCTTTTATCCTTTCATTTTCAGGGATGGTAGCGTCATCATCATCCGCACCCGAATCATCCTCCGCCTGCTGGCTGCGCACTCCAAAAGTAGGGTTGGGAATAGATAATTGTACCTGCGATGTTATCTGCGCCTCGGTTTTCCCATAAATGGGATCGTTAAAAGTACCCAACTGGTACAAGGGAAGTCTGTTGGTCTGTACGGCTTAAATTTTTTTATTAAAGGCAAAAACATCAAAAACAGCTCTATCCGTTACAAAGGGTTCTCCCCCAATAACTCCTTCTCCTACCGTAGTAATCTCCTCTTCACATGAAACCACCACCATTAAAAGTATGATTCCCGCAACCGCAGGGAGTTTAATTTTATTCAAAAATCTCATGTAAATTATTTTAAGACTTCGGTGTTATAAAAATTCGCATATGCTTCTTCAAATTCTTGCAAAGAAACATATGGCAACACGGGTTTTTGGAGGTTGGCAATATGTTGTTGTAAATCTTCCGGAATATCTTCCGCCGCTAAAATAACAGCATCTGAAAAATCTACCGCTACCTTTAACAAATTATTATAGTCAGGATTGGAGAGTGGCGCAATACTATCTTCTGAAACCCCGTCAAAAGCAATTTTCTTTTTTAGATCCTTGTTCAATTCCCCATCAAAACCCTGACCATATACAGAGGTCACTATTTTACTATCTGCAAACAAAGGCTCGTCCGCATAATACTTTTTTAGATAGAGGGGCAACAAAGAAGCCATCCAACCATGCACGTGGATGATATCCGGAGACCAATTTAATTTTTTTACCGTTTCAACAACGCCTTTTGCAAAAAATATGGCGCGCTCATCATTGTCGGGAAAAAGTTGTCCGGCCTCATCGGAAAAAGTGGCTTTCCTCTTAAAATACTCTTCATTATCTATGAAATAGACTTGAATGCGCTCTTTAGGTATAGACGCCACTTTTATAATCAAAGGCATGTCCATGTCATTGATGACCAGATTCATACCCGATAACCTAATAACTTCATGAAGTTGGTGTCTGCGCTCATTGATATTACCGAACCTGGGCATAAATATCCTTATTTGGCCTCCATTGCTGTTAACCATTCTAGGGGTTTCGTATGACATTAAGGAAACTTCGTTCTCTGGTAGGTAGGGTACTAATTCTGAAGATACAAACAATATCTTTTTACCATTCATAAAAATTATATTTTGTTTTTCGAGGAAACGTAGCTGCAAAATTACAAAAATTATGCAGATTAGCCGTAATTATAGTAAGTTTGCTCGCTCTTAAAATTTGTTATGCAGGTATTCAGCACAAAAAAAGAACTTAAATCCTACCTACGTTCAAAAGACACCAAAGATTGTACCATAGGTGTGGTACCTACCATGGGTGCCTTGCACTTAGGGCACCTTTCCCTAGTAAAAAGAGCAGTTTCTGAAAATACTATCGTGGTCGTTACTATTTTCGTAAATCCTACCCAGTTCGACAATCAGGACGATCTCATAAAATACCCCAAAACCCTAGAGAAAGATATACAACAATTGCAAAGTGTAGCGGATGACATCATTATTTTTGCCCCTTCTACCGCAGAAATATATTCAGATACCATAAAATCCAAATCATATAACTTTAACGGTCTGGAAAATGTTATGGAAGGCCAGTTCAGGAAAGGACATTTTGATGGAGTAGGCACTATTATCGAAGAATTTTTCACCTTAGTAAAACCGGACAAAGCCTATTTTGGAGAAAAGGATTTTCAACAATTGCAAATTATTAAGAAACTGGTAGCAATTAAAAAGCTGTCCGTAGAAATCATTGGTTGCCCCATCATTAGGGAACCTAATGGATTGGCCATGAGTTCCAGAAATGAAAGGCTCTCCAAGGCTCTTAGAAAAGAAGCGGGGTTCATATACCGAACACTGTTGCTGACAAAAGAAAAATTTAGCGTTAAAAGCGCCAATTACGTTACAAACTGGGTGGAAAATCAGTTTGAAAGTCATTCTAAATTAAAATTGGAATATATCAAAATTACGGATGCGGATACCCTAAAACCTGTATTGCGAAAACAAAAAAACAAAAAATATAGGGCTTTTATAGCCGTATATGTCAATGGTATACGGTTAATAGACAATATCGCCCTGTAATTCATTAACTTTATGACCATTAATTATGGATAATCACAAATTTAATCCCGACTTGGTTTTTCTGAAAGGGAAAAATAATCCGTTCCACTAGTCGTGAATTCTGCTCTAAAGAAAACACTTAAGATTATTGTCCCGATTGCGATAGGCACTTCTTTGGTTGTCTATTCTTATTATTCAACATCTACCGAAGATCGACAAAAAATATTTGACTCTATAAAAAATGCCGATTTGTTTTGGGTCTCGCTATCCATCCTCATTGGCATTCTCAGCCATATTTCTAGGGCCATACGTTGGAACTACCTTCTAGAACCCATGGGATATAGACCCAAACTAAGAAATAATGTTTTAATCATTCTTATGTCCTATTTCGCTAATCTGTTGGTGATACGTTCTGGTGAATTATTAAGGGCAACGGCACTCACTACTTATGAGAACGTGCCCTTTGAAAAAGGATTCGGTACCATAGTTACCGAACGTGTGATCGATCTAATTATGTTACTCTTGGTAATTCTGATCGCCTTCTTTTTTCAAACCGACATTATCCTAAATATTTTAAAGGAAAACGGAATTGGACTAGCTGGGTCTATAGGCCTTCTCTTCATAGGAATTTTGGGGCTTTTCGTTGGAATCCGCGTAATCAAGAAATCGAGCTCAAAATTTGCCGTGAAAATCAGAAATTTTGCAAAGGGCCTTTTAGACGGGGTATTAAGCATTTTTAAAATGAAACGCAAAGGTGCTTTCATCTTCCATACCGTGCTTATTTGGGCTTGTTATATAGGTATGTTCTGGGTCATAAAATTTACGGTTCCTGAAACCATTGACCTTTCTCTGGGGCAATTGCTTGTTGCTTTTGTGGCAGGATCTTTTGCCATGACCGCTACTAATGGTGGCTTGGGCCTTTATCCTATTGCTGTTGCAACATCCCTTACCTTTTTTGGGGTAAGTAGTGCGGCGGGCAATGCCTTTGGTTGGATCATGTGGACCCCCCAAACTTTAATACTCGTTGTTTTCGGTGCAATATCTTTTCTGGTCTTACCGTTATTGAACAGAAACAGATAGTAGTATACTAGTCAAAATACGGTTTATGACACGTTCGATAACAATTTTTGCATTTTTAATATGCTTTGGGTCAAGTGCGCAGGTAAAACAGGAAATCTTTGAATCCTTTAAGCTTCAGGAAAGAAGGGACGTTAAATATTATTTCCCCGAAGATTACACCGAAGAAAAAAAATACCCGCTCATTGTGGTGCTTGATGCCGAATATCTGTTTGATAACGTAGTGGCCACCTCAAAATTTTATAGTCGTTTTCACGGTATGCCCCAAACTATTGTTGTGGGCATCGATCAAAGCGAAAATGACCTGCGCTATGAGGATTGCGCCTCTGATGAGGTTTCGGGGCTGCCTACCGAAAAAGGAAAACAATTCTTTGAGTTTCTGGGAATGGAAATCATCCCTTACCTTGAAACTACATACAGCACCGCTCCTTTCAAAATGTTCATTGGCTATGATATTACCGCAAGTTTTGGAAACTTTTATCTGTTCAAAGAAAATTCCCTGTTCAATGCCTATGTAAGCATCTCACCTATACTGGCTACCGAAATGGAAACTAGAGTGCCGGCAAGATTATCGGCTATAGACAAGAAGATTTTCTATACGCTTATTGTAGAAGGCGAGAAAAGTGAGGAAATTCCAAGAATAATGGCAATGGACAAAGCCATAAAAGCTATTGACAAAGAGACTTTGTACTATTTCTTCGATGAATATAAGGAAGCGGATCATATATCGGTAGCAACATACGGTATTGGAAAGGCGTTCGATAACGTTTTTAATATGTTCAAACCCATAAGTCCAAAAGAATACAAGGAAAAAATATTGACCTCGGACGAACCGGTCTACCAATATTTAGAGGATAAATATGCGACGATAGAAAATCTGTTCGGTTTTAGGAAAACCGTAGAGCTTAATGATGTAATGGCCATTTATGCCGGAAGTAGGAAGAAAGATGATTTTGAATCCTTAATGCCATTGTCCGATCTTTGTAAAAAGGAATTTCCCGATACCATGCTCGGTTTCTTTTTTGAAGGGGAATATTATGAGGAAATAGGCGACACCAAAAAGGCGTTAAGGACCTTTGAAAAAGCATTTGGAATGGAAGAAATAGATTTCCTGACCAAAGAAATGGCACTGGAGAAAATTGATGCGCTCAAAGCGGATTTTGGGTACTAGGAGTTAGGAGTTATGAGTTATGAGTTAGGAGTTATGAGTTATGAGTTATGAGTTATGAGTTATGAAGGTGAAAAATATATCGTAACGACCAAATAATTAGGGCCTGTTAACATTAAACGAAAATCATGGATTTTTTGATGATTTTTTCGGATTTCGAGTCCATTTTTGTAAAACATAGCGGGCTACGTCGTCAAAAATGGGCGAAGAAATACGGAAAAAGGGCGAAAAAGCCACTTTTAGGCTTAATGTTAACAGGCCCTAGTTAACTTCTTAATCATACCATACCTAAACATAAAAACCTTAAACTTTTTAAACATTGTTTTATCTTTAGCCAAAACCAAAAGGGTTCATGGCCAAAACAAAAACAGCTTTTTTCTGTCAAAACTGTGGTACACAATATGCAAAGTGGGTGGGACAATGTTCCGCATGCAAACATTGGAATACCGTAGTTGAGGAGCTTATTCAAAAACAGGAAAAAACAAATTGGAAAACCACTTCAAATGGCCAGAAAAAAGCTCCCAAACCATTATTGGTCAATGAAATCAGTACCGAAAAAGAACTTCGTTTAAATGCACATGACCTTGAATTCAATAGGGTTTTAGGGGGTGGACTGGTCCCTGGATCACTGGTTCTCCTAGGGGGAGAGCCGGGAATAGGCAAAAGTACACTGTTGTTGCAGATAGCGTTGAAGCTTCCCTATAAAACCTTGTATGTATCTGGGGAAGAAAGTCAGAAGCAGATAAAAATGCGTGCCGATCGCATACATCCTGATAGCGAGGCTTGTTTTATACTGACAGAAACCAAAACACAACATATTTTCCAACAAATTGAAGCGGTAGAACCAGACATTGTAGTCATAGATTCCATACAAACGCTCCATTCGGATTATATTGAATCCGCTGCGGGCAGTATTTCCCAAATACGGGAATGCACGGCGGAGTTGATCAAATTTGCCAAGGAAACCAACACTCCGGTCATCTTGATCGGACATATTACCAAAGACGGAACCCTTGCAGGTCCTAAAATTCTGGAACATATGGTAGATACGGTACTTCAGTTTGAAGGGGATCGCAACTATGTCTATAGAATTTTGCGTGCCCTTAAAAATCGTTTCGGCTCCACCGCCGAACTGGGTATTTATGAAATGCAGGGAAACGGACTTAGAGAGGTAAACAATCCTTCGGAAATATTGATTTCAAAAAATGATGGGGACCTTAGCGGAACAGCTATTGCCGCTACGGTTGAAGGCATGAGGCCATTGATGATAGAAATTCAGGCCCTTGTAAGTTCGGCCGTTTACGGAACTCCACAACGCTCGGCTACCGGGTATAATGCAAAACGGTTGAACATGTTATTGGCCGTTCTTGAAAAACGAGCCGGTTTTAAACTTGGGGCCAAAGATGTTTTTCTAAATATAACAGGAGGCATATCCGTAGACGATCCGGCCATTGATCTGGCGGTAATTGCATCCATACTCAGCAGTAATGCCGATGTTCCTATAGAAAAAGGCATATGTTTTGCCGCAGAGGTAGGCTTGGCCGGAGAAATACGTCCTGTTCAAAGAATAGACCAACGTATCTTAGAGGCGGAAAAATTGGGCTTCACCATCATCTTTGCGTCCAAAAACAACAAGCTTACACTGAAAAATACCAAAATCAACGTTCAATTGGTATCGAAGATCGAAGATGTCGTACACGAATTGTTCGGTTAAGGTTTAAAATTATTCCTAACTTTAGACATATCCACCAACCCAATTTAAAATGAAATATGTCTTTTTTTATCTCTTCACATTTTTGACCTTCATAAGCTGTAAACAATCTGCAGCAACTAATAATGAAGAGGACAATGCTTCTAAATCCGATTATCTGAGTTTTGAAAATAGGGACGATCGGTTTACGGGAGGAATAAAAATGATTCCCATAACCACCGAAAAAGGAACCTTTAAGGTGTGGACAAAAAGAGTAGGGAACAATCCCACTAAAAAAATACTGCTACTTCATGGAGGCCCGGGATCTACGCATGAGCTATATGAATGTGCAGACGGTTATTTTCCGGAAGAAGGTATCGAATACATTTATTATGATCAATTGGGTTCTTATTACAGTGATCAACCGGACGACCTTAGTCTTTGGACAACGGAACGTTTTGTGGAAGAGGTAGAACAAGTACGTAAAACCTTGGGGCTCGATAATTCCAATTTTTATCTCTTGGGACAATCCTGGGGCGGTATTTTAGCTATGGAGTATGCGCTGAAATATCAGCATAATATGAAAGGACTGATCATATCCAATATGATGGCCAGCATCCCGGAATACAATGCATATGCCCAGGAAGTACTGGGTCCTCAAATGAATCCGGAAATATATAGGGAAGTACAGGCCCTAGAAGCGGCAGGGGATTATGCCAATCCCAGATATGGCGAATTGCTGTTTGAACATTATTATACAGAGCACGTATTGCGTATGCCTACCGATGAATGGCCAGAGGCGGTCCTAAGATCTTTTAAACATTCCAATAATCAAGTCTACGTGCACATGCAAGGCTATAGCGAGTTTGGTATTACCGGAGACGCTACTTTAAAAAATTGGGATGTAAAGGACAGGCTCAAGGAAATAGAAGTGCCCACCTTGGTTATTGGAAGTAAATACGATACCATGGATCCATCACATATGGAATGGATGTCCGAAGAGCTACAGAACGGCAGCTATCTTTTTTGCCCTAATGGGAGTCATTTATCCCAATATGATGATCAAGAAAATTACTTCAGGGGCGTAATAAAATTTGTAAATGAGGTAGCTTCCAAAACTTTGTGAAAACTAGGGTGCCGGATTGGGAATTTCATGGTGTATGGCTTCAATTCCCTGCAGTACATCATCGCTTAGTTTTACATTGATACTACCAATGTTTTCCGTTAGTTGCTTTATACCGGTAGCACCAATGATAGTGCTTTTCACAAAAGGTCGTGTATTCACAAAAGCCAATGCCATCTGGGCCAAGGACAAATCATTTGCTTGGGCCAATTCATAATATTTTTGGGTTGCCTTTATAGCATTTTCGTTGCTATACCGTTTATAATGGGGAAACAGGGTAATCCGGGCGTTTTCCGGATTCCTTCCCCCCAGATACTTTCCGCTAAGCACTCCAAAACCCATAGGGGAGTAGGGAATTAAGCCAATATTTTCGCGGATGCAAATTTCTGTAAGTCCCACTTCAAATGTGCGGTTCAATAAGTTATATGGATTTTGGATGGTGACCATTCTGGGTAAACTCGCATGGACTTTACTTTCCTCCAAAAAACGCATCGTACCCCAAGGTGTTTCATTGGAAAGGCCAACATGCCTTATTTTTCCTTCTTGGATCAAATCCCTAAGGGTTTCCAATACCTGATGTATATTATCCTTCCAATGATCCGAAACATCGTGCTTATAACCCCGTTGTCCAAAATAATTGGTTGCGCGTTCCGGCCAATGCAATTGGTAAAGATCTATATAATCTGTCTGTAATCGCCGTAAACTCCCTTCCACAGCTTCTATAATAGATTCTTTACTAAAGCTCGTGGCCCTCATGAACTTTGCAAACTCTGCCTTTCTCGCCATCTTGGACGCTAGAATAACTTTATCCCTATTACCTGTTTTCTTGAACCAGTTTCCAATAATTTCCTCAGTCTTTGCATACAATTCCTTCTTGGCAGGCACTGGATATAGCTCGGCGGTATCAAAAAAATTAACTCCTTGGTCAAGTGCATAATCCATTTGTTCATGACCTTCTTCCTCCGTATTCTGTCTCCCCCAAGTCATGGTGCCCAGACATATTTTACTTACTTCAAGATTGGTGTGGGGCAGTGTAGTATATTCCATTTAGCAAAATTCAAATTTTGATTTAAAAATCCAAATTTAAGAATTATCCATGATTTCTTAGAGACTGTTTTGAAACATGTTCAACGATTAAATTTTCTTGGGCAACTATATATAATTTTACGCCAATTCTACTAAAATAGGGCAATGATCGCTATGTTTGGCCTCGGAAAGGATGACCGACCGTTTTAATCTATTTTCCAGGGCATGGCTTACCATGGCATAATCCAAACGCCAGCCTTTATTATTGGAACGGGCGTTGGCCCGATAGCTCCACCAGGTATAATTATGTGGTTCTTTGTTAAAATGTCTAAAACTGTCTATAAACCCGCCATCCATAAAATTCCCGATCCATTCCCGTTCCACCGGCAGAAATCCCGATACGTTCTTGTTCCTTACCGGATCGTGGATGTCAATAGCCTGATGACAGATATTGTAATCTCCACAAACTATTAAATTGGGACGCTCTTCTTTAAGAGCATTGGCATAGGTGCGGAAGTCCGCCATATACTTAAGTTTAAACTCCAACCTATCTAAATTGGTCCCTGAAGGAAGGTACATACTCATAACGGAAACCCCATTAAAATCGGCCCTCAGATTTCTTCCCTCAAAATCCATGTATTCGATTCCAGTACCATATTCCACGTGCTCCGGTTTTTGTTTGGATAGAATGGCAACACCGCTATACCCTTTTTTTTGTGCACTGTACCAATAATTAAATGGATACCCCGCCGCTTCAAACACCGCTAGGTCCAACTGATCCATGTTCGCCTTTATTTCCTGCAAGCATATCACATCTGGATCAACACTTTGTAACCACTCCAAAAACCCCTTGTTTAGGGCTGCTCTGATTCCATTCACATTATAGGAGGCAATTTTCATCTACTTTTTTTAAGGAGACTAAAAGTAATAAAAACGTTAGGAATCCCAACATCAAAATAACATAAATAACAGGCATGACAAATTTTGGAACGGGATTTGATTCAAGAACATTGTTAAGAAACAAATACCATGAAAAAATTATACGTATCCCTGCTATTTGTCTTGGTCACAAATTTCGGTTTTGCACAGGCCTATCCAAGATTCAACAACAATCATGAGGTGAAATTTAATGCTGGACTTTTTTTGGCGACAACCGCCTTGGAAGGTTCCTATGAATATTTTTTAAACGAGGATACCAGTATTGGGGGTACCGTTTATTTTGATAATGATGCATTGGATTACAATGGTGATTTTGGGATAGGCCCCAACTTTAGGGCCTATTTTGGTTATGGCCCTAGAAGTGGTTTTTTTGCGGAGGCCTTTGGTCTTTACTATACAGGGGAAGAGGATGCCGAAAACAGTGATAATTTCGGCAATAGAAATAATACATATAACACATTGGCCCTAGGATTAGGGCTGGGAAATAAATGGGTGACCCGGAGCGAAAAATTCACCTTGGAAATCAATGGAGGTTTTGGGCGCAATGTTAATCCCGAGGATTTTCAGGATTCCTTTATGTACCGGATCGGTCTCTCCGTTGGTTTTCGGTTTTAATACCTATTTTTAGGGTCTGAACCATTTTTAATGAAGCCCTTTTTTTTCCTTTTTATTTCCTTTACCGTACTATCCGTATCCATTGCACAAGAGAAAAAAAACGATAGTATTACCCAATTGGAAGAGGTTATTTTGCTAGATGCCGCCAAAAACTTGGATGCTACAGGAATAACCCCTTCCGAACGTATAGGACCGACTACCTTTCAAAATTACAGTCCTATTGACATGGTAGCTGCCATCAATCAGATTTCGGGAGTATACATATTGTCCGGAGCATTGAATACCAATAGGATTACAATTCGTGGAGTGGGGGCGCGCACGCCCTTTGGCACAGATAAGTTACGTCTTTATTATAACGGAATTCCCGTGACCAATGGCACTGGATCTTCTACCATAGAGGCCTTTGACCTAGAAAATCTGAATAGTATAGAAGTAGTCAAAGGACCCAAGGGCAGTGCTTACGGTGCTAATTTGGGCGGAGCAATTTTATTGCGGTCCAATACCGCCAATACGGACTCCAATAGCTTTACAAACAATTTTACGCTAGGTTCCTATAACCTTATCAAGGACAACCTTAGTTTTAAACACAAGGACGCCAAACTCTCCCTAGCACTGCAATACAATCATTTGGAGACTGATGGTTATCGGGAAAACAATCGTTTTGAGCGCGACGGAATCCTATTAAGTACCTCCTATCGGTTCAATGCTAAAAATGAAATAAGCTTTTTATTGAATTACATTGATTATACAGCGCAAATTCCGAGCACCTTAAGCCAAACCTCTTTTGACGAGAATCCCAGACAAGCCGCGGCCAATTGGCTGGCCGCGCAGGGTTTTGAAACAAATAAGTACACCCTATTGGGTCTGTCCTATTCTTACAAGTTTAGCGACCGCTTCAAAAATACGACCAGTTTATTCTATACCTACTTGGACCATTATGAGCCAAGACCCTTTAATATCTTGGATGAGTTTACTAACGGATATGGCTTTAGGACACAATTTTCGGGAGACTTTAGTTTTATACGTAAGGCAGCGGCATATACTTTTGGTGCAGAATTGTATACCGATGAATACAATTGGGGTACTTTTGAAAACCTATTCAGCGAAAATAATGGCAATGGTAGCCTGCAGGGCGACCGGATAAGTGATAACAAGGAATTTCGAAGACAGTTCAATGCGTTTGGCACTATCACAATTCCGCTAACGGAATCTTTTATGGCGCAAGTAGGTCTGAACATTAATAAAACCCATTATGATTTTAGGGACCTCTTCAATACCGGGGCCAATAACCGAAATGCCATACGGAGCTTTGATGCGATACTTTTACCAAGTTTTACCCTAAACTATAGTTTTTCCAAAGCACTTAGCCTATATGCCAATATTAGTCGCGGTTTCTCCAACCCTAGTTTAGAAGAGACCTTGACCCCGGACGGGGTCATTAATCCGGATATTGAACAAGAAATAGGCATCAATTACGAATTGGGCACCAAGCTGTTATTGATGGATAAAAAATTAAACCTTGCCATTACCATGTATCAAATGGATATTAAAAACCTTCTTGTAGCCCAACGCGTGGGCGAAGATCAGTTCATTGGAAAAAATGCGGGCAGTACCAGACATCAGGGATTGGAGCTCTCTGCAACATATGACATCTTCCTGTCTCCAAACCTACGTATGGGGCCATTTGTAAACTATACTTTTAACGACCACAGTTTTGTGAATTTTGTCGATGACGATGAGGATTTCTCCGGTAATCCCTTAACCGGTGTTCCAAAACATCGCATAAACTCTGGCATACAATTACAGCACTCCAAAGGGTTTTATTGGAATACCACCCATCAATTTGTAGATGAAATTCCCCTTACGGATGCCAACACGCTTTCCAGTGAAGCGTTTACCCTATTCAACACTCGGATAGGCGGCGAAAAGCAACTCTCCGAAAAATTTATGCTAGGTTTGGATTTTGGGATAAACAACCTGTTCAATATAAGATACGCACAATCGGTATTGATCAACGCCGTTGGGTTTGGAGGTGCCGAGCCTCGTTATTTTTATCCGGGAAATGCCAGGAATTATTATGGCAGTTTACGGTTAAAATATCAACTTTAGACCTCCTCCAGTTTTTGCAGCCAATTTTTCATTGCTACCTCTTGGGCTATGATATCCTTTATGTCACTTATTCCTATCCGTTGCTGTTCCATGGTATCCCTATGGCGAATGGTCACTGTTCTATCTTCCAAAGTCTGGTGGTCTACCGTAATACAAAAAGGGGTTCCCACGGCATCCTGTCTTCTATACCGGCGGCCTACGGCATCTTTTTCATCATAGGCGACATTAAAATGCCATTTAAGGTCTGTAATGATTTCTTGGGCTATCTCCGGAAGACCATCCTTTTTTACCAAAGGCAATACAGCGGCTTTTATAGGCGCTAAAACAGCAGGTAGCTTAAGTACGGTCCTAAGGGTGCCATTTTCCAATTCCTCTTCTCGTAAGGCGTTGGAAAATACTGCCAAAAACATACGGTCTAGTCCAATGGAAGTCTCTACAACATAGGGCACATAACTTTCGTTAAGTTCAGGGTCAAAGTATTGAAGCTTCTTGCCCGAGTATTTTTCGTGTTGCGCCAGATCAAAATCCGTTCTGGAATGAATACCTTCAAGTTCCTTGAAACCGAAGGGAAATTTAAATTCTATGTCCGCCGCAGCATCTGCATAATGCGCCAATTTTTCGTGATCATGGAAACGATAGTTCGCTTCTCCCATTCCAAGGGATAAATGCCATTTTAATCGGTTCTCCTTCCACTTTTCGTACCATTCCATCTGTGTCCCCGGACGGATAAAAAACTGCATTTCCATCTGCTCGAACTCACGTTGACGAAAAATAAACTGCCGTGCCACGATTTCGTTGCGGAAAGCCTTACCCACCTGTGCGATTCCAAATGGGATTTTCATACGTCCGGTCTTTTGTACGTTAAGGAAGTTTACAAAAATACCCTGTGCGGTCTCCGGACGCAGATATAAGTCCATGGCGCTATCGGCGGAAGCACCCAGTTTGGTGCCGAACATTAAGTTGAACTGTTTTACATCGGTCCAATTTTTAGAGCCAGATACCGGACAGCCAATCTCCAATTCTTCGATCAATTTTTTTACATCGGCCAAATCCTCGTTCTCCAAGGATTTCCCCATACGTTTTAGGATGGCAGTAGTTTTCTCCTGATAGCCCAACACCCGTTGGTTAGTGGCCAAGAACTGTTCCTTGTCAAAAGTATCCCCAAAACGCTTTGCCGCCTTGATAACTTCCTTTTCGATTTTAGCTTCAATCTTGGCCACATGATCCTCGATCAAAACATCTGCACGATATCTTTTTTTAGAATCTTTGTTATCTATTAATGGATCATTAAAGGCATCAACATGTCCGGAGGCTTTCCAAGTAGTGGGGTGCATAAATATGGCGGCATCTATACCAACGATGTTCCCGTTCATCTGAACCATGGCCTTCCACCAATATTCCCTAATGTTCTTTTTTAGCTCGGCACCGTTCTGCGCATAATCATATACTGCACTTAATCCATCATAAATTTCACTGGACTGGAACACATACCCATATTCCTTGGCATGGGATATTACCTTCTTAAACTTATCTTCTTGATTTGCCATTGGGCAAAAATAGAATTTTACCCCAAAATGAAGTAATTTATTTCAATTGAAATTCAGAAGAGGCAAGTAATTTCTCATCTTCAAAAACATTGAGGGTATAAGTACCTTCGGGCAATGAACCGGAGGGCACGGTAATTACATCACAAACACTGACTTCTTCCCCCATAAAAATAAGCTCTACCCTTTTACTATAGATATTGCCGTTCACGGAAATGGTATTGGCATTATCCTCTATAATTTCCTTGTTCGGACCCAAAAACTGAAAGTAAAGTACCCTTTCCTCGCTTCTGGAATTGGGATTCCCTATTATCGTGACACATCCACGAAGTTTCTCAATGGTAGATGCTTTGTTCGTCTTTATAGGCTTATCACTACGCAATCTAAAGCCACTACCTTCTGAATTTTGCAATTTAAGGTAGTTCTTGGTTTTTAATTCATTGCTAAGCTCACGGTTTTTTCTCCGCAACAAGGCCTCTGCCTCTGCCAAGGAACTACTTTTACCCCTGAGCTCATCAATTTTTTTATTGGTTTCCTCATACTTGTCCGAAAGGAGCATGTTATTATACTTCAAGAAATTATTCTTTAATTTAAGGCTATCGTGCCTGGACTCCAATTGTCGTAGTTCGCTCTTGTATTCCCTAAGTTTTTCAACGGTAAAGTTTAATCTCCCGACCGAGTCCAAAAGTTGCTGTACACGATATCTGGAATCTTGTAATTCTATTTCATTTACCTCGTTAAGTGCAGAAAGACGGTCTACCTCGGTTTTCATCAATGTAAGATCCTTTACCAACAGCCCCTTTTCTTCCTCCAGAAAGTCAATTCGCGTTGAGGATTGCGCATAGCTATAGTAGAAGGCTATTAATATACCTAAGATTACAGCAACCAAAGCAGCAAGAATTATCTTATAGTTGAATTTGTTATCTTGAACGTCCATTCAGTAAGGCTAAACTAAGTAGGTTATAATATAAAGATTTGTTCTATTCCAAGCTCTCAAATATACTAAATGATATCAACACAATCCTACTACCCAAGGTATGTTTTGGATGTAATGCACTGTTGCATAGAGGTGAACGATTATTATGCACAGTTTGTCGAAATCAGTTGCCACTCACCGAGTACAATTTCATCGATGAAAACCCCGTTGACCATATTTTTTACGGTAGAGTTGCCATAAAAAAGGCAAATTCTTTCTTATTCTACATCGAAAACGGTATTGTTCAACGCATAATTCACCACTTAAAGTATAAAAACCAACAAGAAATTGGTTCTTTTTTAGGGGATTGGTACGGTCAGGTATTAAAAGAAGAGAATACATTGGGGCATATTGATCTCATCATACCCGTTCCGCTACATAAGAAGAAATTGAAAAAAAGAGGATATAATCAAGTGGCCCGATTTGGGGAACGATTGGCGGATCACCTTAATGCAATATATACGGAGGGTATATTGGTAAAGACCAAAAATACAAGGACCCAGACCAGAAAAAACAGGATATATAGATGGCAAGGCGATCAAGATCTCTACATCTTGTCGGACCCCCTTTTTTTAAAACACAAAAACGTATTATTGGTAGATGATGTAATTACTACCGGGGCCACCCTGGAAGCCTGTGCAAAGGTATTACAGAAGGCAGAAGGGGTGAATATATATATTGCCACTATGGCGGTAGTCCCTTAATTTCACTGTTAAAAACGTCCATGTCCCTATATCGGGCTATTAGAACATAGATATAAGGTCTTCCCTTAAAATAAGCTTGGGTATTTGTATTTTAACTTAACCGCCTACCGTTGTCTTTTAGGATTTTCAATCCCAAAACTTCGGGTGAGTTTCACTAAATTAGCGGTTTCTTTGTTCAAAGACTTTTCATGGTTATGGTCCGACGTATTCTTGGCTACTTTTTTTTGATATTGATTATTGTCGCTTTTCTACAATGTGCCCGGCGTGGTAGCCCTACCGGTGGACCACAGGACACTACGCCCCCAGAGTTGATAAAGGCAGAACCCGAGCAAATGACCATTAATTTTGACCAAAAAAAAATAAAGCTATATTTTGATGAGTACGTAAAACTGGAAGATGTTCAAAATCAGCTCATAGTCTCCCCTCCTTTAAAATACCCTCCTCAGATAATCCCTCAAGGAGGTGCCAGCAAGTATATTGAAATTACCCTAAAAGATACCCTGAAAGAGAATACCACCTATACGTTGAACTTTGGCCAGAGCATTGTGGACAATAACGAAGGAAATCCCAATAGTTTTCTAACCTATGTGTTTTCCACTGGAAGTTATATCGATTCCTTGACGGTTTCCGGAGTGGTAAAAGATGCCTATGATAAAGAAGCCGGCACTTTTATTAGCGTTATGCTATATGAAATAGATAGTGTGTTCAACGACTCCACTATTTATAAAATTCCCCCCAATTATATTACTAATACGCTTGATAGTACTACCATTTTTAGATTGAACAACCTTAAGGCCGGTAATTACGCCATGTTTGCAGTAAAGGATGAAACAAAAAACAATGTTTTTGATCAGAAAACGGATAAAATAGCTTTCTTGCCGGATACTATCTCCATTCCTACGGACTCTATCTATGTGCTGAATTTATTCAAGGAAATAGGGGATTATAGCGTTGCCGTACCTAGTTTTGAGGCCAAAAACAAAATTATTTTTGGTTATCAGGGAAAAGGTGAAAATATAGCTATAGAACCTTTGACCAGCCTGCCCGATACCATTAGGACCATTATTTCCAAAGAACCGGACAAGGACACCTTAAATTACTGGTTTACACCTTTTGAAACGGATTCTATTGTATTTAAGATTACCAACGAAAAAGAAAGAATAATAGATACTTTTACCGTAAAGACACGTAAAGTAGGCTTGGATTCCTTAAAGCTGACCCCAAACCAAAGAAGTTCGTTAAGTTTTGAGGAACCTTTTTATATTTCAGCGAATACGCCTATAGCAAAAATCGATACTTCCAAAATAACGTTAACGAACAAAGATTCTTTAGCTGTAGGTTTTTTAGCAGTACTGGACAGTACTGAAAATAGATTGAATATTAATTTTGAAGTGGAGCCTAATGAAAGCTATGGCCTTAGTTTATTTCCCGGCGTTATCGAGGATTTCTTTGAAACCCGTAACGATACGCTGATGTATAGATTAACTACGGGGAGTTATGCGGATTTTGGCAACCTACGCTTAAATATATCCGGAAATGCGACCTATCCGCTCATTGTTCAGTTAACGGACGAGTCTGGCGAAACCAAGCGAGAAATCTATGCCACCACCCCAAAGACATTTGAGTTTAATAATCTTCCACCTACAAAATACTTGATCAGGGTAATTTATGACTCCAATGAAAATGGGGAATGGGATACGGGAAGTTATCTTAACAAAAAACAAGCGGAAAAAGTAAGTTATTATCCAGAGGTTATAGAGGTGCGCGCCAATTGGGAATTGGAACAAACGTTTATTCTACAAGATTAAAATGATCCCTATCTTCCAGAAACTTTAATTTGTTACGCGTATGGGTTATATGCTCCTTATTTAGGGAAGCATACAAGATGGTTTCTTCTTTCGAAAACACCAACGGCTTCCCCAAAACATCATATATGGCCGAATGCCCAGAATATTCATGGCCCAACCCATCTTGCCCAACCCTGTTCAGCCCAATACAATAGGCCATATTTTCAATGGCACGTGCACTAAGCAAAGTATCCCATGCATTTATTCTTGGTTTGGGCCAATTGGCCACATAGAGCAGTATATCATAATTTTCGGTATTGCGTGCCCAAACCGGAAAACGAAGATCATAACAAATGAGGGGACAGATTTTAAACCCTTTGTAGTCAACAATTAATTTTTCATTCCCCGCCTTGTATACTTTGTCCTCTCCTGCCAGGGTAAACGTATGGCGCTTGTCATAAAAGAAATACCGCTTCCCGGGTTTTACGAAAAACAGTCGATTGGTATAGGCCCCATCTTTAAAAAAAGGAATGCTCCCTACAATAGCGGAATTTTTTTCTTCCGCTCTTTGGATCATCCAATCCAAGGTTTTTGCTCCTTCTTCTTTTTCTATATTATGGGGAGTCATAGTGAAGCCGGTATTGAACATTTCGGGAAGTACTATAAGGTCTACATCCGAAGGTATACCGTTGATTTTTTCGGAAAAATTGCTCCGATTCCGTTCTGGATTTTCCCAAACCAAGGGGGATTGTATCAATGCTATCTTCAATTCTTTGGACATGGTCGATCAAATAATTTAATCTATATAAACAGTTGTATCGGTTGTAATCACCATCTTGAACAAATGCTCTATTTGTGGCTTTAGAATCCTATCTTCGGATAGTTGGGGCAGATTATCCAAACCAAAGAATGCCGCTCCTTGCATATCAAAGCCTGGCCGTAATTCCCCCTCTTCCACTTCACAAAGAAATATGAGTTTATACACATAAAAAGGTTGGGACGGATGTGGGTGGCATTTCTTGTCATATACCGCCAACAACCGAACCAATTTGGATGTTAAACCTGTTTCTTCCGCTATCTCCTTGGTTACCACCTCCGAAGGTGAATAGCCCACATCTGCCCACCCGCCGGGAATGGTCCATTTGCCATCGGCACTTTCCTTGGCCATTAAGATTTCATTGGCGCTATTCAACACAAATCCCCTTACATCTACTTTCGGGGTAGGATAGTCCTTAACAGGCATTAAAAAATCCGTAAGGGTGCTTAAGGGCTCATTTGACACCTCACTCAACAGTTTCAAACTTATCTCCCGAAGTTCCTCATAGCGTTCCCGATCATATTCCTGTTCGGCATAGACCAGACCGGTATCGGCCAGGGCTTTTATTCTCTTTATCAGTTCTAGCTGACGTTTCTCTTCCATTTCTTCAATTTATATGCCTAATAGGATAGGGTTCACATCCATAAAATACGTTCCGGGGAAATTAAGTAAAAAATTAACCCAATAATGCAATTAATGCAGGTATACCCTGCATCTTGGCATGGTCCAGGGCGGTATGGCCCCTGGCATCCCTAGCCTCAGTATCCGCCCCATGTGCTATGAGCAATTTCACAATTTCTTCCTTGTTAAAGGTGACGGCATAGATAAGGCAAGTAGCATCCATTACGTTTCGTACGTTCACATCGGCTCCTTTTTCTATGAGGTTTTTGGCAATTTCGGTAAATCCTTTAAAACAGACCCCCATAAGTGCCGTGTTTCCCGAAGCGTCCTTTTCATCTATTCGGGAACCTTTATCCAATAATAAATCGGTTATAGCACCTTGGTTGTAGTAAGTGGCCAATATTAATGGCGTGGATCCGCGTGGATCTTTTACATGGACCCATGCCGGATCATCCAGTATCATTTTCCTAATGGTATCGATATCACCGTTACGGATCTGATTAAAAAAAAACTCCTTAGTATCTTCCATAGCTGTTTAAATGTATAAAAAAACGATTACAAGGATTCACTCCATCTTCCAATGTACCAGTTTTTTCAAGAGCTTGAGTCCTGCATCAACGCTAGGGCCTTTGTGCAACTTATCGTAAAACACTTGTGATTTGCGTTTTAAAATTACGAAAATTGAAATCCCAACTATAGCTAAATTATATTAAAATACTATTTATTGATAATTTTTGTCTATTAAAAATAGAGTTTCATCCGTACAAAAAGATTGAGAAGACAACTATAATTCCAACAATATTAAAGTAGATTCCTACGTTATTTCGATAATATCCTTATTTTAGTAATCAAAATTCACCCATTTGAACACACTTTCCACGAATTTCTTGATCAAAGATTCTCCTACCGCAGTTGCAATTTTTGATACCAATATGTGCTTTATAAGTCATTCCGAAGTATGGTTGCAAGAATTTGCTACGACCCATTCCCATATTGTGGGTGAGTCCTATTACGACATTATCCCCAATACTCCCGAAGGTTTGAAAGCAATACATATGGATTGCCTTAAAGGGCATTCCGTCAAAAATAAAGTACAAAAATTCATTCATTCCAATGGTGCCGTACAATGGCTTAAATTAAAAGTAAATACTTGGAAGGACGAAGATGGTAACATCGGCGGACTTATCATCGTACAGGAGGATGTTACGGAAGAAAAACGTAGGGAAAAACTACTAATGAAAGTCAAAAGTGTTGCGCGGATAGGAGGTTGGGAGGTAGATTTGATCAACAATAAAATACTATGGACCGAGGTCACCAAGGAAATACATGAGGTCCCTAAAGATTTTGAGCCGGATTTGGAAAAGGGTATCAATTTTTACAAGGAAGGAAAGCATAGGGAGGAAATTACACGCTTGGTGAGTGAAACTATACAAAATGGTACCCCGTGGGATACCGAACTTCAGATAGTAACAGCGAAAGGTAGGGATTTGTGGGTAAGGGCCAAAGGCGAGGGAGAAATGGTTAACAATCAATGCATACGCATTTATGGCACGTTCCAGGATATTGATGAAAAAAAGAAGGCGGAATTATTATACCAAAAAATATCGGATAGGTTGGCCATAGCTACCAATGCCGCCCATATTGGAATATGGGACTATGATATCGTGGAAAATACTTTGGTCTGGGATGATAATATGTATGGAATATACGGTTTAAACAAAAAAGATTTCAATGGTGATGTGGAGGCCTGGGAAGCCAGCATACACCCTGAAGATAAGGAAAGGTCCCAAAAAGAAGTAGAAATGGCCATAGCCGGAGTAAAGGAATTCAATACCGAATTCCGCGTAGTTTGTCCCAACGGCGATATTAGGTTTATTAAAGCAGAATCTACGGTAAGACGTGATAGCGAGGGTAATCCGTTACGAATGATAGGGGCCAATTGGGATATTACCGAAGAAAAAAGAGCCGAACAGAAACTCAAAAAATTGTTAGAAATTACCAGCGAACAAAACAATAGTCTGTTGAATTTTGCCCATATTGTTTCCCATAATCTTAGATCACATTCCAGCAATCTTTCCATGTTATCCGGTTTTTTGTCACAAGAAGAAAACGCGGATGAAAAGCAAAACTTGCTGAACATGTTGGCCAACGCCACTGAGAGTCTTAACGAAACTGTCCTACATTTGAATGAAGTGGTACAGACAAAAACAGGGGCTTTGGATAAAATGAAGCGCGTAAATCTATACCAGACCCTAATGGGGGTAAAGAAAAATTTAAGCGTATTGCTGAAAGAAAAGGAGGCTATTTGTAATATTGATATTCCCAAAGGGGAATATATTAATGCTATTCCCGCTTACTTGGACAGCATTCTGCTAAACCTCTTCACCAACAGTCTTAAGTATAGTTCACCCCAAAGGACACCTGTGATTACGGTTTTGTCCGAGGAAAAAGAAGACCAAATCATTATCACTTTTACCGACAACGGACTTGGAATAGACCTGGAACGTCATGGTAAAAAGCTATTCGGCATGTATAAGACCTTCCATCGGCATAAGGATGCTAAAGGCATAGGGTTGTTTATTACAAAAAATCAAATAGAGGCAATGAACGGAAAAATAGAGGTAGAAAGTAAGGTAGATGTCGGTACCACTTTTACACTGTATTTCGAGAAACTATGATAATAGAAAATCGTATGATAAAGAAAATCCTAAGTGCCTGTGTCATTGATGATGATCCCATTTTTATTTATGGAACAAAGCTTTTAATGAAAAAGGTCGGGTTTTGTGATGACATTTTAATCTATAACAATGGACAAGATGCCATGGACGGCCTCAATGAACTTGTCCTACAGGGTAAAAACCTTCCTTCCATTATATTTCTGGATTTGAACATGCCCATCATGAACGGTTGGGAATTCTTAGAGGATTTTGTACAAATCCCTAATCATAATAGAGAAAAAGTAATGCTCTATATCATTAGTTCTTCGGTCGATCCCCGTGATTTAGAGCGTGTGAAAAACTATGAAGTGGTCAACAATTATATTCTAAAGCCACTTTCGCCGGAAGATTTAGAAAATATTCTTATCCATGCCGCCTAAATATAAAATTTCTTGAAACCAGCTATCTTAAAGGAGGTAGAGCCATCGGGGGGAATTATTTAGGTTAATTTCATACATTTAGGAGCGTTTTACATACCACCTTACAAATTAAATCATGGGAATATGAGGGAGGTTATTTTTAAAACTAAACACCGGCAAAAGCATTTTGAGTTTTTCAATGCCATGAGCCATCCCCATTTTAATATTACTGCAAATGTGGAGATTACCGCTCTTTTTAAATACCTAAAAGAGAAAAATCTTCCAATCACTATAAGTATTGTTTATATGATTGCACGGGCCGCCAATGAAATCCCGGAATTTCGGTGGCGTATTCGAAAAGGAAAAGTAGTGGAGCATGAAACCGTACAACCCTCTTTCACGGTTTATACGGAAATAGCCGATGTATTTAGTTTTTGTACAGTTAATTATCAAAAAGACGCCAATACCTTTATTCAAGATGCGAAAGCGATGAGCAAAGTAATGTTGGCGGAACCTTCTATGGAAGATGAAGGGAGTCGCGATGACTATTTGTTCCTATCGTCCATTCCCTGGGTAAGCTTTACAGGTTTTGAGCATGCCATGCACCATAGTCCTCCGGATAGTGTGCCACGAATGGTCTGGGGAAAGTTTTTTGAGTCCGATGGCAAGATACAGATGCCTCTTTCCGTTCAGGTACACCATGCAGTGGCAGATGGCCGCCATGTGGGACACTATTTTCAGAAAATAACATCCATCGCAAAAAATCCCGAAGCTTATTTTGGGTAGTATTTTGTGCCATGTGAACTATTTTAGGAAAAATTCCTAAATAGTGTCCAGATCACGCTAACTTATTCGTCCTTTATAAAAAGGGATACATTGAAAATAATATCAACTAAAAATCTTATTGAAAATGAAAAAATTAGTTTTACCCATCGTCGTATTGGCGCTCGTTGGTTTTGGAGTTATCAGCACGGGATTGACCGATGCGGAAAGGAAATTTGCAATCAAGGAAATGACCAGGACCCATGATCATTTGTTGAAGGTTGTAGAAGGGCTCAGCGAAGAGCAGCTTAGTTTTAAAGCAGATCCAAATTCTTGGTCCATTGCAGAATGTGTAGAGCATTTGGCAATTTCGGAAAATGCCTTTGATCAAATGCTTTCCGGAGCATTACAAACTCCCGCGGATACTACCAAACGTTCTGAAGTAAAGATGTCCGACGAACAATTGCTAGGAATCATCGTAGACCGCAGTAACAAAGTAAAAACCTCGGAGGCTTTTGAACCTTCGGGAAAGTTTGGCTCCAATAAGGAAACCATAACGGCTTTTGTGACTAAAAGAAAGGAACATATTGAATATGTAAAAAGTACGGCCGATGATTTGCGAAACCATTATGGACAATTGCCTTTCGGCACTATTGACGGCTATCAAATTATGCTGTTCATGTCCGGACACACGGAACGCCATGTAAAACAAATGGAAGAAATAATGTCCAACGAAAACTTTCCATCAGAGTAAGGTTCACAAATAAACGTGTTTTAAAAACCGCCCTGACTACATAGGTCAGGGCGGTTTTTTGTACGCTAGTTTCTTACACCGGGTGTAAAATCTTCCGGAGCATTTTGGGGCATATTAATGGTACCGGAATCTCCGGTATCATTGTAGATGGTCCATTCGCTAAAGGTATACATGGGATTTGCCCTAACGATATCCATATTCCTAACGGCTCTACCGTCTTCAAACTCATGATCCGTACCCGATCCGTCTTCCCCTATGACACCAAAGGCATCTATGACATTTCCAAAAGGATCTACCAACTCCAGATTATCATCTCCGTTGGAGTCTGCCGGACTATTGGTCGATACGCCCAAGTCAGGTACGAAACCATATACAACTTCAAATTCGGCTTCATTTGGCGAAATCAGAAATGTACTCTCTGCAGTGATTATAAATTCGGATAAATCAATGGTTGAACTTACCTCGGTATTGTCATTGGTGTAACGACGTAAGGTCCATCCTTTTAAACTTAAGGTTTCGGAACTTGAATTATATAGTTCCACAAATCTTGCCCCGGTATTATTATCAGGGTCTGCCAATTCGGAAATAAAAACAGCATCGGATGTAAATTCATCTACGATTTCTGCACATCTTTCATTGGTGAAATCAATATCTTCCAAATTCCTAACGACCAATTGATAATCATTACTTTCTTTTAGCAAAACAGCTATTATACTTCCATTGCCCTGGGGAAGTAGTTCATCCTGAAAATCGGAAAACCCGCTATTCAAAAGTAGTATTTCATTATCTATACAGTCTTTTAAGGTACGTTCCGTTTCCTCTCTTATCTCGGCAAAGGGCAGACCCAATTCTTCTTCTATAAATTCAACGCTATCCAAACTTACCAACGTATTGACCATCCCATCCTCCAAAATGGCCAGGGAGACGGGTTTCGGTTCTATATTGGTAACGGCATCGCATGCCAGAAAGATATGTTCCTGCACTTTTAAGGCCGGTAGTCTCCCTACGGAAATATTTCCAAAGGCATTAAACGCACCCCCAATCTTAAAAACCCCTTTGCTCTGCCCTAAATAAAGCCCTTTAAGCTTAATGAAAACCTTGCTACCCGTTTCATAGAACAAATGGGAATCCCTCAGATCGATTTCTATTTGAAGGCCCTCGCCAGGGTTTACCGGACTGTCCTGAACATGTAGCGTACCAAAAAAATTACCCGCCGCATCGGATGATATGATATATCCTTCTATTACCAGATCTTCCCTAATCTGTATGACATCATCTACATATAAATTTTTAAGGTCGGCAAAAAAAATATTGGCCTCTATATTTTCCGAACAAGCTTTGGCAAGGGCATCAAAATTAGTGTCCTCTACACAGCTCAGGGGCAATACTATGAACAATATTGCTATGACTTTTACCTTGTGATATATTAAACCCCTTCTTTTCATACTATTGCTATTCAAAACTAGTTCGGATCAGTAATAAGACCACTCTAATGCATCCATCCCCGCCTATCTTCAAGCCAGCTAGCTCTCTCTAGGGAGAAAGCACATTTTTCATTAAAAACTAACGGCTACATTTATAAAATACGTACGGCCATAACCATACCAAAACCTTGGTCCAAAGGAGGGGTTACCGCTCAAATTATCTTGGGACAATTCTCCATAATTTCCATTTCTACTTTGTTCAAATCCTCCTGTTCTAAAAACAGTGTCGAATACATTGCTGACACTTGCAAAAACACTTATATACTTCTTATTTACCAACCAGGACTTCCCCCCAATTAAATTCAATAAATAAAAATTATCCAACGGACGCTGTTCTAATAACTTGTCTACATTTTCTTGTGTCGCTTCCGGGAAAGGCTGGCCCGTTTCCGGGTCTAGAAAAAAACTTGGGGTTCTGGTTATGGTAGAAATACCGATATAGTTATTTGCCAAATAATTAGCTGTTGTCCCTACCCACCAATACTTTGGGTCGCGGTATTCTACCCCAAAGGCATAAGCGGTCTGGGGTCCTTGCGCCAATTTAAGATCTTTAACCTTCGCAACCCCTAAGTCTATATTACCTGCAACATTGATCAAATCTTCTTCATTCCCTGCCGTATCAAAGTTTATAGTGACATTAGGGTCGCTAGCATACAGATATTTGCCAATAGCGGCCACAGCGGATAACTTTACTGCGGACGATACTTGATATTCCAATCCTAATTCTGTTCCCAAATGAAGTTTGTCCAAATTTGTAAGGACTTCTTGAACAAAATCGGAACCGACACCAGATTCTACAAAGAAAAAATTAATGTCCGTTACATCCTGAAAACGTGTGTAATAGCCGGTAAGTCTTCCCGTGAGTTTAGAAAGTCTAATAAAATAATTGAAATCTATAGTCGATATCTGTTCACTTTGGATGTCCGGAATTACTTGATTATTCTCCCTTGGATTAATAAATACGTTCTGTAGTGTCGGGGGATTCGTAAGGAATGCCGCATTGAGGGCCAACCAATGTCTGCCATTAATTTTATACATGAACCCTCCCTTAGCAGCATAATTTGAAAATTCAATTTCCTCACTTTTCCCAAAAGAGCTCTCCAAAAAACGTTCGTTAAGGAATAGGCCATCCCTTTGGTAACCAGTATTGGAATAACGAGCTGAAACAAAAGCCTCCCAACTTGTATAGTTGGCTTTAAATTGTACAAATGTATCAACAGACTTGGCATTTATATGGTAGTGATAATTAAAAATATTATCGGTTCCTTTTGTCAAATTGCCGTTCAAATCATTTCTAGTATCTGAAAAAGGGTCTATGTCCTCATGAAATTCCGCACCCAATAAATCCTCTATTTTTGCAAAATTATCAGACTCCAGACTTTTGTAGGTAGCTCCAAAATCGATTTTAAACCTGTCGTTTATTTTTAAGTTTCCAATAGTATTGATAGTAAGTGAATTATCCTCCGTGGTATCATCATATAGCACATATGCAGCCTTACCGTTAGTTGTTTCTCCCAAATTTGCCCTATAAAGATTTATCCAATCGGTTTGGGGATTCCTTAGATACGCTTCCTTTGCCAAAGCGGCATTTTCAAAGTTTGCGCCAATAGGGCTATTCATATAAAAGCTGGGCAAGTATCTATAAAATGTAGGATCTGGATTTGGGGCATTGTAATACCCTAATCTACTTCTGGCATTTGTTCCAAACTGATATGCAATACCAGTGTTTAAATTAAATACATCGGATGTATAATAATGATTAAGAATAAATACGGGTTCCCGAATTTTACGTTCCCTGGAGTTACGAGTGTCCCCGCTCTGAGAACCCCAATATGGGTTGTATGCCCTACCCATCAAATCGAAAACTTCCTCGGTAATCGCAGAAGAACGCCCTCTACGATTGGCGGCTAGAAAAGAAGTAAAACTAAAGCTGTTCTTTGGGTTGGGTTGATACTCCAAAACTCCAAAAATGGAGTAGGCATCATATAAAGTACCGTTAATATATCCTTCATTTGCCCATCTTCTAGAGGCAGAAATGCTATAAGAAAACCCATTACCTTGAATTCTTGAGGTATATGTTGCCATTAGTCTACCTGCATACGTTCTATTAGAGCTAGAAGTTGACAATCGCAATCCAGGGCGTAGTCCGGAGGGTCTTGTATCGATATTGGTGGTGCCTAAAATACCGCCAAAGTTAACATCCGATGCTTGTAATCCGTTTGTAAATTCCTGATTTCGAACAACATCATTTAATCCTCCCCAGTTGTTCCACTGTGGGCGGCCGTCAAAAAATTTATTCATCGGAATTCCATTG
>JBATTK010000155.1:0-1775 GCA_049670505.1 Saonia sp.
GTCTTGGACGACAAGAACCATGGCCGGCTGACGAAAGACGGCATTCGCATATATGACGCCACAGACTTTGCCGGCATGCATGCCGCCGGTGAGCTGGCGGCACGCATTCTGGATGAGATCGCGCCCCATGTGTTCCCCGGCCAGACCACGGCTGAGCTTGACCGGATCATCACGGCCCGCGTGGAAGCGGCGGGGGCGACGTCGGCCACGATTGGATACAAGGGCTATAAGCATGCCAGCTGTATCAGCGTGAACCATGTCGTGTGTCACGGGATCCCCGGCGACAAGATGCTGAAAGACGGCGATATCCTGAACATCGACGTCACCGTGATTGTCGATGGCTGGTATGGCGATACCAGCCGGATGTACGTGGCCGGCAAGCTGAGCCGCAAGGCCGAGCGGTTGGTGCAGGTGACGCACGATGCCCTGTTCAAGGGGATCGAGGCGGTACGGCCCGGCAATACCTTTGGCGATATCGGTGCGGCCATTCAGCAATATGTCGAAGGCAACCGCATGTCGGTTGTGCGCGATTTCTGCGGTCACGGGCTGGGTCGGGTGTTTCATGCGCCGCCAAACGTGCTGCATTACGGGCGGCGCGGGACCGGGGCGGTTCTGGAAGAAGGCATGTTCTTTACAATTGAGCCGATGGTGAACGTTGGTCGGCCCGAGACGAAGGTGCTGGCCGATGATTGGACCGCCGTGACGCGTGACAAGTCGCTGTCGGCGCAGTTTGAGCATTCGGTGGGTGTGACGGCGGATGGGTGCGAGATCTTTACGCTATCGCCGGGCGGCAAATTTCACCCGACCTGGGGGTAGGGGTTGCCTAGGCCCCGTTGATTTGCTCGGCGATGAGCCTTGCGATGGATCGCGGTTCCGCGTCAGTGGTATCGAGCACGCGAAGGCCATGGCGGGCCGAGGTTTCGGCAAGCACGTCGTTCTCAGTGAGAGATCTTTGAATGAACGCATCGATGGCTGTGCGTATGTCGGGCGCATGGGTCGCATATTCGCTGCTTTCAAGCATCCGCGCCTTCAGGGTGTTTGCATCGGCGTGAAGGCAGACTGCGGATTTGGGCGCAATGCCCCAGCCTTCCAGATATTCTGGTCGCAGGGCCGCACCTTCCAGGATGAAGCCGGTGCCCACCGGGGCGCTGTCGATGACATGCCCGATGACGGGGCGCATGTTTTCGTGGTGAATCTGCAGGAACCAATGCACGGCGCTTGGCGACAGCGATTGGTAGAAGTCCAGCACCGGGCCTGGAACACCGGTCCAGGGGCGTCCGGGATGGCGGCCCAGCGTGTCGGTTGACGTTACGGTGACACCGAACAGGTCGGCGAGTGCCTTGGCGCAGCTGGATTTTCCGACATGGGATGTGCCGAGCAGCAAAAGGCGTGGCGCAGCGCCGGATATCACCGGACAGAGGCTCTTATTTCCGCAACTCGGGCAATTGCGGTGCTGGCAAATCCTCGCCCTGTGCGCGCCGCCATTCGATCAGGATCTCTGGCACACCGCCGCGATGGGCATGGATGTCGCCCATCAAGGCCCAACTGCTGCGCGCAGGCTTGCGCGGGGCGGTGTCATCCTCGGCCCATGAGGCCGCAAAGGGGGATGTTGCAAACATGGGTGCCAGCTTAGCGCGGCTTGCCGCCTCTGTCAGCCGTAGCGCAGGAACGTGAGCACAGATTGGCCGTATTGGCGGCTGTCGACGACCGAAAATCCGCCGGGGGCGCTTTGGAGCGTGCTTTCTTCCCACACGATCAACACGTCGGATGACAGC
>JBATTK010000156.1:0-21885 GCA_049670505.1 Saonia sp.
CCTCGGTACCGTCCAGTACCCCTCCCCCTCTTATGGAAAGCCCGATACCTGCCCCTAAAAAGAAACCTCCGAAGACCGCGACGAGCAATTTATCCTGGGTAATCTCGGGAAATTGAATTAGGACCAAGGTGATTGCAAGTCCAAAAATGGCTATGGTAGCCTTAATTGCAAATTGTTTTCCAATAACCTTATACCCCAGTATCAAAAAGGGGAGGTTCACTAGAATAATCAACAGCGGAAGCGGTAAAAACGAAATTTCCGTTACCAAAAGTGAAATACCCGTAGCACCCCCATCAATAAAACGATTGGGCAACAAAAAACTTTCGAGGCCAAAAGCAGCGGAAAAAATACCTGAAATTATAAAGAAGCCATCCTTTAACATCAATTTAATGTCAAAATTTTGGGAATCCATATCTGTTGAGGGCTTTTTCATATTTTAATATTTCTTAGGTCATAAATTTTCCGGATTTACGGCCAGACTGTTGAACAACTTGGCCTTTGCGGCAAAATATTTGTTTTGTACTTCATTCTGTTTTAGTTCGGAATCAATAAGACTACTTTCCCGGGAGTTGATTAAAAACAAAGAGCTCTCCCCAAAACTGAACTTACGCTCTTCCGCACGTAACAAGGCACCCCGATTGCCCACAATATCTTGTATCAATTGGTTCTGGGTCTCAAAAGATTCTAATTCACGGTAAATGGCCAAAACCTTGTTGCGAATTTCAATTTGGGCATTGTCAAACTCAAATTGGGCATCCCGTATTTTGAACTTGGCCAACTTCAAATCGCCCCTTTCCTTTCTAAGGAACAAAGGAAATAGAAAGTTAACACCTCCTTTGTATTCTTGCGTTTCAAAGGAATTGATACGATCAGGGGTTTCTGTGAGAAAATTATACTCTACATCTATTTTTGGCAGCAATCTATTCGCTTTTAACCGTTTATCCACCACCAAACCATCTATCTTAAACCCAAGGGACTTTAATTTGGGATGGTTTTCAATGGTGAAACTATCCAAGGGTCTCCCCAAAATCTCCAAAGCCGTATCAATATCATTGTCCAAATCGATATCTGGGATAACATTGGACTGCAACTCCACAGGTATATTATCGTTCAACCAAAGAAAATTGGAGAGTTCCAATGATCTTTTTATAAGCCTTACCCGAGCCTGTTCTAGACTTAAGGCCCTATTCTGCACGGCAATTTTGGCCTCTACGGTATCAATGGCCGCAATATCCCCTGCCAACGCACTTTGCCTAATACCTTCAAAACGAACCTCTGCGTTGGTTAAAAAATCCCTATAAACCTGGCTATCCTTGTACACTTGTAACCAATCAAAATAGGCTATGGAAGCTTCGAATAAAATTTGGTTCACCAGCAGATCCCTATCGGCTTTGGTCTGTTCCCTAAAGAATTTGGCTTTCCTTAACGTAGCCATCCGCTCATTGATCCATAGTCCCCGAGCCAGGGAAACCGAAACTCCAGCACTATATAGACCATCAGAGGGTAAAGTTTCATCCTCATTTATGAACTCCCCCTCGGCCTGCTCAAAACCTCCTTTTAATTCCACACCGTACCAAGTAGGTATTTTAAAAGTGGCATTAAGCCTATCCCAATATTCGAGCCCCGAAAACTTCTTGCGGTCGTAATCCGCCTCTATCTTGGGATCGAAACCCCCACGTGCCTTCATTAAATTGGCCTGTCCTATTCCAATGTTCAATTCTGCCTGTTTGGCTATGGGGTGGTACTTTTTTACATAGCCCAGATATTCTTTAAAGTTGAGTACAAGGGTATCTGCCTGCTGTGAAAAAAGTGGCAAACTTAATAACAGCAGTGTGTATATTAAGATTTTCTTCATGCTATTTCTTTTCAGCTGTTGCCGTTGCATTATTCGGCTGATAATAATTGGGCGGGAAACCATTAAGTTGTCGCCACAACTCAAACCAAATTGGAACATCTTCCAATAAGGCTATGGTATTGGCCCCGGAACCTACCCGGATATCCTTAGGCCAGGGATGATCATTGGGATCCGGGGCCAAGAGCACCCTATATTTACCGTTATCGCTAATAAAAGTTTCCACGGCCACTACCTTGCCCCCATAGGTACCATAGGATAAATTGGGCCAACCGCTGAAAACTATGACCGGCCAACCATCAAACTGAATACGCACTTCTTCTCCCAAATGTATCAGTGGAAGATCCAAAGGTTCCACAAAGGTCTCTACGGCCAAATCGTAGTTGGCGGGCATAATACCTACAAGGCGATCACCCTCCTTAAAAGTTTCGCCAATTCCCGCTTGTATGGCCTTATTAATGAATCCGTCTTGCGGTGCACGAATGTAGTAGAGGCTGTTCCGCATCTCGTAATTGGTATACTCGTTCTGCAATTTTGTTACTTGTGCCTCGGAATCGAATTGACTCGATTGAGCAGTATACATATCGCTCTCCGCTTTTGAAATTTTATCGGTATACTCCGCCTGAACTCTATTAATCTCTACTTCCGCATTGATAACTTCATTTATAGCGGCTAATAATTTATTCTCCTGCGAAATTAATTTAGCCTGTGTTTCTTGGAGTTTAAGACGCTTTTCCTCTACGTCCGTCACCGCCTTCAAACCCTCTTTTTCCAATTTTACGACCCGGTCGTATTGCCGCTCCGCAATCCGTATATTGGTCTTTGCCGCCTCCAAATCTATACTATCGCTTTCCACTTTTAAGTTCGCCTGTAAAAGTTTGTTGCGTGCCTGTTGTAATTTTAAGGTACGCTCCCTGCCCAAAGCTCCAATTTGATTGTTCAGGGCTTTTACCTTGCCCTCGTACGAAGTTACGGACATGGTTTTTGCCCTTATCTGGTCTCCTGTTCGCTCTACCAATCTGGGATCAAAATACTCGTTCTTGATCTCAGAGATAAAAAGAATGGTATCTCCTCTTTTTACAAAATCACCTTCGCGCACATACCATTTTTCAATTCTACCGGGGATAGGGGATTGAATGGTCTGGGGGCGTTGGTCCGGTGTAAGCGTCGTCAAGAATCCATCACCTGTAATGTTCTGGGTCCAGGGCAAAAACAGAATAATAATACCAAGCATGGCAAAACCCAATAAAAAGCGATTAAAATGTTTGTAATGCCTTTTATGGAATACTCTTTGCGCGGCCTTAAATCCGCTTAAGTCCACATTTTTATTTACACTATTTCTAGAAATGTTAAGCATATACCTTAATTTTCACTAATAAGTTTTCCTTTCTCTATCGTAATTATCCTACTACATCTAGTCAACCATTTGTTGTCCTGGCTTACTATGACCAAGGCCCATGGACGGGAATCGTCAATAAGGAAATCCATAATCCTAGCCGCCTCGCTCTCATCCATTTGATCTAAAGGATCGCGTAAAATCAACAGTCTCGGTTTTCTAACGATGCTTCTGGCCAGAACGATTTTTTTAGCGATCGTATAGGAAATCTGTTTTCCTTCCGGATAAATAGTAGCTCGTATGCCCAGGGACTGATTTCTGACAAATTGTGTAAGACCCGTTTTTTCTATGGCCCAATAAATATCTTCCTCCGGTATGGAGTCATCCCCAAAAGTAATGTTCTCCAACAGTGTCCCTTCAAAAGGGGATTCCTCGGTAAGCGATTGCCCTACATGCGAACGATAGTAATTAAGATTGATGCCGTTCAACTTTCTTTCGTTGACATAGACATTCCCGGAATCTGGCTCAATAATACCCGATATGAGGTGCAATAAGGTAGACTTACCGGAACCGTTGGAGCCGTTGATCAGGATTTTACATGTAGGTGTTATCGTTAGGGAAACATCATCTAAAATCTTTCTGGTACTGCCAGGAACATTGTACGCTACGTGATCCAGTTCTACCGTAAACACCTCATCTTCCTTAAAGGGTTTCTCCCCTTCCTGGGGTTCTAACTCCTTGTCTACCACCTGTCCCAATTTTTCTAAGGAAGTAAGTACATCATAGAACGATTCCAATCCCAAAATAAGCTTTTCAACAGAGGTAATCACCAATAATATAATAAGCTCGGCGGCCACGAACTGGCCTATATTCATTTCTTGGTTCAACACTAATAAACCTCCGATAAGGAGCAGACCGGCGGTTACCAATACCTTAAAACCTACCATCTGTACAAACTGAAGGACCAAGACCCGGAAGTGACTTTCCCTCGCCACTAAATATTCGGATACCAAAGTATCGCTCTTCGTGAGGGCATGGTTGGTTCTTCCAGATAATTTGAAACTTACAATGGCCCTGGCAACTTCTTGTATCCAATGTGCCACTTTATATTTCTGTTTGGATTCGTCCAAGCTGGTATCGAGCCCCTTTTGTACGGTAAACTTAAAAACTATATAAATCAGTAATATCAATAAAATACCATAAATGATAAAGAAAGGGTGATAGAACGAAAGCAGTAAAAGTCCAAAAACAATTTGAAGGAGGGCCGCCGGAAAATCTACCAACAACTTAGAAAGTCCTTTTTGGACATTCAATGTGTCAAAAAAACGATTGGCGAGCTCGGGGGGATAGTAATCCCGTAGTTCACTCATCTTTATTTTAGGAAAACGATAGGCAAATTCAAAAGAAGCCCTGGTAAATATTTTTTGTTGGATGTTTTCTATAATCCGTATCTGCATTAGTTGCAAAATACCTACAAAAGCCACTCCCAAGGTAACAAGAATTACCAAAATAATCCAAGAGGTACTTACCTGCGCCCCTTGTATAAGATTTATAATGGCTTGTATACCTAAAGGAAGGGAAAGGTTGACCAGACCAGCAAAAATGGCATAATAAAAAACCTGTATCACGTCCTTTTTGTCTAGTTTAAGAAGACCAACAAGTCGTTGCCAAGCGGTCAATATGTTTTTAGCCATTGGATTTAATATTTAAAGCATTGAAAACTAAGTGGGTTAGATATTGGGTGGGACTCACTTCTTTGTTGCAGTCCGTCATAGATGAAAAATGCTCTTTTAAAAAGTGTTGATGTAGCGCACCTTCTACGACAGTGCTGGCAAGACTGGCCGGATAAGGGTAATCCGTATTCACAGCCTTGATCATTTCCCTGATACGGGTCACCAACCTTTTATATATGACAAAATAACCTTCTTTGTTTTCCATATCCACCTCCTTGGTCAAATATGATTTGGAATATTCATTGATGACAATCTTGTTCAAAAGTACTTCATTAATATGTGAAAAAGAAGAGTCTTCCTCGGTAGCCCTTGTTATAATTTCAATGGCCTTGATCAACTTTTCCTTAATATCCGAGATACTGTTGGTAGAGAAAACCAATTGATATTCCAACCATCCCCAATACCAGGACGCAAGATACAGCAACAGCTTGTGCTTGTTTTCGAAATAACGGTAGATTGAGCTCTCATTGGAGCCGATTTTATTGCCCAGCTTTTTGAAAGTGAACTTTTCGAATCCCATTTCATAAATCATCAGAATACTTTGTTCTATTATTCTTCTCCCCAAATCCGATGATTCGGGGTCCTTGACATAGATTTTTTCGTTAATCTTAATCTTTACCGATTGTAAGAGACGATCCATAGTTGGCTTGTTTAATTTTATGCGACAAATATAATAGTATTACTATCATTAACTAATAGTTTAACTAATGTTTAACAACAGTAAAACTTACGATGTTGATTTCATTATTATATTTGTAACAATCCGATTGTTTAATTGAACAAAAAACAAAATGACATGGCAAAATTTTTACTTTTATTAATTATTCCGTTTTTTGTGCAGTCACAACAAATGTTCCGTTTGCAGCTTGACAGCTATCAGCAAAATGAAACTTCTTTTGGGACTATGGACAAGCAACTGAGTTTGCCCGTCAAAAATTCCGTAGTGGTCCTAGGCGGATTGAACGATCTTGACGGTATTGGGAATTACCTTAATATTTATGGCAGTAAACTTATTGTAGATAGTTCGGACGTTAACTCCGATGGGATTAGGCAAATGGTTTTAAGAAGGGAGGATGGCCGTGATTTTTTTAATCTTTTCCCTACCATAAAAGCAAAACTCATCCCAATGGAGCATCCAAAAGGCTGGGAGAACTGACTATTTTGGAATATATAGTACTCAAAAGCGTAATGGTGAATACATAAAGACATTATTTTAACCTAAATCCTTGAATGATGAAAAAAATGATACTAGTTATCCTATTCTTGTTTTTGGTTCCTAACATAAATGCACAAGATAACAGCGACCTTGTTACAGTGGGCGACATTCTGGTTATAAACCAACCTTCTGGAACGGATTTCAAACACATTTTTTTTCCTAAGAAGAACTTTGTTATAAAAAGAGGTGGCATTGCCGATATGAAAAGTATTTATGGAAAAAAAGTAGTGGTATCCAATGTCAAAACAAAGGACAATGGAAGTATAGAAGTTATTTTAAAACCTAAGGATGGGCGTAAATTTTTTAAGGCGTTACCCAGTGTAAAGGCCGACTTGAAAAATGCGTTGATCCAGGGCGAATTGAAAACTCCGGTAGAGAAAAAGGAGGATTCCATTGCCCAAAAGTAAGTGTTTATTTTTGTTCTCTGGTTGCGCCAGCCAAACTCAAATTAGTGTTCGCTAAATACAATGAGTGTCCTCGGGCTGGCGCTTTTTTTTGGATATTGACTATCAATAATCTAAGGCTGAAAAGTAAGGGCACAATATTTAATACAGTATATGATTGTCGTACATATCATTTGCACTACCAAAACACAAGCCGAAGAGATTTTGGAAATGCTTATCATGGAAAGTCTCATATATAACGCTATGGTATCCGAAAAAATAATCTACGAAAAAAAAAGTCCAAAAACTTTGGCCTCATCCAAACAAATTTTGGTTACAGCGAAAACCAAATCCCTGCTTTTTCAATCCATAAACGATAGGCTTAGGGAGACCCAAGGCAATCATATGCCCATGCTGTACTGCCTACCGGTGGTATATATGGACCCCGACCAAGCACAGCAGCTTTTGAAGGAGACTATAAAGATATAATCGTTTTCATCAAATATATGATACGTTAACTAGTATTCATCAAACCAATCAAACCGTTCCTTAATAATATTATCCTTTCCCGCTTTTATATATTCTAAAAAGGTATAGGCTGCGGGAGAAAGGTTTTTTGATCGCAACCAGATCAAATTCCAAGTGGTACTTATAGGAAGCCCTAGTGTCTGGATTATTTGCAAATCCTCATTTTTCAAATCGTTCTTAATTCCTATCAATGGCATAATTGAATACCCCAATCCGGCAATTACCGCCTGTTTCACTGCTTCATTAGAGGTAAGCTCAATTTTTTTTCGAATAGGAAGCTTATTTTTTGAAATAAAATTTTCCATCGCATTCCGCGTTGCGGAACCTTCCTCTCTATAAATGAGCGGTAATTCTTCAAAAAACTTTTGTTTGCTTATTCCAGATTCCTGTTTTCGTTTTGTTCCGCCAACAAGGAACAGTTTGTTTTCCATGAGTTCCACACGATCTATTTTTAAGTGTTTGGGCAAAACCGAAACCAGTGCGAAATCTACCTTGTTCTGTTCCAAACTTTTTATTACACTTGCCTTATTGGTAACATCCATGACCAAATCTACTCCCTCATGTTGTTTTAAATAGTCCGCAATGAAGTAGGGCATCACATATTTTCCCGTTGAAACGACCGCAATGTTAAGACGCCCTACAAGTTGTCCTCTATAGGAAAGTGTTTTATAATTAATAGCATTCACCTCATTGAGGATGTTTTCTGCCGCAACGGCGATTTCCTTTCCAAAATCGGTAACAAAAAGTTTTCTGCCCACCACTTCCGTCAAAGGAATGGAAAATTGATTTTGAAAATTTTTCAATTGAATGGATACGGCAGGTTGCGTTAAAAAAAGCTCTTCGGCTGCCTTGGTAATACTCTGCTTTTGTGTAATCTTCAAAAAAATCTGTAACTGATGTAATGTATAATTCATAAATATTATTTATATTATATATTATAAATATAAATAATAATAAATGAATATAGTTTTTTAATTTTGCACCGTATCAATACACATGGGTCATATATAAGGCGTACCCTGAAAACCCATGTAAATGAACATATCGCAATGACTTTACCAAGGGGTTACGTTAAGAATAAATATTTAAAAAAACACGCTTTATAACTATTTAATTTATGAATACAATTACAGTAGCAAAAGGAGACGGTATTGGCCCTGAAATTATGGATGCCACCTTAAAAATCATATTAGAGGCAGGTGCCCAATTAAAAATAGAGGAAATAGAGATTGGCGAGAAGGTCTACCTTGCAGGCAATACTGCCGGCATTTCTCCTGATTCATGGGAAAGTATAAGACGAAACAAAGTTTTCCTTAAAGCACCTATAACTACTCCCCAAGGAGGAGGCTACAAAAGTCTCAATGTAACGACCCGAAAATTTTTGGGGTTATACGCCAATGTCAGGCCTTGTAAAAGTATGCACCCCTTTGTACAGACCAAACACCCTGAAATGGATGTAGTAATCATCCGCGAGAATGAAGAGGATCTATATGCGGGCATAGAGCACCAACAGACCGATGAGGTAGTACAATGCTTAAAACTTATTAGTAGGCCCGGATGCGAAAAAATAGTACGGTATGCCTTTGAATTTGCAAAAAAATACCATAGAAAAAAAGTGACTTGCTTTACCAAGGATAACATTATGAAGCAGACGGATGGTCTCTTTCACAGGGTTTTTGATGAAATCGCTGTGGAATATCCTGAAATCGAAAACGAACATTGGATCGTAGATATCGGTGCCGCAAAAATGGCGGATACTCCTGAAGCATTTGATGTCATAGTAATGCCCAACTTATACGGTGATATTCTTTCCGATGTAGCAGCCCAAATCACAGGCTCCGTAGGCCTTGCAGGCTCTTCCAATATTGGGGAGGAATGTGCTATGTTCGAGGCCATTCATGGATCCGCACCGCGACGGGCAGGACAAAACCTGGCCAATCCCTCCGGCCTCCTACAAGGAGCTATTATGATGTTGAACCATTTAGGGCAGACCGAAGTCGCTGAAAAGGTACAAAATGCTTGGTTAAGAACTATTGAGGAAGGCATTCATACCTATGACATTTATAAGGAAGGGGTGAGTACGGAAAAAGTAGGCACCAAAGAATTTGCCGAAGCCGTAATCCGTAACTTGGGTAAAAACCCCCAAACACTTAAAAAGATTACCTATGAAAAGGGAGCTAACCTAAATCTTCCCAAATACAAGAGAAAGTCCGTTGCGAAAAAAGAATTAGTGGGCGTTGATCTTTTTGTACATTGGAGCGGAACACAAGCAGATGAAATTGCAAAAATTCTTCAAAAACTGGACAATCCCCAATCAAAATTAATCATGATTACCAATAGAGGTATAAAAGTTTGGCCGAACGGGTTTGAGGAAACGTTTTGTACCGATCACTGGCGTTGTAGGTACGCGTCTACCAATAGCGAAATGAAAAATGAAGAGATAGTAGGCTTGTTGGATGCCGCTATTAAACACCATATCGATGTCATTAAAACCGAAAATCTTTATAAATTCGATGGTAAACAAGCTTTCTCGTTGGGTCAAGGGCAATAAAAAGATGACAAAAAAACAGAACAAACCGTTTTCTGATGATATTTTCCCGTCATCGGGTAAAGATCACACTATAAAACTTGTAGAAGGTTTTTTTAGTCCTTCCGATGCGGCGGACGTTCTGTTATCCCTTGTTAACGACAAGATAAAGTTCCATACCGTACAATCCCTTAATTTAAGGGACGGTTATAATGAGGACGTTTCTCGTTCCGAACAACGGATCTTGGAACTAAAACTGGCCAAAGAAAAAATTAAGGATATTATAATCAAAGCGAGAAATGAAGGTCTTACCATTGAAATCAACAGTTCCATAGAGATTGAATTAAAAAAACCGAATACCAAAATTTAAATTCAAAATAATCCAACCTATACTATTAAATGGATCTACACTTGTTGATTGACAACCTGACCAACCCTGCCTTACTTTTTTTCTTTCTTGGAATCATAGCCGTTCAGCTGAAAAGCGACCTGGAGATACCGGCAAACTCCTCCAAGTTTATATCCCTCTACCTGTTGTTTTCCATTGGTTTCAAAGGCGGACAGGAATTGGCGCACAGTAATCTTAATCTAGAAATCCTTTGGTCGTTGGTCTTCGGTATTCTTCTGGCCCTAGTAGTACCCATATACACTTATTTTATTCTCAGGAGAAAGTTCAGTGTAGAAAATTCAGGGGCCATAGCAGCCGCCTATGGTTCGGTAAGTGCCGTAACCTTTGTGACCGCGGTATCTTTTCTGGAAATAGAACAAATTGAGTTCGGTGGGCATATGGTGGCCGTAATGGCCCTTATGGAAGCGCCTTCCATAATTATAGGTGTTTTATTAATGGCATTTTTTGCTAAAAGCGATGAGAAGGGCATTCAACTGAATGGGGTTGTTCATCATTCCCTTACCAATGGCAGTGTTTTGTTAATCTTGGGAAGTTTAGTTATCGGCTTCTTGGCCAGTGAGCATCAAGCTAGGGGAATAGAACCTTTTACAACAGATATTTTTAAGGGGTTCTTGGCAGTTTTCCTTTTGGATATGGGCATTACAAGTGGAAAAAAGCTGTCCTCTTTTCTTAAGAAAGGATGGTTTGCCTTTTTATTCGCCATAATCATTCCTTTGATCAATGGATGTTTGGTAGCTATCCTTACCGGTAGTTTTATAGAGGGTATAGGAAATCGGTTTTTGTTTTCGATTTTAGCGGCAAGTGCATCTTACATTGCGGTTCCTGCTGCTATGCAACTGGCGGCCCCCAAAGCAAATCCAAGTCTGTATATTCCCATGGCCCTTGCCATTACCTTCCCCTTTAACATTACCTTGGGCATGCCGCTTTATCTGTATATTATACAAACGTTTTAAAAAACACCATGCCAAGTTAATACCCAATTAAATAATGGATGCTTAACCATTAGATAATTTGCACACCCTAACTTTAGTCGGTAGACGAAAAATGCCGATTCATGATAGTAAATCCTGTGCACCCAAGAAATAAGCAACACGAAGATTTTTTGCTTTTTGATTATTTGAGATATGATTTGGGCTTATCCCTAGGAAATACGGTAAAAGAGGTAGTCATTAAAAAAAATGACTATATCTATTGTCCTCCCACGCAATATGCATTTGTTTATGAAATTGTTGAAGGGGTAGTAAAACTAGGAAGCTATAATGAAAACGGGGAGGAGTCGACATATGATGTGGTCTACGAAAAGGATTTTTTCGGAAACCTCAAATATCTCAATAATCAATTTTTTGAATTTTCAAAAGCCTTAGTGGATACCCGTATAAGGATGTACGAGCTCCATTTTTTTAAAAAAACCATCATTGAGGAACCGGTCATTGCCGAGTGGTTTATTTCCTATCTTGTTAAAAGATGGTGTATCGCCGAAAAAAAATTGATAAAAATCAATGAAAGGACCACCCAACAGAAAGTGCAGTTTTTACAGTCTTCCTTTAATATTAAGGTAAAGGATATCCATGGTGAAATTTATCTACTCTATGATCTACTGACCCAGAAAGACCTAGGAGATCTTATAGGAGCTACCCGTCAGACCATTGCAAATACCTTAAAAAAAATCTCAATCCCCACTTAGCAGGATTCCTGGGTATAGCACCCCTTTATTAGATTCAAAATTTAAACCCAATAGCTCGCTTACCAAGGGAGCAATATCTTCAAGCCCCATCTTTTTTATCCTCTTACCCTTGGTTATGCCGGAACCCCACGCAACAAATCCGGTCTCTATCTGTTGAAAATCCGGAAAATAACCATGTGTTCCCCCTTTTCTTGGTTTTATTATTTCTCCTTTGGTAGTTGGGGACATGGCCACTCCTTCTATTGGGGCCAATGCCAGTATAGCATTAGGGTCTGCGCCTATGGCATCCAATTCTTTTCGTTCCACCACGCGGAACAATTTTTTATAGGAATCTGGCAAGCCATTCAGTTTTTTCCTTACCCTATCCAAAGTCTTCTTATCCTCCGGATCTTTTAAATGTAAAAAAGCTGAAGCTCCCGAAGTATGGAATGTTGCCTTCCAATTGCCCCTATCTTTTTTGTCCTCCATTAGGCCTTCTTCTACTAACCATATATTAGGGCTCAATGCGGAATGGATATCGACAAAGCCATGATCTCCGGTAATAATAAAAGTGGTCTTATCCAATATGCCGGACCGCTCGGCAGCTTCTATTATTTTACCGATGGCCCTATCCACAGCCGCTATTGCGGTAAAAACTTTTTTTCCGTCCCTACCCTGTTCATGTTGAAAATGATCTGTAGCAATGAGGTGTACCGTAATAAGATTAGGCCGATACTTTTCCAATACATAGGCGGCCATCTCTCCGGTACGGTCCTCACGGTTCAGAAAATCACCGTTAAAGGTATTCTCGTTCATTTTGCCCAAAACCTCTTCTTCCATCTCTTTTAAAAATCCTTTGGGATTCTCGTTATCCCGCATAGATCGTATACGACCATATTCCCGATCTAAGGTCCACACCTCAGGGATGTTATAATCTATGGGTGCCCCAACGGAAACAGGCCATATAAAACTGGCACTTTTCTTTCCGGCCTTACGAACTGCATCCCACAGGGTGGGCGTCTGTATTAGATTACTTTCCCAATACCAACGTCCGGTCTGTCCGTTGGGTTCAAAAGGACTATTATAGTATATTCCATGTGTTGCCGGATATGCCCCGGTGATAATCGTAGTATGTGAAGGATAAGTGACCGAGGGAAATACGCCTCGTACCCCATCGGCAGCTACCCCTTCTTGCACCATATGCTTTAGATTTGGTGTAGGCCACTTTCCTTCTAGATAAAAATTGGGCCTAAACCCATCTACGGAAATAAGGACTACATGGTCGGAATAGTTTGCTTTCTGCGCATCCGCAAATTGAAAACAAAAGCTTAAAAGCAGAAAAAATAGTGGATAGGTTTTCTTCATTATGATTTTTTTAATGTTTTTTGTTAAACCGTACCGTCATCGGGGAGTGGTCTCCCTGTCATATAAGTGGCAATACGGTTATACTATTTATGTCTATGGTGTACTTGATATTTTTTATGTTCAATATGTCGAATCAAAATGCACGACCGGCAATTTATTTCTAAAACAGAAAGAACCTGAAGACATTTCCTCCAAGCCCTTTCATTGAACTAAACAAACACTACTTAGTTAAAGGTATATCTTGCGCCCAATTGTAAGCGCCAAGGCACACCATTGATCGGTTCCGTCCCCGCTCCTGTCTGTACGCTATAATCATAGGCATTGGTAGCGGGGTCAAAACCATTGATGCGCATGAAATCTCTTCTTCTACCAAAGTTGTTGGTACGCCCCCATTCCTTGTTCAATAGATTGGCAAAATTAAAGACATCTGCGGTAAGCTCCAGTCCATGCCTATTATTGTTAAAACCAAAACGTTTTTGTAAACGTAAGTCAATATTCACCCGGAATGGGTTTTTACCTCCATTACGCTCGGCAAAACCACCAAAACTTTCCCTTAAATAGTCTTTAAAGCCCTCCGGAGTCTCCGGGTCGTTCAACACCTCATTATAGCCATCTATTATAGCTTGGGGCGTATTGGGGTCGTTAGGATCAAAAATATAAGCCATATCATTTCTTAGGTTAAAATCACCATTGGCACTGGTATTGTCATCTACATGCAAGGAATAACGCGTACCACCTGTGCCAATTATCGTCGCCCCAAAGTTAAAACCTTTCCAAGTAGGGGTAGCTCCATTGACCACTACTTTTGTGTCAAAATGACTATCGGCGAAACCGTAGTTTAAATCCCTAGGGTCGCCTTCCACAGGTATAAAAGTAGAGGTATTGGCAACACAACAGTTATAGGAAGAATTATCCTTGGTCCTGTTCCAAGTAAAACTACCGTTTACGTAACCATCTCGTCCAATTCTTGCAGAGCCTTCAACGATAATGGAAATGTTATCCAAGACCCCATCCGACGTCAATACCAATGTTCTTCCCACCGCATCGGAAATTCTGGAGTTCGTCCAATCTGTCAAGCCATTTTCGGTAATGGTGTTTGCCGGCACAAAAACATCTCGCCCCTGTGGTGTGGTAAAAAAAGGTTCCGTAACCAAATTGGCTTCTTGGTATACATAATTATTGGTCGTATGGCTAAAAAGAGCGTTGATCCCCAAAGTATACCGATCTCCAAAAAAGCGGGTATAACTAATGTTTCCTTTATAAATTGTAGGCACTTCAAAGTCTGGACTTACAGCATTTATGGTAGAAAAAGGTGTTACACCGCCAGGTACTCCCGGAACGGTACTCGGATCATTACGATATGCCGGAAAATCCGGAGCGGGCACTGCATCTCCCGTAACATCTATGGCTCCCAACAGCGTACCGCTGTTCTGAATATTGTTTACTTGGGCATAATAGTGGGGCTGTGCACTAAAGGCACCACCGCCAATCTTGATGATATCGGTATCCTTTCCCTTTACATTCCACGTTAATTGGAATCTGGGTTGGATATTGTCAAAATCATCAATGGTCTCATCGGTACGGATACCCAATTCTTGGAACACAATGGGGTTGAATTCACCCTCATCCAAAAATAGGGTAGCATCCCAACGCAGGCCACCTATAAAGTTGAGATTGGGGGCAATATCAAATTCTACTTGGCCAAAGAGCGAAAGATCTACTACGGTCTGTTCCACCAAGGAAGAGCCCTGTAAAGGTACTTCACGTGCATATCTAGAGGGGTTCAGGTTTTCAAAGTCATCTAAGGAATCAAAGAAAAAACGCCCGTTCTGCTCATTGGACAATTGGGTTTCCAAATAGGTAATCAAGTTATCGGTGCCAAAGGTAAAGTTGAACTTCCCTGAACTGATATAAGTAGTATTGGCAATCTGCAATTGGTTTTCCAGATTGGTTTCCGGGGTAAAACGCTGTCCTCCCAACTGAACACTACGGTTTCTTGTATTTCCGTTGGGCAAAGTAGATTCTACTTCAACAATGGCCCTAGGTATATTGGTTACCGGAAGTTCAGAATTCGGAAGAAAAGAACGTTCCGCATGTTGGTACTGTACTTTGAACTCGTTAGTGACCGTTGGCGAGAATATAGAACGTAAAGATAGTAACGTACTATTTTCTTGTGATTCAAAATCTGAAAAAGATTCGGCAACCTCTATATTGGAATTGTCGCTGACACTAAAGGGATTTTCCCATTTATTGTACAGATTACGTAAGGTAAGTCTATGTTTATCATTAATCTGCCAATCCAATCGGATGAATAGGTTATTGGCTTCCGTTTCACGATCAAACTGGCCTGTCTGTCTAGAATCGCTCAATCCATAAAAATTACGCCCAATCTGCAAAAAACGATCCAAATTTTCTTGGGAGATGCCCAAAAGATTCTGATCGTTATCACTTTGAATATCTGCAATACTTAATGGATCTCCCGCATCTTGACGCTCATAGACCACAAAAAAATGTAATTTGTCTTTGATAATGGGCCCCGATAAGCTAACACCATATTGTGAAGTATAGAAATTGGCATCACGATCTTCTCCCCTAATATTAAACTGACTCTGTAATGCATCTGCCCTATGGTAAAAAAAGGCACTGCCGCTCAACTCGTTGGTCCCTGATTTGGTTACGGCATTGATAGCACCCCCTCCTTGTCTGCCCTGCAGTACGGAGTAGTCATTGGTTGCCACCTCAAATTCCCGTATGGCCTCCTGTGAAATGGTGTAGGGACCCCGACCTATTTCTCCCGCGGTCAATTGGTTTCTTGCATTTACCCCGTCTATGGTAACATTGGTAGAAGTACGCCGTTGGCCTGCCAAATTGATGGACCCTCCCCCTTGTAAGGGCGAAAGGCTGGTAAGCCCTGTAAAATTACGCCCTTCCAAAGGCAGGTTTTTAATCTGGCCGGCCCCAATTTTGGTAGAGGCGCCCAGCTGCTCAATACGTTTGACAAGGCTATTGGTAGATACCACCACCTCATCCAAGGCAGTGGAAGATTCTTGCATGTTAAAATTAACGACAAGTGCGTCACTTAGGTTCAGGGTAAACCCTTCCTTTATCATATCCTGAAATCCCAAGTATTGGGAAGTAACGGAATAAGGACCTCCCAAGGGCAATTGTTGTATCCGATAGCTTCCATTTTCATTGGTAACGGTTCCCGAGGTAAAGCCCGTAGAAGAATTTTTCACAATAATGGTGGTTCCTATCAACGGTTCCCCGTTGGCATCCGTTACCTTTCCCCGAATAGATGCGTTTGTGGCTTGGCCATAACTTAAGGCAAATGATGTGGCTACTAGAAAAAATGTGATTACGATCTTTATCCTTTTGTGCTGTTTTTGACCCTTAAAAATGTAGTTTTTCATTTTCATATTTTTTGATTGAAACGCAAAGCTACACGTGACCATATCCAAGGCCATGTTAAGTTTTAACATGGAACGGGAACTTAACTTTAAGTTTGAGTTTTTTTAATACTACGGACTACGAATATTTATCAGGACCATATTTGTTCCTTAATTTTATTGGCATATCTTTAAGGTAGAGAACAGCACAATGGAAAAACATAAATGCGGATGGTGCATAGGCGATGACCTATATGAGGCCTATCACGATTTGGAATGGGGCGTTCCCGTAAAGGATGATGCTACGCTATTCGAATTCTTGATTCTGGAGACCTTTCAGGCCGGATTAAGTTGGATTACCATACTGCGCAAACGGGAGAATTTTAGAAAAGCCTTTGATAATTTTGAGTATACAAAAATAGCCTCCTATGATGAATCCAAAATTGAGGCGTTACTACAGGACGAAGGTATTATTCGTAATAAACTAAAGGTAAGGGCAACGGTTACCAATGCGCAGGCTTTTCTTAACGTTCAACGAGAATTTGGTAGTTTCAGCGATTATATCTGGGGTTTTGTGGATGGAAAACCAATAAAAAATATCTTTACATCATACAAGAATGCCCCAGCTAATACTCCCTTATCTGATACCATTAGCAAAGACCTAAAAAAACGAGGCTTCAAATTTGTGGGAAGCACAGTAATATACGCCCACATGCAAGCTACCGGCATGGTCAATGATCACGAACTAAATTGTTTCAGATATGATGAAGTGTAGAACGCTATCTTTGATTGTTATCCTTTTTATGGCCTTTTCCGGCTTTTCACAACATAAAGTAGAACGGGAACACCGTATCGTGTGCGGTCAATTTCCTGAGAAAGCGGTGAAGACCGTTAAGGAAAAACTAGACGGAATTGCAATTAAAAATCTAATGTACTATCAGGAAATCGATAGTACCGAAAGAAGATTTTCAGCTAAATTCAAAAAAGACCGTTTATTCTATCATATGGACTTTAATATGGACGGCAATTTGCAAAATGTTGGCTACATGATCGAGGAAGTTGATATTCCCGAGGAAACCCTCGCCAATATCAGTACGCACTTGGCCGATAATTTTGAGAAACCCAGAACGCGAAGAATGTTCCAACAATATTTGATCAATGATTTTGAAACCACCGAAAAAATATTGGACACTGCATTTCAAAACCTCCTTTCATCTACCGTGGTGTATAAATTTATCATTACAGGCAAGAACAAGGGAACCAGACAGTACTATGAAGTAACCTTTGATGCAGAAGGAGATCTTAAACATATGCGGGAGTCCCTACCTGCCAATTATGATCACGTATTATACTAGTGTTAAGTTAAGCCAAAACCTACGCATAATCCAATGCATCTTTTGCGGCATCCCGTCGTTAAAAAATAATTCCGTAGCTACGGCTATGCAATGATTTTTTGCCTAGGTCTGTCACAAAATCCGTGATTGCCTTAAGCGCCATTTCAGCTTTAACTTAACACTAGGACCTGTTAACACTTACTTCCATGGTTATTTCTTATGTTCCTTGTAGATCAGGTTTCATGGTATTCCGGAGGCTATTTATATGTTTATGCAGGTTTTTCACCTATCTTTGAATCATAGCAGTTAGCCACAATTGGCACTATCACGAGTCTCGTTACAATACTATGCGCTGTAAAGGTTAGCATGGGTACTTACTCGTTAAATATTAATGAAACCTTGTTCAAATTTCTCTTTCCATAAACCTTCCAAAAAGGATTAAATTGGATTACAATACTCCGTAAACGTGGGGGTTTTAGGAAGAAGTTCATCGATTTTGAATGATTATGATACGATATGGTATTTTTTTAATTGTTTTCCTTTGCTCCTCCGTTTATGCTTTTTCCCAGAACAAATATGAACGGGAACAGCGGGTATCTAAAGATGATTTTCCGGAAAAAGCGATGAATGATCTTTCGAAAGCGCTGGAAGGAGCAAAGAAAGTTAGATTTTATAGAGAAATAGACAGTGCCAAAAGCAGTTTTGAAGCCAAGTTCAAAAAAGGTCGTTTGTGGTATAGTGTAGAATTTGATACCACTGGAGCATTAGAAGATATTGAGATTAATATTAAGGAAATAGATGTGCCCAATGAAAGCTGGAAAAATATAACTACATATCTAAATACAAATTTTATAAGGACAAGAATAAAAAAAATACAACAACAGTATCCCGCCTCCAAAGAAGAGTCGGCCCGGATTACGCTCAAAAATGCATTTCAAAACCTATTGTTGCCATCCATAAGATATGAGATTATTGTAGCCGGAAAAAAAGAAAAAGAATATGAGGAATATGAAATTCTTTTTGATGCGCAAGGAAGTTTTATTCAAATGCGAAAGTCGCTCCCTTCAAATTATGACCACGTCCTCTATTAACCGCTTATCATTCCTGCTGTTCCTTATCGGTTTCTCTACGGTCGCCGGACAAGAGAATTTTGTTGGGTTTTGGCAACCGGAAATCGCTATTAATTACAAGGTGAACCCGAATTATTCCCATAATTTCTCGATTGCTCAGCGGAATTTTATTTATGAAAATGAAGATGTTACCCTTAAAACACGACAGCTAGACCTTGTTCATTTTTCGCGGCTTAAGATAAGGGACAATCAAAGTATCGGAGCCGGAATATTGTATCGATTCAGGAATGTTTTTGAAGAAGAAGAAAACGAACTGAGGTTTACGCAACAGTTTAATGGCACCTATAAACCACGAAATATTCGTTTTGGACATAGATTACGCACGGAACAACGCATTACCCCATTGCGGACTACGCACCGATTTCGTTATCGGTTCGCTATAGACTTTCCACTTCAAGGAGAAAAATTAGATGTTGGTGAGTGCTATTTTATTGGGACCACTGAAAGTCTTTTAAGCGTATCCAAAAGCAACACACCTCAATATGATCAACGTTTTGTCCTTAATCTAGGCTGGTTATTGAATACTAATATGAAACTCCAAACTGGATTGGAATATAGATTTGAGGATTATGCCCAAGAAACCGAAAACGTTTTCTTCATACTTTCTTCTTTAATCCTGACCTTGTAATATTTTTGAGAATTCCGCCCGGGAAATCTCCTCTGCTCCCATGCTCTCTAGATGTTTGGTATATAATTGGCAATCAATAAGCCTATATCCTTTTCTTTTTAATTCTTGGGCCAGCTTTATAAATGCGAATTTTGATGCATTGCTCACCCTACTGAACATACTTTCTCCACAAAACACATGTCCGAGATCTATACCATACAAGCCGCCCACCAAGGTATTGTTCTCCCATACTTCATATGACTTGGCAATCCCCTTTTTATATAACATGAGATAGGCTTCCTCCATTTCCTTGGTAATCCAAGTCCCTTCTTGTCCCGTTCTTTTAACGGAGGCACATTGTTTAATAACTTCTTGGAATTGTAAGTTCTTGGTCAGTTTAAATTGGGTGCCCCCAATTATTTTTCGCATGCTTTTGGAAATTATGATTTTATGGGGAAATAATACCATTCTTGGATTTGGGCTCCACCACAAGATTAAGGAGTTTTCATTAAACCATGGAAAAATACCGCTTTGATATGCCAATAATAAACGTTCGGGGGATAAATCCCCGCCTACGGCAAGCAAACCCTCGGCATTGGCACTTTCCACTGGCGGGAACACCAGTCTTTCCGTTAAAAAAAACATGGGATGCATGGCCCTATCCTTTTTCATGGCGTTTTTTATAAAGTTACGGAAAAGCCTAAATAAAATACCCCGCTGAATAGCGGGGTTGCAATAATACGTTGTTTTGAAATCTCCACCTTCATGGATTTGTAATTCGGAAACATCAAAAAACCTTTGTTAGAAGGGCAAATCGTCGTGATCTTCCTCATTTAAATTATCTGCAGGCTCAAAAGCATCCATTGGGGGTACCGGAGGCATCTCCGCACCACCATCCGCTGCCTGTAAATTCTCAATACGCCATCCTTGGATGGAATTAAAATACTTGGTCTCTCCCTGGGGGTTTACCCATTCCCTGCCTCGTATATTAATACTGATCTTTACGGACTGCCCTTCCGCATAATTGTTCAATAGGTCACATTTATCCTGAACAAATTCAACCAAAATATGTTGTGGATATTGCTCGTCCGTAGTGACTACGACCTCTCTTTTTCTAAAACCGTTATTGCCAAAGGTTTTCGTTTCTCCGACCATCTTAATTTTTCCTTGTACTTCCATTTTCTATGTATTAGCTAATAGTACCTTCCATGCAGAAAGCACTTCATTATTGAGTAAATATTCTTGTGCCTTTTTATGTAATTGTTCTTGATCATCGGCACTGATGATCGATCTTATTTCAATATTGGATGCCACAAATTCTTCAACATCCATAGCAGTAGGTATTGACTCCACATTCCCCAACTTCCCCAAATCATTCCCGGTTAGAACTTCGCTCAGTCGGATATGTTCCGGGATACGGTCTACACCTATTCCCAAAGTAGAAATTGGTTTAGGTACCTCGAACATACCTTTGTTCGCCCTACTATACCAATTGCCTCCCATACGGGCTACCAAATCAATCTTATGTTGGTCAATACCCCCTTCCTTATCCAAAACATCTGTTGAAACATGAATTTTTACCACTTCGGAAAAAATTAGGTTTCCTGCCCCACCTTCTTTTCCCAACGGTTCCACTTTCATCACTTTACATTCAAATTGCACAGGGGATTCCATAACCCTAAAAGGTGCTACCAAGTCGGATTTCAACATGGTGAGTCCGGACTTCTTAAATTCGTTCTCGCCCTTGGCATACTCCGTGCTTGCCAAGGACATTTGCTGTACAATATCGTAATTTACCACGTTTATGACTACCTCTTTGGTCTTGTGTACGTTTTCCAAGGTATGCTTGGTGGTATTGTTACGCACTCTCCGAGATGGAGAAAAAATGAGTACCGGAGGATTTGCGCTAAAGACGTTAAAAAAACTAAAGGGTGACAAATTAGGTCTTCCTTCACCATCAATGGTGCTTGCAAATGCAATAGGTCTTGGCCCCACAGCACCCAACAGATAGCTATGCAATTTGCCGGTTGAAAGCTCCGATGGAAGAATAGAAAACATTTTACGCATAGGGTACAAATGTACATAAATTGTACTCTAATTGAAACAATTACCTAAGCTTCAAATATGCTATCTTCTATCAATTTACGTTATATTTAAACACAATTAATTCTTTGGATGACATTTGATCCCGAAAAGAAAACATCTAACGTCATTTTACTGATAGCGTCCTTCGTTATCGTAAGCCTCATCTTATGGAACACCAATAGTTTTTTCAAAAAATTCAAGGAAGAGGAACGTTTAAAAATGGAAATTTGGGCTACGGCCCAATCAGAATTTCTATCCTTGTCGGCAGATGCCGATCCGGGCAACCTTCCCTTAAAGGTATTTCAGAACAATACTTCTACCCCCATGATAT
>JBATTK010000157.1:0-3274 GCA_049670505.1 Saonia sp.
GCCCAGCAAAGCATGGAGAAAACTTTTTCTGACACTTGCCGACCTTAAACGCCGAGTGTTATCTCCCCAGTTCAGCAATATTTTCCCTTTATAAAGAACCAAAACGGAAGCGGCGTTTATCGAATCATAAAAATTCTTTGCTTGCAACAGACTCTCAGGATTGAATCCAACTTGCTCGGGAAAAACATATTCCTCCCAAGAAGATTCCGGGTAGTAACCCTCCACATGATGATTCCCAATAAATTCTTCTTGAGCAAATGAAGCCGTACCTATTAGAAGAAGTGTTATTACAATTGATGTATAAAAAAATCGTCCCATAATTAAAAAATGTTTTCTAACTAAAAGACGATCATTAGTTGCCCGGTGGTTACAAAAATCTAATATCGCACCATTCTTCCTTCAAAATTTTTCATGACCAATATTAGAAATGCAAGCGGTAGAACATATAGCACTATCCTTCCCAAATTGTCCAAAGTTGGTAGATCGATATTAACATTCATGACAAGCCAAACGGATATTGCCAAAATAAGTAGTAGAGAAATAAGAAGACACGTTTTAAAAACTACCCCCCAAGGCTGTTTGGTATGTTTAGTTTTGGATAGAATCAATTCAGAGGTTCTAAGATTAAAACCATCGGATGGCAATGGGTAATCCAAATTTTGAAATTTTTTTTCTTCATTTTCCAGAACCGATAATTTCTTCGAACAATGATTGCAGGTTTTCAAATGTTCCTTAATTATTAGACCATTGGCTTCATCGATTTCATCGGCCAGATAGGACCACAGAAGTTCTTCATCAATATGCATCTCAGAATTGTTTAAGTACGTTCTTTAATTTCTTTTTTAGTTTTTCCCTCCCCCTCATCAATCTAATTTTAACATTGCTTTTACTTAGTTTAAGAATTGTTGCAATCTCTTCGGTGTTCATATCCTCCAAATAGTACAGCATGAAAATCGATGAATCCGGTTTGCCCAACCCATTTATTGCATTTACAATAACCTGTCTTCGTTCATGGTCGGAAATATCCTTATCTATGGGACTGTTGCCATCACTTATATCAAAATTTTCGTCAATGGAATCAAAGTAATACTTTTTTTTTCTTCGCTGGTCTATCGCCATTCGATAGGCAATACGAACAATCCATGATCTGAACAAACGTGGGTTATCGAGCTTATGTAATTTTTCAAATGCCCTTAGAAAAACATCCTGGGCTATCTCTTCCGCAATCTGTTTATCCCTTATTACGCTATAACATGTCCTGAATACAGTATTCTGATGACGGGTAACCAAATTGGCACAAGCTTGCGCACTTCCATTTTTAAGAAAGTTGATAACATCCTTGGAATCATTCTCATACAGTGACATTAATAAGAGGACGTATTTTCATTCCGAATTGGTTACAATTTTGTGAAATGTATTAATTTGTAACCGAACCTAAAGGGTTCTACGTCTTAATATAAAACTTAATCATGAACTCGTTAATAATAGTTTTCGCAGTACTCTGTATAGTTGTATTGATCGTTTCGATTATCTATATTTCAAATACGCATAGACACAAAGAAAGGATAGCACTGCTCGAATCCAACCAGGATCCCAAGCTCTTTGACTCTCCCCAATCACGACTGGCACCTTTAAAATGGGGCATGTTATTGATGGGCGCCGGTCTTGGCTTTTTGACCGCATTTCTGTTGGATAACTACATGTTCTCTTCAATTGCGGATACCGAGCCGATATACCCGGCCATGGTTTTCTTGTTCGGAGGCACAGGCCTAGTTGTTTATTACAAGTTATTTGGACAGAAATAAGCGATAATTAAATAATTATGCTTTATCCTTCCCACAATATCTGGACGTTAAAATCAAAATTTTAAGGGGTTCCGTAAAAAGAACTTTTCTAGGAACCCTTACTGCTAGCTCATTTTTAATTATAGATATCTTTTCTTGAAAGTTGTGTGCTTTTTAAACTGCCGGCAACACAAGTTTGAACTCCAAATGAAGAGCTTTCCCTTGGATGAAGAACCAATAAAATTTACCGTTAACTTTATCATTTGGTTTTAAAGATAATGCTCAAAGTAGATATTATAGCACTTTTAGCCATTTTTGGCACCCTTCAAAGTGTATTGTTTGCCCTCATTTTCTGGTTCAAGAACAAGGAATTTTATAATAAGATCGGACTTCTGTTATTGGCAACCAGTATTAGAATCGCCAAGAATATCGCAGTTCATTTGAGTGAACTTAACCCTGCAACTATTTTCGAATCTATCTAAAGGAAAAGTTCTCGAGCTATCCCTTATGGACATTTTTGGTTCCGTAAAAGGTTAAATGTCGAAACTACTTAATTTGGACCTAGAATAAGACACTTCAAATCAACGGTCATTACTTTCTTTGGAATGATCAGTAAGACTGTCGTTTCATACCTCCATGGATTGTAATTTAAAATCCCTAATTTGTCTTGCTTTTAAAATATGGCAATAATCATTTAGGGTATTCCCACACCGTAGTACACTAAGGCTAATTTCTATACGAACAAGTGAAACCCTGCCGCCAAAAATTTACTAGAATCCAATTTCCGAGACCCACCTAATTAATGAATACGACCGACGATTATCAAAAATTCGAAGACCTAGACGAAGAGCAATTACCGATTTCCAAACATAAATTACACGATTGGACACATTTTGCGGGACTATACGCTGCCGAGCATGTCGCGGCTACCGAGTTTGTTATCGGGGCCACATTTGTCGCCCTGGGTGCCAAAACAATGGATATTCTATTAGGACTATTGATCGGGAATGTTTTGGCAGTTTTGAGTTGGACACTCATTACCTCTCCCATCGCAGTCGATACCCGCCTAAGTTTATATACCTATCTCAATAAGATTGCCGGCGATTCGATGACCAAGCTTTACAATTGGGCTAACGTCATTATATTTTCTGTCATATCGGCTGCTATGATCACGGTATCCGCTACAGCGGTGCGATTTGCCTTCGATATCCCTGCCCAACTGAATTGGTATCCTACCAATTTCTGGTTTATTTTGATCGTTATCGGTGTCGGTATTGTCGTTGTTTCCATTGCCATATATGGGTTTAATGCAGTCTCCGAATTTTCCGGTATCTGCGCTCCCTGGTTGTTCGTAATGTTTGCCAGTGGGGCCATGGTACTGTTACCCGCCTTGTCCTTAGCGGTTTTAGACCAGACCTTACCAAGCGGCTGGAACGATTTTATAACATTGGGAAATCAATCTATATGGACGGGCATCGATAGTAACGGGG
>JBATTK010000158.1:0-28026 GCA_049670505.1 Saonia sp.
CCACAAGTCCATCCGGAGGGGAACCGGCTTGTACTGCCATTGCAAAAGCCGCTAATCCATTAAATAAATTATGTTTCCCCGGCTTATTGAACCTCACCCCATTTAAAGTTATCCCAGGGGTTCCCAGATCAAAAATATAAGCGCCCTCTTCTATTTTTAGGTTTCGGATACAATAATCCGAATCATCTTCTATTCCATAGGTAATGCCTTCTATAGGCAGACCACTTCTAACAAAAAGCTTTCCGTTAGGCTTTAAACATTGTACAAAATCAGCGAACGATTTTTCCAATGCATCGCTATCCCCATAAATATCCAAATGATCGGCATCCATAGAGGTGATACAAGCTATATCCGGGGATAATTGTAAAAAGGAACGATCGTATTCATCAGCTTCCACAACGGAATAATCCGTTCCTTCAAACAGGAAATTACTATTAAAATCTTCCGATATTCCGCCTAGAAAGGCAGTCAATGGTGTACCCGTTTCTTTTAGCAAATGGGCCAAAATACTCGATGTTGTAGTTTTGCCGTGCGTACCGGCCACTGCAAGACAAAAGGTGTCCTTGGTAATCATACCTAGAACTTCCGATCGCTTCTTCACTTTAAAATCGTTGGTCAAAAAGTAATTGAGCTCTTTATGGGTGTTCGGAACGGCCGGCGTATAAACGACCAACGTATTTTTAGGAGTCAAATGCAATTCGGAAATCAATTTCAGATCATCATCATAATGTACCGCTATTCCCATACCCGTTAACTCCTGGGTCAAGGGTGTTTCGGTTTTATCGTATCCCATTACCTCCTTGTCCATGAACCTGAAGTAACGGGCAAGGGCGGACATACCGATACCTCCGATACCAATGAAATAGACGTGATGTATATCCTTTATGTTCATTTTTGTTCTTCCAACAATTTTTCTATTTCGTCCACAATGTGTTTTGTAGCATTCGGCATCGCCAACTTTTTAATATTGGCACTTAGTTCCTCCTGTTTATTTTTAGATAGGAATACATCCGAAAAACTAGTTTCGAACCGTGTTTCCAAGTCGTTTTCCTGTACCAATATTGCTGCACCCACTTCTTGTAAAGCCATTGCATTTTTGGTTTGGTGGTCTTCCGCAACATTGGGTGACGGAATGAAAATGACCGGTTTCCCTACAATACATAATTCCGAAACCGATCCTGCACCGGACCTGGAAATAATAATATCGGCCGCGACATAGGCATAATCCATATGGTTTAAAAAATCGAATACTTTCACCGTATCGGAATTGTACTGCTTGTAATCTTTATAATAGAGCTTGCCGCATTGCCATATAATTTGCACATCGAAGGCTTCAAGGAAATTCAGCTTTTCAGCTATCAATTGATTGATTCTCCTTGCCCCTAAACTTCCACCTAAAATCAACAAGGTGGTTTTATTGGGATTCAGTCCAAAAAAATCAAAGGCCTTATCGGTATCAGTAGCGATGTGTATTAAATCCCCACGAACGGGATTTCCTGTTTTTACAATTTTATCGGCCGGAAAAAATCGCTCCATACCATCATAGGCCACACAGATCGTTTTAGCTTTTTCCGCCAATAGCTTATTCGTAATCCCGGCATACGAATTCTGCTCCTGCAACACACAGGGAATCCGTTTGTGCGATGCCATTTTTAAAAGCGGCCCACTGGCAAATCCCCCGGTACCTATAACTACATGGGGTTTAAACTTTGCCACTATGTTCCTTGCTCTTATCAAACTACTTATCAATTTTATAGGAAACATCAAATTCTTCAACGTCAGTTTCCGTTGTAAACCACTAATCCATAATCCTTCTATCTTATAACCTGCTCGGGGCACTTTTTCCATTTCCATTCTATCCCTTGCCCCTACGAACAAAAAATCGGCTTCCGGATACCTGCTTTTCAATTCATTTGCTATAGCAATGGCCGGATAAATATGTCCGCCAGTGCCCCCCCCGGAAAGTATGAACCTATAATTGTCCACTCAAAATTTCTAAAGGGTTCGTATCATCCATTCCGGAAGTTTCACTTTCCGCCAATGTATCTTTATTACTTGCACTCAGCACAATCCCTATGGCCAAACAGGTCATCCAAATAGAAGTACCCCCGCTACTGATCAACGGCAAGGTCTGGCCGGTCACCGGAAATAATTCTACGGCTACCGCCATGTTGATCATGGCCTGAAATACAATAGGCAGGCCTACGCCTACTACCAACAACTTTCCAAAAACGGTTTTGTTACCATTGGCTACTACCACAATTCGAAATAGCAATAGCAGATAAAAGAACATAAGGGTAAAGCCCCCGATCAATCCGTATTCCTCAATTATTATGGCATAAATAAAATCGGACGAACTTTGGGGCAAAAAGTTTTTCTGGATACTTTTCCCCGCTCCTTTCCCCACAATACCGCCGGTGGCTATAGCTATCTTCGCCTTTTCTATCTGGTAGTCTGCTTCCGTATCCTCCGGGTTCCAAAAGCTCTCCACCCTGCTGATCCAAGTATCTACGCGGTTCGGGAATAAATCCGGCGCCGCTTTTGCCGTTAATACAAATAAGGTAAGACATAAGACTCCCGTCCCAACGATTCCCATGAGGTACTTCATTGGATATCCACCCAAAAAGCAAAGCACCAACACCATAAAAAAGATAATGGCGGCCGTGGAAAAGTTGGCCGGCAATATTAAGATGAGTACCAAAAAAACCGGAATCCATAAGGGCAAAATACTTTCTTTAAAAGTGATTGTCCTTTCCTTGATCTTCGTTAAATATCGTGCCACATAGATCATTAACACTACAGCGGCCAGATTGGAGGTCTGAAAAGTTACCCCTACCAAGGGCAAGCGGATCCATCTGCTCGCATTGGCACCATCGATTATAGTGCCCTGGGCCAAAGTATATATCAATAATACCAAAACAATGGGCATGGCTATTATGGATAGGCCCTTAAAGAAATGGGTAGGTATTTTATGTACCCCATATATAATTCCAAAACCTAAAAACAATAAAAGCGCATGTTTTACCAAATGCCCAATGGTAGTTCCTTTACCTACTACATAGACCAGATTACTACTGGCACTGTATACCGGCAAAAAAGAAAACAGGGCCAGAAGGGCCACAACGGCCCAAATAGCTTTATCCCCTTTTATATTTTTTAAAACCTTTAACACCCCTATAAATTTTTAATCGCCTCCTTAAACTGATTTCCCCTATCCTCATAATTATTAAAAAGATCAAAACTGGCACAGGCAGGTGACAACAATACGGTGTCTCCCCGTTCTGCAATCTTATATGCTACTTTTACAGCTTCCTCCATAGCGAAGGTTTCTACCATTAAATCCACTACATTGCCAAAGGCATACTTAATTTTGGAGTTGTCCAGACCTAGACAAATAATAGCTTTGACCTTTTCGCGCACAAGAGGCATTAATTCTCTGTAATCATTCCCTTTATCCACACCTCCAACGATCCAAACCGTTGGTGCGCTCATGCTGTCTAGCGCATAATACGTGGCATTTATATTCGTCGCCTTGGAATCGTTAATGTACTGTACATGATGGATTTTAAGTACTTTTTCCAAACGATGTGGAGCTCCTTGAAAGTCTTTTATACTTTCGCGGATGAACTCTTTTCTAATTTCCACCAAGGTAGCTGCTGTGGCAGCGGCCATGGTATTCTTAAGGTTATGATTTCCCTCTAAGGCTAAAGTATCGGTTGCCATCTTTATCGTTTTATTTTTAGTCTTTATTACTATCTTATTATTCGCTATATACGCCCCTTCAGAAACTTCCTTCCGAATCGAAAAAGGCATTAATTTGGATCGAATCGGGTGTTTCTCCAGCCATTTTGTAATTACCTCGTCATCTGCGTCGTATATGAAGTAATCCTCGGCCGTTTGGTTTTTTGCTATCCGGAACTTGGAAGTGATATAGTTTTCAAATTGATACTCGTATCGATCCAAATGATCCGGTGTAATGTTGGTGATAATCGCTATATGCGGTTTAAAATCCACGACACCGTCCAACTGAAAGCTGCTGATTTCCAAAACGTAATAATCAAAATCATTTTCAGCCACCATTTTGGCATAACTATCGCCAATGTTACCTGCCATACCTACATGCAGACCTGCTTTTCGTAAAATATGATCTGCAAGCATTGTGGTCGTGGTCTTCCCATTGCTACCTGTAATTCCTATGATGGTCGCATCGGTATATTTAGAGGCAAATTCTATTTCGGAAATCACGGGTACGCCATGCTCCAACAACTTTTTTACCAAAGGAACGGTATCCGGGATCCCGGGACTTTTCATTACCAGATCGGCATTCAATATCCGCGTTTCCGTATGTTGTTCCTCTTCCCAATCAATCTCAAAATGTGTAAGAACGTCTTTATATGTATTCTTTAGTTGCCCTTTGTCCGACACAAACACTTCATACCCCTTTTGCTTGCCTAAAATGGCAGTACCCACTCCACTTTCTCCTCCGCCCAATATCACCAAGTAAGCCCCCTTCGTTCCCCCCTCGGGGGAGATGCCCTCACGCTTATGTTCTTTTCTCTTTTTCATATCTACCCCCTTCCAAGAGGGAAGTGTCGGAGACGGGCCTTTATCTCACTTTTAATGTCACAAAGGTCACTATGGCCAATAGTATCCCTATAATCCAAAACCGGGTCACTATTTTGCTTTCATGATATCCTTTCTTTTGATAGTGATGATGTAATGGCGCCATTAAAAAAATACGCTTACCTTCCCCGGATCTATTTTTTGTATACTTAAAATACCCTACCTGTAACATCACCGATAAGGACTCGGCAAAGAAAATTCCGCATAACAACGGGATGAGCAGTTCCTTGCGCACTATAATGGCGATTACAGCGATGACCCCTCCGATGGTAAGGCTTCCCGTATCTCCCATAAAAACCTGCGCGGGAAATGCGTTGTACCATAAAAAACCGACCAATGCCCCAACAAAAGCCGCAATAAAAACTACCAATTCCCCTGCTCTTGGAATAAAAAAGATGTCTAGATACTCAGAAAAAATAATATTACCCGATACCCATGCAAAAATTCCCAGCGTGAGTACGATTATTGCCGATGTTCCTGCTGCGAGACCATCGATACCATCGGTAAGATTGGCACCATTGGATACTGCGGTAACAATAATTATGATGATGGGAATAAAGATCAACCATGCATATTTTTCCATTCCCTCTCCCGCCCAGGAAATAAAACTGCTGTAATCCAATTCATTATCCTTAAAGAATGGCACATTGGTTTTTGTAGATTTTATTTCCTGTCCCTGTACTTCCGCTACGGTATATTGCGAGGTTATCATAGTCTTATTCTTCTCCTTCATGGTGACCTCCGGGTGAAAATAAAGTGTTGCGCCAACGATCAGCCCCAAACCTACTTGCCCCATGATCTTGAATCTGCCCTTAAGACCTTTTTTATCTTTTTTGAATATTTTTATATAGTCGTCTACGAACCCGATTATTCCCATCCAAACGGTTGTGACAATCAATAAAATGACATAGATATTATCCAACTTGGCAAATAGAAGTACAGGAATCAGGGTAGACATAATAATGATCAATCCGCCCATGGTAGGGGTACCCGCTTTTTGTTGCTGTCCTTCCAAACCTAGGTCCCTAACCGTTTCCCCAATCTGTTTCCGCCTAAGAAAAAGGATGATCCGCTTACCGTATACCGTAGCGATAATTAGGGAAAACAATACCGACATGGCCGCGCGAAAGGTTAGGAACTCAAAAAGGCTAGCTCCCGGAAACTGATATTGTTTTTCTAAGTATTCAAATAGATAGTATAGCATAATCCTCCCCTAAGCGGTATCGCCCGGTCATTTATTTAATTCCTTCAATATTTCCTTAACTATTTTAAAATCATCAAAATCCGTTCTCTTTCCATTGGTTTCCTGATAGGTCTCATGTCCTTTACCGGCCACCAGGATAATGTCATTGCCCAGTGCTAGTTGACAAGCGGTCTTAATAGCCTGTTTTCTGTTTTCAATGGATAAAATTTTCTTTACGTTCTGGGGTTCCACACCCGCTTCCATTGCTTCAATGATCGAAGCCGGCGTCTCGGTACGGGGGTTATCGGAGGTGAAAATGGCAGTATTGCTCAATTCCGATGCGATATGCCCCATTACCGGACGCTTAGAACTATCTCTGTCACCACCACACCCCACTACGGTGATGACGTTTTCATTTCCAGTTCTCAATGTATTGATTGTATCAAGTACATTCTTTAAGGCGTCCGGCGTATGAGCATAATCAACAATAGCCGTTATTTTTTCTTTTGATATAAAATATTGGAACCTGCCGTCTACATTTTCCAATTCACTCAATAAACGAAGGATTTCTAGTTTTTCTAACCCCAAAAGATCTGCGGTAGCATAAATTGCCAAAATGTTATAGGCATTAAAGTGACCTATAAGCTTGGTCCACAATTCATTATCGTCAATCTTTAATAATTGACCATTAAACTGGTTTTCCAGAATCTGCGCCCTATAATCCGCATAGGACTTTAACGCATAGGTATTCTTTTTGGCCTTTGTATTCTGCAGCATCACCAAACCGTTCTTATCATCTATATTGGTAAGGGCAAAAGCATTTTTGGGAAGATTATCGAACAATATCTTTTTGGTATCCCTATACGCCGCAAAGGTTTTGTGATAGTCTAAATGGTCATGGGACAAATTGGTGAATATTGCACCTTCAAAAACCAGTCCTTCCGTTCGTTTTTGATGGATGCCGTGTGAGCTAACTTCCATAAAGCAGAATTCCACTCCCGCTTCGTTCATTAAACTCAGGTGCTCGTTAATGGTCAGCGCATCCGGTGTAGTATGGCTTGTGGCGTATTCTTTTTCATCTACCATAATTTTAATGGTGGATATCAATCCTACTTTATATCCTGCTTTTTTGAACAATTGATACAACAAACTACTTACGGTTGTTTTACCATTGGTCCCTGTAACCCCTATGAGTTTTAAGTTTTTGGAAGGGATGTCGTAAAAGTTGGACGCCATGATGGCCAAGGCGCTATTGCCATTATCCACTTCTACGTAGGTTATCCCGTTCACCAATTGATCGGGAAGCTCCTCACAAACAATGGCATTGGCCCCTACATTAATGGCTTTTTCTATATATTCATGGCCATCCGTAACCGTACCCTTTATAGCGATAAAAACATCATCCAATCCTACTTTTCTGGAGTCGAAGCATATGGTATTGACCCTAATATTCGTAGATCCGCTAACCGCGGAAAGACTAACCCCATACAATATGTCCTTTAATAACCTCATGAAAGTTCCAAAATAATTTTTTCGACTTTGTTTAAATCGGTTCCCTGGGAAATGGATTGTTTTTTAACTTTTCCATTGCCTTTGACCTCTACTTGTAATCCTAAATTTTCCAATAGGGAGACCGCATCCATACCGCTCATCCCCTTAACATTGGGAACTTTTTTATGTTTCTTTTGTGCCTCTACGTAATATTGCCGGTATGCCTCTTCGAGCTGCTCATTTTCCGGTTCCAAGGTGTCGACCTCATCTATGAGGGGAGATGTGGCATAAATCTTCTGCGCTACGGATTTAAAGACGGGACCGGAGACATCCGCACCGTAATACCCCACACTTTTATCCGGTTCATGAATAATCACGATACAAGAGTATTTGGGGTTATCCGCGGGGAAATAGCCCGCAAAGGAGGAAATATAGCGCAGCTTGTCCGGATCTTTGGAAACATAATGTTTTTGGGATGTGCCGGTTTTGCCTGCCATCGAAAAATTAGGGGAGTATAGACCATGCCCCGTACCATGTTTCTTCTCCACCACATTTTTCAGCAGTTGTTTTACTTTGGCCGCCGTTTCCTTGGTACAAATAGATGGATTGATCACTTCCTTCTCAAATTTTTGGATGCTCTTGTTCCATTCCTTTACTTCTTTGATCAACCTTGGCCTGATCATTTCCCCGTCATTGGCAATCGCATTGTAGAAAGTGAGTGTCTGCAAGGGAGTCAATGAAACCTCATATCCATGGGACATCCATGCCAAAGAAATTCCCGACCAACCTTTATCCCCGGGATAACGTATTACAGGTTTTCCTTCACCTTTAATGGGCAAACCCAATTCTTGATGAAGGTTCATGTTCATTAAGCGGTTCACAAATCTGGCCGGTTTTTCCTTATAACCGTTATGTATCATTTTCGCGAATGCGGTATTGGAAGAAACTTCAAAAGCTTTGGAAACGGAAATTTTTCCGTATCCACCGTGCTTGGAATCGCGTACGGTCCTGTCGTATAAACGCCATCTTCCCTTTTCGGTGTCTATTATGGTCGTGGTATCTACGACCTTATCCTCCAATGCCGCCACAAGGGACATTAACTTAAACGTAGATCCTGGCTCGTGCGATTCACCAACGGCGTAGTTAAGACGCTCATAATATTTTCCATCCCCGGTTCTTCCCAAATTGGAAATGGCCTTGATTTCTCCAGTCTTTGTTTCCATGACGATAACGCAGCCATGATCTGCCTTATATTTTTCCAATTGACCCAACAGGGCATGATGGGCAATATCCTGTATATTGATATCGATCGTGGAGATTACATCGTAACCATCCTTGGGTTCAATAATGTTATCCAAACCAATAGGTTTCCATTGTCCTTTGGCTATTTTTTGTTTCAACCGTTTTCCTTCTGCCCCTCTTAAGTATTGACCAAAAGCGCCTTCCAAGCCTACGCGGGTATAGTATCCATTATCATCTACGCGTTCGTAGCCTACGCTGCGTTCGGCAATTTTCCCCAAAGGATGCTCCCGAACCGTTCGTTGCTCTACGATCAATCCCCCTTTATTAGGACCTTTATCAAAAAGTGGAAAGCCCTTGATCTGCATGTAATCGGAATAATCCAGATTACGTGCAACCAGTTTGTACCTATGTTTATTGGCTTTGGCCTTCCTAAATAATTTTTGGTAATAGGACGAAGACTTACCTAATAATAAGGACAACGAATCGGATAAGGGTTTAATGTTGGTTTCAAAATCCTCATTTTTAACGGTGACAGCGTCAAAACGGATATTGTATCTGGATACCGAAGTTGCCAACAAACTTCCATCATCGGAATATAGATTACCGCGATTGGGAGCAATGGTGAACATTTTCTCCGTACGGTTCAAGGCCATTTTTTTATACCTATCACCATGTACCATCTGTACACTTACCAGTTTCACGGCTACAGCGATCGCGAATAAGAACAAGCAAGCCGCTACTGCATACAATCGGGTCAATATGTTCTTTTCGGTTGTGGCCACTATTCTTTTGATTTGACTTTTATTTTCTTTGGTGGGGTTTCCGACGGAAACAGACCTTCCTCTTCTACAGTTTGCATAATGGTCGATTCCAACTTTAGTCTTTGCACGTCGGAACGAACATCAACAAACTCACTTCTCAATTCCTTTACCTCTTCATTCAATGCCGCCACCTGATGCACTTTACGATCGGCACTGTGGGAACTCGCAATCATAACGGTAGCCAAAAAAGAGGCGAAAATGATAAAAAGCCAGTTTTTTGGGGCATCACCGCTCACTAAAAACTTGCCTTTCAAAATATCCAAAATTCCATTTTTCATTGATGCTGAATTTATTTCCGTATCCTTTAACTTTTGGTTTTACAAGCTATTCCCAACTCCTAGGTCCCATTCTCACCGGGACACTTCCCTTCCGCTGATGGAATGGCCTTATTAACTCTAAATCATATTCGTTCCGCTATTCGCAACTTGGCACTACGGGCCCTATTGTTCAGGGCAATTTCTTCTTTTGATGGAACTACCAGCCCTCCTACCTTTTTAAAGGGAAGGTCTACGTTCCCATAAAAATCTTTTTCCGGTTCCCCTTCAAACCGCCCGGAGCGTATAAACCGTTTTACCAATCGGTCCTCCAAGGAATGGTAACTGATTACACTAAGCCTGCCTCCCGTGTCCATTAAGGAAGGGGTCTGAAGCAAAAACTCCTTGATTACCTCTATTTCTTGGTTCACCTCAATACGTATAGCTTGGTATATCTGTGCCAAAATCTTGTGCGCCTTATGGTTGGGCAAGAACCGCCGTAACACATCTTTTAGCTGTTCTGTTCTTTTTATAGGTGCTTCTTCCCTACTTGCAACGATTACTTTTGCCATGGCATTTGCATTGCGTAGATCACCATATTGGAACAAGACCCTTCTTAAATCATCATAGGAGTAGGTATTGACCACCTCATAGGCCGAAACACTGTTCTTTTTGCTCATACGCATATCCAAATCCGCATCAAAACGGGTAGAAAATCCACGTTCGGCCTCATCAAATTGATATGAGGAAACTCCAAAATCTGCCAAGATTCCGTCCACTTTCCGAATGCCATAGAACTTTAAAAATTGCTTAATAAACCTAAAATTCTCATTGATCAACTGAAACCGTTCATCATCGATATTATTTTCCAAAGCATCTTCGTCCTGATCAAATGCCAATAATCTCCCATCGTTCCCCAGCCGTTTCAATATTTCCCTAGAATGCCCTCCACCTCCAAAGGTTACATCCACGTATACGCCATTTTCCTTTATAAGAAGTCCATCAACCGACTCCGTCAACAAAACGGGATTATGATAACTCATCTTTTTTATCTTCCCCTCCCATGACCTTTTTTGCCAAGCTGGCAATTTCTTCGGGAGGTGCATCAATATCATCTTCGTATTTATCCTTGTCCCATATTTCCAAATATTTACCCATGGAGGCCAGTACAATATCTTTGGAAATACCTACCATGGTCACCAGATTCTTTGGAATTAGCAATCTACCTGTCGCATCTATTTCAACGGGCTTTAAACCGGCCGTAAATTTTCTGATAAAATCCAAATTGTCCTTATCGTACCTACTTTTGGTATTCAATTCCTTCATTACCGTATTCCATTCACTCATCGGATATAATTCTAGACAAGTAGCGTACATGGAGCGTTTGATAAAAAACCCTTCGTTTAGTATAGGAGTAAGCTGATTTTTTAGGGCAACAGGTAACATTACCCTACCTTTGGCATCAGCTTTACAGTTATATACTCCAACGAAATAAATTTCCAAAGTTGGTCCGTTTTTGCTTTAATAACTCAAATATATAGAAATTATTACCACTTAATACCACAAATTACCACATTGTTGATAAATTTTCCACTATTTGCATGGTTTTTTGTATGGAAAGCTCAAAAAACTATGCCATCTACGATCGTAGCTATTCCCCTCTTTTTTAAAAAACCCAAGGAATTCCCGACCTTCTGCGCCACAACAACAATACATTGGTATTATGCGGAAATGCCTATATTTGCCAACTGATACCAGAAGCTGTCCTTAATGGAAGAAAAGATTATTACTGAAGGAAAATATCGGTATATGGAAGTAGGGGAAGGTGACCCTATTATTATATTACATGGGCTCATGGGAGGACTGAGCAATTTTCAAGGCGTAATGGATTATTTTCCAGAAAAAGGGTATAAAGTTTTGGTTCCCGAGCTCCCCATCTATCAAATGCCCGTCCTAAAGACCAACGTAAAGAACTTCGCCAAATTTTTGGAACGTTTCATTGAGTTCAAAGGATTAAAGGATGTGATTCTACTGGGAAATTCTTTAGGTGGACACATAGGATTGCTACATACCAAACTCTATCCGGAAATGGTAAGGGCTTTGGTTATTACCGGAAGTTCCGGTCTTTATGAAAGCGCCATGGGCGATGGTTATCCCAAGCGGGGAGATTATGATTTCATTAAAAAGAAGGCGGAAGATGTTTTTTACGACCCAAAAGTTGCTACCAAAGAAATTGTGGACGAGGTCTTCGCTACGGTAAACGATCGTATGAAACTGGTAAAAACCTTAGCGATCGCCAAAAGTGCCATACGCCATAATATGTCCAAGGATCTACCGCATATGCATACACCGACCTGTATTATTTGGGGAGAAAACGATAACGTAACGCCGCCTAATGTAGCCAAGGAGTTTCATGAGCTATTGCCGGATTCGGAACTTTTTTGGATAAAAAAATGTGGGCATGCACCCATGATGGAACATCCAAAAGAATTCAATACGGTGCTGGACGCTTGGTTGCAAAAGCGTAATTTCTAAAAAAATCTTCCGATGAAAATAAAGTCGGCCGACTTTGTGATAAGCAATTCCAATGTGGAGAAATGTCCAAAGGAACCTTTGCCCGAATATGCGTTCATAGGTCGCTCCAATGTGGGAAAATCTTCCCTTATCAATATGCTTACCCAACGGAAAAGCCTGGCCAAAACTTCTGGAAGACCGGGAAAGACTCAACTTATCAATCATTTTAAGATCAATGATAATTGGTTTTTGGTAGATTTACCCGGTTATGGTTATACCCGTACCTCAAAAAAAGACAAGAAGATTTTTCAAAAGTACATTACCGATTATTTTGAAAAGAGAGTACAATTGGTCAGTGCTTTTGTTTTGGTCGATATCCGACACGAACCACAGAAAGTAGATTTGGAGTTTATGGAATGGATGGGAGTCCATGGTATTCCTTTCTCCATTGTCTTTACCAAAGCGGATAAATTAAAACCCCAGGTGATAGATCAACAAGTAGATGCCTATATTGCCGATTTGCTGTCCGGTGTTTGGGAAGAAGCCCCCAATTATTTTATTACCTCTTCTACAAAAACAACGGGGCGCGATGCGCTTCTGGCATATATTGAAGAAATAAATAAGGCCCTTTATAAAGAAGGTAAAAAAGGGCATAGCTGAAATCGGAAATGAGAAGTGAGAAGTTAGAAATGAGAAACCAGAAACCAGAAACGGAACTCCCGCCGACCGTCACTGCCTACTGAAGACTATCTTTCCGAAGACCGAGGAAAAAGGAGAAAAAACGAAAAACCGGAAACAGGAAGTTAATACACCTTATTCCGGACACTGCGACTTAAAACCCTTCGACTTACAAACTGCGTTCCTGAATTAATTGGATCAAATCCTCCGTATTTTCCAGGCTTTTAAATTCTTCCGGCCTTATAAAAACATCCAGACCATTAGAAGAAGAAGCTAAAACTATCGGGAATTCAAACTTGTGTCCAAATTTGGATGCATACTGTTTGGAAAACTCGTCCTTGTGCAAAAACTCCATCTTCATCCTACTTTCCTCCCGGAATTTTTTCCATCTTCGTTTTTCCGCGAATGCACCAAAAGTAATATCGCACAACTTACAATCATAGGTGCCGGGACTAAGAATTTTATGGGCGCTGTCCAACAGGGCATTATGCAATCCCGAATCCGCATTATATACGAACAAGAGTTTTTCTGGGTTTTGGTGTTCCATTTCCGAAAGGTAACTAATTATGATATATTTGAACAGTATTTAAACTAGTCCCCAACGATACCACCTAATGAGATGATGCAAAAAATTATTCGCTGTAGCGGCCTATTACTTTTAGTTCTTTTATCTTCCCAATGCAAGTCAAAAAAACCGGTGGTAGCTTACGTCTCCGAGAACCTAAAAATTACTGCTGTTTCCGAGAACAGTTTTATACATACCTCATATCTTGTTATTCCCGGCTATGGTACATTTCCATCCAACGGCCTGGTCTACCTAAATAATCATGAAGCTGTGATTTTTGATACCCCGATAGATTCCAAAACTTCGTTGGAATTGGTCAAATGGGTGGTAGAAGTCAAAAAATGTGATGTTACGGCTATAATCATCAACCATTTTCACGACGATTGTCTGGGGGGATTGGATGCCTTCCATACTTTGGGTATTCCCTCATTCTCCCATACGGAGACCATTCTATTGGCGGTAAAGGAAGGTACTATCGTTCCCCAAATTGGATTCAAGGATTCCATGGAATTGGACGTAGGGCATGGAAAAGTAATCAATCGTTTTTTTGGGGCGGCACATACAACGGATAATATCGTCAGCTATATTCCCGATGAAGAACTGCTATTTGGAGGCTGCATGATCAAATCTATAAATGCCAAAAAAGGTAATTTGGCAGATGCCGATGTAACTGAATGGAGCCATACGGTCTCAAAGATCAAAGCAACCTATCCAGAGCTTAGGATTGTGGTTCCCGGACATGGGGATCCTGGAGGTAATGAATTATTGGATTATACCATGGCACTCTTTAGTGTTAATAAAAATTAAATAATTTTTTTAGTTAGTTAAACTTACTATATTTGTTTTGGCAATAGTGCTAAACTAAAATATAGAGATATGAAAAAAGTAACATTTTATCATGCGGGTTGTCCTGTATGTGTAAACGCGGAACAAGAATTATTACAAATTGTAGATACTTCCAAAGTAGCGGTAGAGGTAATTCATTTAGGAGAACGCAAGGACTTTATAGCCCGGGCAGAAAACTCCGGGGTACAATCCGTGCCTGCGTTGGTATTGGATAATGGTAGTGTGCTACACATCAATCACGGCGCTACTATGGCCGAAGTAAAAGGATAAAAAATTTAACCTATAAAGTTAGTTAAACTAACTTTATAGGACTAAAACTTAAAAACTATGAAACAACAACAGTTTAAAATTATATTCCTTCTGATGCTATTTGCAAATATGTTATCATCTAAAGGTCAGGAAACCAATGAATCCCTGAATTTTAAGGATACGGATAATCTAAAAATCATAAGTAGTGTAGTTGAGCACGATATGGATTTACAACAGCTTATTTTTTCCATAACCGTTAAAGGCAAAGCTGGAAAAAGTGTTCCGGAAAAAGTAGGACAATTGGATGGCGCCCCTGTTTTGGGATATGTTTTCCCTACCAACTTATCCTCAACAGATGTAGGGTTTTCAAAAACGGAAGGTATTGTAGCTTTGGCCCTTACCTCTCATCCGGATTTTGACGACACCCCGTTATGGGATGAGAATACCAATGCCGTTTACGATGATGATGGTATTATCTGGCATCCGCATTGGGTAGTTCTTGTTGACGACAAAAGAGTAGCGGGAGGTTTGTCCGTAAAGCAATTCGATACAGAAGACGGGACCGTAAAGTTACCTCCTACCAATCCCGGAATGCCCATGTATATGGATTCACCGGGATTCCCCGTATTCACCAGCGAGAACTCCATAAAAGTAGTGGTACCCCAATACCGCATGAACCATAAGAACGACTTCAATTTTGACGCTGTTACTGCCTATATGCAGGTAAATACCACTCAAGAGGGATTGCCCATGTTGGGCGTATACCAAGTGTATAGTATTGCATCCGAAGATTTGTCCCTACCTTACCAACCTATCAAAAAGTAACTTTTACACCCCAAATAGTTAGGTAAGCTAATTATTTGGGGTTATTTTTGGTATATGGATACTTTTGACCCGAACTATCAGAATACGCGCATTGAAAGTAAAATTGTGGTTGCCCTGGAACGGATTTCGGAAGCCTTCCGGGTATTGCTTTGGCAAGAGGGAAAGGAACACGGCCTTACGCCTATTCAACTACAACTCCTTCTATTCCTAAAATTTCATTCACCCGAACAGTGTAAGGTAAATTATTTGGCCAAGGAATTTAACTTGACCAAGGCCACCATCAGTGAATCCATTCGATTGTTAACCAAAAAGGAGCTGATTTATAAGGAAACCGATGCTATGGATACGAGAAGCTTCTCTATTTATCTGACCCCAAAAGGCACGGCCATTGTTTCCAAGACGAGTTCATTTTCAGGGGCCATCGAAAAACCCGTTCATACGCTATCCGAACTTCAAAAAGAAGTATTGTTCCAAAGCTTGGTCGAAATGATCGAAAAACTGAACAAAACTGGAATCATAACGATACAACGGATGTGTTTTTCCTGTAGATTCTATGTAAAGGGAGAGGAAAATGATTATTGTAGCCTACTAAAAAAAACACTTCACAAACAAGATATACGTATAGATTGCCCTGAGCATGAGGCACTGGTACTATAAAGACCGATCCATTACTTCTTTATTCCCAACTGTGCTTTAAATTGGTACTCCTTCGTTTTACGGAAGGGTCTAGTCGCACAAAGTTTTCATTATCACTTTATCGGATAGAATAGTTGAAAGTGGCTTCAATTCCAAAGCCATATTGAAGGGTCTTTTAAAAATATGAATGGGAAACATGTTATAAATAGAAAGAACAACAGTCTAAAAAGGAGTTTTTTACGTACTATACTATAACCAAATACAATATACGCACTACTATTTTGGGTTTTCCTTTTCTCAAAATTCAAACCTAGGTGTAGCATGTATAGTAGCGAACGCACATTGATCACAAATATTTAATGGAAGTTATAAAAATTGACTATGAAAAGTAGTGCTGATCGGTTATACTTTATAGATGCCATGCGTGCCTGGGCCATCCTAATGATGTTGCAGGGCCATTTTGTAGTTGGATTGTTATCCGATGAATTTAAGGATATGAATAACCCTACATTCTACATTTGGGATTATTTTAGAGGTGTTACCGCTCCTGTTTTCTTTGCGGTATCGGGCTTCATTTTTACTTTTCTCCTATTAAAAAAGTATTCTGAAGGATGGAAAAATCATAGGGTCCAAGCAGGTGTACAACGTGGATTACAATTAATATTGATCGGACATTTATTGCAATTACGTATTCCGGGATTGTTTAAAGGAATCCTTAATGATTCCTTTTATATAGCCCATGTACTGCAGTGTGTGGGAGTATCCATTCTTCTCATTATCGGAATCTACCTTTTTTCCTATACCAAAAAGAAGTTTGTATTTCCAACCCTTTTGTTTCTGACCGGGATACTGGTATTTGCCCTAAAACCTATCTATGACCATTGGGACTATGCTTTTTTGCCAGAACTGTTTGCCAATTATTTTACCGCGAAGCATGGGTCCGTATTTACCATTTTCCCTTGGTTCGGCTATGCCGCTTTCGGAGGTTTGTTATCCGTAGTGTTTTCGCGTTATGGCTCTAAAGTCCATTTCTTCCCCATTATCATTTCCATAGTATTCTTTCTAGGTTTTTTCCTCATTTTCTATTCCGAAGCATTTTTTTTACAATTGCATGCGTTGACCCAGTGGTCCTTTTTTGAGGGAATCTATCAAAACAACTATTTATTCGCTCGCTTGGGCAATGTTCTTTTGATCTTTGCGGTCTTTATGCAGCTTCGATCGTTAATAAAACATCCTATAATTCTCAAAATAGGTCAAAATACATTGCCTATTTACGTAATTCATTCCATTATACTCTATGGTAGCGGTACCGGATACGGTCTGACCCTATTTTTTCATCGCACCTTATCTCCTCTGGAAGTAATCGTGGGAATGCTACTTTTTGTGTTCGGCACTACTATTATGGCACTGGCCTATGCAAAATATAAAAAAAGGATAGGCATCCTTGGAACTATAACGATGGCTTCCCTGCACAAAATGGTCGCCAAATATAATCGTACCGGGATGAAACGCCTACAAACTTATTATCTTAAGGTTATTAAACTATTTAGTTACGGGTAACACTATCCGAGCATCATACCCATATGCGGCTATGAACGATATGAGAAGTATTTTCAGCTACTGCTTCAATTCCAATTTTTCTGCAAAATAATCGCAGAAATCCTTCATGGTAGCTGTCATTTTTTCATCTTGGGTGGCTTTCATAAAAGTGTCGGACAGGGATACTAAGGTCTGATGAAAGAAAATCTTCATCTCGTCTACGGGCATATCCTTGGTCCACAGATCTATTTTTAAGGATTCCTTGTTTTTACTGTCCCAAACGGATAACAACATGGCTTTTGCTTCCTCGTTATCGATTCCCCCATCTTGCGCGGACCATGTGAGTTCTTCGGGAACCCTATTCTCATCCAAGCCTACCTTTAATCTAATTTCCGAAGTATGGAGCTTTGCCATTATTCTTTTTTTGGTTTGTAGTTCGCTTTTTTAAATATTTCATCCGCTCGTAGGTTCAGCATTTGTTGTAGGCTAAGGTTATTGTTTGCCATAAACGCCCTTACTATTTGCCAACCAATGTATCTACCTACCCCTCCCGGCGATTCATTATCCAACTCCAGTCGAAATTTGGAAAAGGGGGCCGGATCCAAAAATCTTGGGGCCAGTTTGGCATCTGTGCTATACAAAAGCTCCCGCTCTATAAAATAACGCCAAATCTGTTGCTCATTGGCTTGCGCCCAGGCTAATTGGTCTTCGGAGTATCCCATCTTTTGCGCATCGGTTTCAAAGGGAATCAATTTGTCCTTTATAAATAATTCTTTCCCGTGGTAAACAAGTTGGGACAGAAATGAACGGTCTTTTGGTCTAGAAATTACTTTTCGGGCAAATTCACCGGCCACATCACTTATCAAGAATTGCCTGTCCAGACCGGATGCGATATAATTCTGCATTCCGGCATAGAACCTATGACCATGACCCAGATAGTTGTCCAACCCAATAAACAATAGTGTATCCGCAAAAACCACCCTATTGTTATAATCCACATCATTTGTTAGTGTAATCACCTTAGGTACATTAAGGTTGGGGAAAAAGTATTTAATGCGCTTAAAGAGCTGTTCCAAATCGGCAGTTTCATCTTTAAAATCAATAAATGTTTTATCTACTTCTTCCCGTATTTCCAACTGTAAGGTATCTACAAGTTTAGCCTCCCAGACACTATCGGTATATTGTACAGGAAACAAGTACGGGTATGTTTTCTTTAACAAGGGAATATCCAAAGGGGATGCTTTCGCAAATTCCTTGTCAAAACGGACTATTTTTAAATCAATATCTATTTTGGCAATGTCCTTGTTGACTTTATCCCCATCACCGCAGCTATAAAAAAACCATAACACCGTTAAAACAATAAAATTCAGGCTCTTTATGCGAAAGTAATCTTCCTTTAGTTTCATTTTTTAGCTCCTACGCTTTATTTTTACGGGGCAAAGTTAATCGTTTTCAACTAAATAAAATATTGCAATGCAAACGGAAAAAGTAATTGACCATATCGTACATTGGTTAAAGGATTATGCTACGAATGCCAAAATAAAGGGTTTTGTAATTGGCGTGTCAGGAGGAATAGATTCCGCGGTCACCTCTACCCTATGTGCCCAAACGGGTTTAGACCTCTTGTGCTTGGAGATGCCCATACACCAAGGGGAAAATCAGGTAACACGCGCTTCGGGACATATAGAATGGCTGCAGAACAACTTTAACAATGTCCGCAGGCAAATGGTAAACCTTACCCCTGTTTTTGATAGTTTGATAACTGTGTTTCCAGCGGTGGAAAATGAAGAAGAACGCTTCATGTCCCTCGCTAACACACGTGCACGGCTCAGAATGACAAGTCTTTATTACTTTGCGGCCCTTAAAGGATATTTGGTAGCCGGAACCGGAAACAAGGTAGAGGATTTTGGTGTTGGGTTTTATACCAAATACGGTGATGGGGGTGTAGATTTAAGCCCAATTGCGGACTTATTGAAAACCGAGGTGTATGAAATTGCCAAAGTCTTGGGTATAAATGAAGAGATTATGATTGCACCTCCCACCGATGGTCTTTGGGGAGACGATAGGACCGATGAAGATCAGATAGGAGCTTCCTATCCGGAGTTGGAATGGGCCATGAAAATGAGCGACGAAGGTAAAACGGAGGCCGATTTTTCAGAAAGGGAAAAAGAAGTATTTCTTATTTACAAAAGATTTAATTCGGCAAATAAACATAAGATGATTCCTATACCGGTCTGTGAGATACCGGAGAATTTAAAATAACCATTTAACTGATAATAAAGTTATTACCTCGAAAATAATTATTTACAAGTAAAATTGTTCACATATTTGTCTTCCACTTATCGATTTGGACATAATGATTATCTTAGATGGAACCAAAGAAAAATTACAATAATCCATATCAAGAATGCTCATAGAAGGCAAAAATTTAGACAAAAGGACAATTATTGATATAAATACTCCGAAATTCTTAGAAAAAGATGATTTTTAGTAAGAAGTTTAGCATTAAAGTGATAATATTAAACTAAATATAAGTGAAACAAAGTTTTTTTTATTTATTTTTATCGAAATATTGCTTTGTTAAATGATTGAAAAGAAACTTACCGTTTTTGTAAGTTATACAGTACAAAAGAGGACTAATTATAACTAATAACTAAATTAATGACTAAAGTTTTAATCGCAGATAACCACCCGATCGTGAGAATGGGAATAAAGCATGTTCTGGGTTCTGCTTCCGATTTTGATGTAATAGCCGATGTAGCTACCACTACGGAGCTATTTGAAAAATTGGAGAAAGAAGTTCCCGATGTTGTAATACTAGAGATGGATATTCCAGAGATCAATGGTATTGCTACTTTAAGAAAAATTAAACAAGAATATCCCAATGTACGGGTGCTTATCTACAGTGGGCAATCGGAAGATGTATACGCACTTAGTACCATAAGGGCGGGAGCTTTCGGTTATTTATCCAAAACTGCGGATTTGGACTATATAATCAGCGCGGTGAAAAAAGTAAGCGAAGGAAACATGTTCATTACCAACGAGCTTGCCCAACGCCTTGCTTTTGATGAAGGAACGCAAAAACCAAGAAGGTTCTTTAGAAAACTTTCTACAAGGGAGGTTGAAGTATTAAAATTATTGGCCAGCGGCAAACGTAACAAAGATGTAGCGCTAGGCTTAAATCTTAATGAGAAAACCGTAAGCACGTACAAGGCTCGCTTAATGCGTAAATTAAATGTAGACAATCTAGTAGATTTGCTGCAGCAAGCTAAAGCTTTGGAACTGTATTAAAAAAGACTTAAAGCTTTGTTCAAAATAAAGAACCGCGGTAAAATCCGCGGTTCTTTATTTATATCCTATCCCTAAGGTACTTTACGAAAGTACCCTGTTCAATTTTTTATTCAAAAGTTTATTTAATTGGAGATAATTAACGATTTCCTCCAAAGTCTCACGATTATCCATATCAATTTCCTGGGTATCTTTTTGTAGGGCCTCTATTCTTCGCTTAATGAGAAAGCATCGTAAGGTCAATATAGTTTCGCTCACCAATTGTGCTACTCCTTGCTTCTTCTCTTTTGGATAAATATCTTTTCGTTCCCAATGGTGCAATGTATACTTTTCTTCCTCCATTAAAATAGAGGAGATTTCGGCAACAATTTCCTGATCTAGACCAGTAATAAAAACGTTTACCGAAAAATCTTCCCTTTCGTTCAGCTGTTCGATCAACTTGTAGTATATATTTCGAAAACGTTCATGGGTAAGTTCTATCTCATCTTCTTGAAGGTCTAGATAGATTTTTTCGTATACTTTTGCCTCCAATTGCTCCGGTTCCAGAACTAAATCGCCACTCTCATTCTCTTTTAATATAAGGTCTTCGAATTCTTGTTTTTGATTACCGTAGAGCAGTAACATTTCTATAATTTTTCGTTCCAGTACATATTGCACATCTACCTTCTCCAGAGCCTTTTCGTTCTTTACAACATCAAATACTTTTTGCTCTTTTACTATCTTTTTATTAGCGTCGGCGACCTCTTTTTTACCGATCTGCGCCAAGGTATTGAACAGTACTTCTTCAGAAATGTTCATCATCCGGGCACACTCTTGAATATAGATTTCCCTTTTGATACGATCGGGTATCTTGGAAATACTATGTACAATATCCCTTATGGTATCAGCCTTCTTTATAGGGTCGTTAGCAGCTTCTTGTGCCAACAAGGATGTTTTAAATTGGATAAAATCCTTTGAATTTTCCTTCAGATAAAGCATTACATCCTCATAGGTATTGTTCTTGGCAAAACTATCGGGGTCTTCACCTTCGGGAAAGGTACATACCTTTACGTTCATCCCCTGTTCCAAAATAAGATCTATTCCGCGAAGTGAGGCTCTTAGTCCGGCCGCATCACCATCGAACAGTACGGTAATATTTTTAGTAAGCCGATTTATCAAACGGATTTGGTCCGGTGTCAATGCCGTACCACTGGAAGCTACCACATTGTGAATCCCTCTTTGGTAAAATTGGATTACATCCGTATAACCTTCTACCAAATAGCAATTGTCTTCCTTAGCTATAGCCTGTTTGGCAAAATAGATACCGTACAGTACTTTACTCTTATGGTAAATATCACTTTCAGGGGAATTTAGGTATTTGGCCGCTTTTTTATCCGTTGTAAGAATACGTCCGCCAAATCCTAATACGCGGCCGCTCATGGAATGGATAGGAAATAGTACACGCCCCTTAAAACGATCGAACTTTTTTGTACCATCTGCCGATCCTATATTTTCCTTTACAATGGTGAGGCCCGTTTTTTCCAAATATTCCAATCGATAGCCCTTCTCCAAAGCAGCATTGGTAAAAGCGTCCCATTGATCCAAGCCATAACCTAAACCAAATGTTTTAATGGTCTCATCGGTAAATCCACGTTCTTTAAAGTAGCTTAACCCTATGGCTTTACCCAATTCACTTTCCCAAAGTATCCCCTGAAAGTATTTTTGAGCAAATTCGGATACCAGATACATACTTTCCCGCTCATTTGCCTGTTCCTTTTCCTCATTGCTCTGTTCCGTTTCCTCTACCTCAATATTATATTTTTTGGCCAGATATTTTATGGCCTCGGGATAGGTAAAATGCTCATGCTCCATTAAAAAAGCCACCACATTGCCACCTTTGCCACTACTAAAATCTTTCCATATTTGTTTTACGGGAGAAACCATAAAACTTGGTGTGCGTTCGTCCGTAAACGGACTTAAACCCTTAAAGTTGGAGCCTGATTTCTTTAGTTGCACAAAATCCCCGATCACCTCCTCCAAACGGGCCGTCTCATATACTTGGTCTATCGTAAATTTTGAAATCAAATTTTAAAAATTTTAGTGCCAAAAGAGCAATATCGTAAAGATAATCGAATTGAACAAACTTCCCTTAAAAACAGAAAAACCATCATAAAAAATAAGCGGCAGCCGTTAATATTTATATAGAAAGTATAACATTTTCATTGCATACACTCTTATTTTATAACAAATACAGAGCGACTTATATTGTTGATTTTTAATAACATATATCTATTTGTTGCTGTTTTTTTAAATTTTAATGTGCTGTGATACTTTATTTTTCCCTTGTAAGCAATGAAAGATACTCGCGTACCAAACTACAGTCAAGAAAATAAAAAATAACCCTTTTTTGACAAGCACATACTATTTGGCCGAATAACAAATGTGGAATACAAATACGCAATAGGATTACCATTTAGATGGCAATCAAAATTAGAATTATTCCAATGCTAGTTTAATAGTAGTTGGAGTGTAATAAAACGATGTAAAACCCTAAAAAAATCCAATGAAAAATTCAAGATTATTTGTTTTCCTACTTTTAGCCATGACGCTCACTTTTATGTCCTGTAACGATGATGATGATATTGTAGTGGAAGACCCAATTGCCAATGATGGAGATGACGATGGTACAACAAGTTTTGTAGGTGCCGTTTACGCCATGACCAATGGTGATGGCCAAGTAGCTGGAAGCAACGTACAAGGTCCCAATGTCATTATTGCATATGGTAGAAGTGAAGATGGGTCTTTAACTCCTATAGGGCCGAACCCTACGGGGGGAAGCGGCGGTGATTTTGACGGTGGGGAAGGCTTAGATCCCTTAATATCGGCATATGCCCTTACAAAGACCGATGATAATGAGCAACTTTTGGCCGTGAATGCCGGAAGCAATACTATTACTTCATTCAATATAAACGAAGACTTTTCCCTGGAATTGGTCGGTTCCCAACCTACTGGAAATATTGGCCCCAATAGTATAGCGTATTCCGAAAGGTCCGATGCCGCTGATGGTCTAAAAGGAATCGTTTATGTTTCCAATATAACACGCGCCGAATTTTTGGCAGGTGGCGAACCGGAACAACAAGGAACGGTTACCGGTTACTGGTTATTGGAGGATGGGACTTTATCACCCATAGCAGGATCCACAAGAGATTTGTCCAATAGACCTTCGGCAGTACAGTTCTCGCCCGATGGAAACTGGTTAGTGGTAGCGTCCATAAATGCGGGTGCCGCAGCGTTGGCCTCTGGGAGTGAGGATGAAATTGTAGTGTACGGTGTAAATGCGGACGGTACCTTAAGTGCGAATCAAATAGCCGGCGCTACATCCACATTAAGGGGAAATACCGAGGGTAGAAATCTTCCTTCCGCCATTGGCTTCCAGATTGTAGGTGATAACTATGTGGTAGTTACAGAGGCAAGGGAATTTCAACCAAATGGTACTCCACCCGCCTTCCCCGCACTACAAGACGGTTCTGTATCCACATGGCAAATTCAGGGAGATGGTAGCCTAACACCAATTACTGTAGACGCACGTTCCGGAGAAGGTAACACGGGTAGGACCGCCTGCTGGCTAGACTTTACATCGGACGGAAATACCTTCTTTGTATCCAATGCCATAGAAGCAGGTTTGGCTTCCTATGGTTTTAATAATGGAACGGTGGAGTTATTAGATCAAAACGCAGCTTTAGGTATTGGTACGGGAGGAGCGGATAATGGTCCGGATGCTTTTGCCAATACCCAGGGTTGGATAGATATGTGGATAACCGATGATGGTGCTTACTTGTACCAATTGTATGGTTTGGACGGAACTATAGGAATATTCCGTATCAACGGACAAGCATTGGAGCCCATTAGTGAGGCATCCAATAATCTTCCTGACACCAATACACAGGGTATAGTCGCAATTTAAAATATAGTGGTGGTTTGTTTTTGTTTAAAGGCCGAGAAGTATACTACCCTCTCGGCCTTTCATGTTACAAGTCAAACCGAAGGCCCAAAGAAATATTACGTTGCTCTACAATGGCATCCTTAAAAATAGGACTTAAATCGTATTTTGCATATAACAACAGTCCTTCTACGCCCACGTACGCACTAAGGCCATATACGAAGTCGGAGGTGTTGTAGTCCCTTTTGAATTTTTCCTTGATACGATTACCATCATCATCATTATATTTTAGTTTTTGTCTGGTGCCAATGTTAAAACCTCCATAACCGCCAATCCCTATTCTAAACTGTCTATCTAGGGAGTATCGGATTTTTTCCTCTGTTTCCCGAATTTTGGACGGCCCGAATTCAAAATGTACCGGAAACACTAAATTATCCATTCTAAATTTTGATTTTCTTAGGTTAAACTCAAATTCCTGCAGTTCCGTTTGATCTCCATTGGTTACAAAAATTTGGTTTTCCTTTGGTTTTAATCCATTAAACTGGAAAGAGAATCCATAGTTAAGCCTTAAAAAGTTGGTATTCCTAAATACACGGGTCCGCCACGCCCAACCCATTTCAAAGAACCGACTTCCACCTACCCTATATGGGGAATCCCCTAAAGACTCACCTTCGATTATAGCATTGTTAAACCCTATGGCTAAAACCAAATCCGAATACGTTCTACGGTCATATTTGGTGTTTTTTCTCCATCGCCATCTTTCGTTGAATATTGTAGAGGATCCATCTTTTTCTATGATATCCATACTTAATCGTATTCCCGTAGCCGTTGAATCCCATTCCTTGATGTTTAGGATTTCCCCGTCATTACGTTCCAATAATGCAATTTCGTTATCTATAATAGCAATCCTATTTTCTATGTTCAGGGCCCTTTTTTTAGCTGCGGCCTGTTTTAGGATTTTTGCTTCCTCAGAAGTTATCCGTTTATTATCCAAACGTTTGTTGATATCCTGAATCTCTAACTTTAACGCATCCTTTTCCTGTTGTGTAATTTGATTTTTTCGCTCTTGCAACGTTTTTACCTTTTCCTTGTACCCATGATCCTGTGCACTTACCGTTTGGCCCAACAAGGCCAGTAATAATAATGCCAAATACAAACTTATAGTTCTCATACCGATGTTGATTTATCCCGCATCCACCCTCCCCCAAAAAGGGAGGTGGATTATTGGGAAGATTATTGATTGATGAATTTTGTCCCTCACCCGATCTCTTCCAATGGAAGAGGAGGCATAAAGAATTTTTTATGGATATTATTAGTTGTTGCGTTGCGCTACGGCAGTCCTGACTTTTAGGTAACCATTTTTAAGTGTCTCGAAAATTTGATCTCGAAAAGATTTATCCAGCTCCGCTTCCGCTTCCGCCAGTAATGCAGAGGCATCCACCGTATGGTCTTTACGAAAGAGCTTATCTACCAAAATATCTTCCTGGGCTTTGCGTAAAAGTGCATCCAACTCCGCATCGGTCACCGCCGTGTCATTCTTTTCAAGCAAATCAACCTGTGCTATTACCTCTGCTATTTTAGTATCAATGATTTCCGCCGAGCCTTCCCATAGATTTTTAGTATCGCCATCAGCAACCTTCACTTCAACGGCTGCTTCCTTATTTTGAAGTGGGCTCAAGTTTTTGTGAGAATCTTTTATTTTCGGTATTGGATCGTTCTGTACAACAGCTGTTTTTTCTTCTATTTTTTCAACGGATACGTTATTTGGGACCGCTTTATTTTCCTTTGTTCCCTCTTTTGGAATAGTGACGACTCCATTATCCGCAGGAATCAATGGATTTCCCGGGCTAAAATACCAGATAGAAATCATCAAAAGACCTATAAAACCAGCGGCAATTCCATACCAAAGAAAGCCTCCCTTTTTAGAATCTTGGGATACGTCCAACGTGCTGGCAATCTTATCCCATGCTTTATCGGAAGGGGCAATTTTCCGCTCATTTAGTTTATCCTTAATATGTTCTTCAAATTTAATGGGTGCCATGTTATGTTTTTAATTTGAACTTTATTGTTATTGTGCTCGACCTGAAAATTCGATCAATCTTAATTTTTCCTGTAGCGCCCTACGCGCCTTAAATAATTGCGATTTAGAAGTGCTTTCCGAAATATGCAACATTTCGGCTATCTCATTATGCTTATATCCCTCTATAGCATACAATACAAATACCATTTTATATCCTTCGGGAAGTCCGTCTATCAACCGTTGTATATGTTGCACATCCAACTCGTCTTCAAATGAGATATGCTGGGATGGATTTTTATCGAATAATTCATCATCAAAAATGACAAATTGGTTCTTCCTCAAATGGGAGATAGCCTCTCTGATCATAATCCTCCGAATCCAACCTTCGAAGCTACCTTGGTGTTTAAATGATCCAATATGGTTGAAGACCTTTACAAAACCTTTGATCATTACGTCTTCGGCAAATTGTAGATCCTTAATATACTGCCTGCATACACTTAGCATTTTAGGGGCATACCTATTATAAATGGCCCGCTGTGCTTCCCGGTTTGCGCCGGTTGCTTTTTTTATTAGTGTCTTCTCGTTATTATATAAAGAAATAATTTTCAAGCCTTTTAGTGTTGTCTTCCATAAAGATAGACGAGTTACCTTTTAAAAACGTTGCCTGAAGGAGTAGTTTTTTGTTGATTTTTTTGTAGAAAATTGATTTTCAGCTAATTGTATTTTATTTTTTTCTATCTACTACATAGTCCACCATAAGCCGTAACGAACTTTTATAGTCAGATTCCGGATAACTGTCCAACAAGGCCAAAGCTTCCTCCTTAAATGCGTGCATCTTGGCTTCTGCATATCTTAATCCCCCTTTTTCTTTTACAAAAGCAATTACTTCCTTCACCCTTCTTTTGTCCTTATTGTAGTTCTTGACCGAATTGATCAGCCAGCCTTTTTCTTTTTTGGTGCAGTGGTTCAATGCATAGATCAAGGGCAACGTCATTTTTTGCTCCTTAATGTCTATCCCCGTTGGTTTCCCTATTTTTTCTTCTCCATAATCAAAAAGATCGTCCTTTATTTGAAACGCCATGCCGCTTAGCTCGCCAAATTTTCGAAAGTTTTCCACGTCCGGGGAATCCGGTTTTACGGAACATGCACCTAAGCTGCAACATGCTGCGATCAAGGTAGCCGTTTTTTGTCGGATAATATCATAATAGACCTCTTCGGTAATATCCAAACGCCTCGCCTTATCGATCTGCAACAGTTCGCCCTCACTCATTTCCCGCACGGCAATTGATATAATTTTTAATAAATCAAAATCTCCATGGTCTATGGAAAGTAG